>JANNQW010000045.1:0-25610 GCA_031400955.1 Verrucomicrobiota bacterium
TAGCTCAATGTATAGAGCACCGCGCTTCGAACGCGGAGGTTGCAGGCGAAAGTCCTGTCGGGAGCACCATTCAACAATTCATCCCCGGCGTAGCCCAACAGCAGAGGCACTCCGCTTAGAACGGAGCCAGTGCGGGTGCAACTCCTGCCGCCGGGACCAATTTTGCTCCCGTAACCCAACGTAGAGGTGTCCGGCTTAAACCCGGTTCAGTGCCGGTGCGAATCCGGCCGGGAGCACCATTTATTGCCTGCGTAGCCCAACAGCAGAGGCACCGGATTCAAACCCCGGACAGTGCGGGTGCAACTCCCGCCGCAGGCACCATGAGGAACGTGAACCGGACCAGCGCGCCGGGACTCCTTGCTAAGGAGATCGTCCCGCAAACGCGGGATGGGGAGCATGCCCTCCGCGTTCCGCCAATTTCATGCCCGTGAATGCAAAGAGTCGAGCAACCGGCCCTTCAAGTCGGTCCTAGTGGGTGCGAGTCCCACCACGGGTGCCATTTTCAAAGAGGTCGCGTAGCCCAACAGCAGAGGCACTGCGTCGAGAGCGCAGCCAGTGCAGGTGCAACTCCTGCCGCGACCACCATTTTCGAGTCCGAAGCTTAGGAAGCGAAGCAGCCGGCTTTTAACCGGCAGAGCAGGGCGCAACTCCCTGCGGACTCACCTTAATCTCCGCCGGCTTAATCGCAGCCACACGGCATCGCCGCATGTGGTTCTGCACATCACCCAACCGGCGGCTTGGTAATCGGCTGAAAACCGAAAGATGCCGGGTTCGACTCCCGAAACAAACCGATCTGCGGTGGTGGCCTGCGTTCTAGCGCAGCCGCAACGCAGCCTAGCGCGGCTGGCATACAGCCAAGCCGCCCGTCGCCAAGTGGTGGCCACTGCCGCAGGTCGCAGATATTTCAAACCATAAACAACAACATGAACACCCAAGACATCATCTTTAACCTCATTATAATTGCCGTTGCTGCAACGATCCTCGGCATCGCCGTGCGTAAAAACTACCGCGTCGAATTTATCGTGCGCGACGGTTTCATCGGCCTGCTCTACCACCAGGGAAAACTCGTTGAGACACTCAACGTTGGCCGCCACGTTCGCTGGGGTAAAAACTTCACCCTCGCTTTCATCGAGTCGCGCAAGACGCTCCTCCAGATCGCAGGTCAGGAAGTTCTCACCTCTGACAACATCAGCGTGAAGCTCAGCCTTGTGCTCACCACGCAGATCGTTGATGCCGCGAAGAGCGTGCAAGCGGTGGACAACCACCTCACACACCTCTACACGACCGCTCAGACGGCCATCCGTTTCGTGGTCGCGGGCTTCACGATGGATGCGTTGCTAGCTCAGCGAGCGGCCATCAGCACTCAGCTTCGTGAATTGCTGGTGACACAAGCCGAAAGCATCGGCGTGCAAATCCACAACGTGGAAGTGCGCGATGTGATGCTGCCAGGTGAACTGCGCAAGGCTTTCAGTGAAGTCCAAAAGGCGAAGCAAGAAGGCCAGGCCGCACTGGAACGCGCACGCGGTGAATCCGCCGCGTTGCGTAATCTCGCAAACGGCGCACGCCTCATCCAAGACCAGCCTGCTCTGGCAACGCTTCGCTTCCTGCAAACGCTCGAAGCCAAGGGCGCGAATCAAAACTTCGTGATGAACGACCTAACGGCCCTCATTCCGGCTTTCACCGCGCGCAGCAATAAACCATCTGCGTAGGAAGGCGTGCGGCAGTTAAATCGGACATGGATCACTCTGGCGGAAACCGAAACCTCCGGGGTGATCCCTTCAAATCAGCCACTCAGTCCATCAACACATAAACATGAAAGGAGATTCACTATGCAACAGAATGAAGATTATCAGCGTGTCCGCGACGCGCTCGCTCGTCTCGAAAAGGAGCGGAACGTACGCGTGCTTTACGCGTGCGAAAGCGGCAGCCGTGCGTGGGGTTTCGCCTCACATGACAGCGACTACGATGTGCGCTTCCTCTATGTCCACCGGCGCGACTGGTATCTGTCCGTCGAAGACCGGCGTGATGTGATCGAGGAACCTCTCACGGACGAACTCGATGTCAGCGGTTGGGAACTGCGCAAGGCGCTGCGACTGCTCCGTAAGAGCAATCCGCCGCTGCTTGAATGGCTGAAGTCGCCCGTCGTGTATCAGCACGATCCGGTTTTCACCGCCCAGTTCAATGCGCTGTCGGAACGATTCTATTCGCCGCGTCGCTGCTTCGCGCACTACCTGCACATGGCTTCGGGCAACTGGCGTCATTATCTGGAAGGTCGCGAACTAGTGAGTTTGAAGAAGTATCTTTACGTCTTCCGCCCCCTGCTTGCATGCCGCTGGATCGAGCTCTCACTCGGTCAGGTGCCCATGCTCTTTCAGGAACTGGTCGATGCCGTGCTCGAAGATCGCGAAACTCGCGAATCACTGGATGCACTCGTCGCCCGCAAGCAGGCCGGTGATGAACTCAGCATGTCTCCGCCCGTCGAGGTGCTCTCGCGCTTCATCGTCTCGGAACTGCAGCGGATCGAAACCCTGAATGAGCCAGAGGAAGCTGTCGGCGATGTGGAGGAGATGAACACCTTCTTTCGTCGATTTGCTCTTACCGGCAACTGATTGGCAGCACGGAAGAGCCGGAAACTCTTCCGTGCTGTATCCTGCGACAAAAAAAGAACAAACACCGCTGCCGGAGGTATGCCCTCGCGTTATCATTACCCAACATCACAGACAACATCATGAACACTAAAGACCTTATCCGCCTCGGCGTGCCTCAGGGCGCGGCGATCAAGTCCGGCATGGAATTTATCGTGAACTTCATCGCCCAGGGCGGGGAACCTGCGCGCTTGGAAGAAGAAATCAGCGCCATCATCGCCAAGCCGGAATCGTTTCTCGGCGATCCGCTTCGCGAAAGCTTCGCGCGCGGTATGTATGCACCTGCCTACAAGCAGCGCGATGAACTTGCGCCGTGGAAGCAGTGGGGTTCCGGGCTCGAACCTGAAGCGGTGAAGCAAATGGCGAATGCGTGTGCGCTTCCGGTCTCGGTCGCGGGCGCGTTGATGCCGGACGCGCATCTCGGCTACGGTTTGCCGATCGGTGGCGTGCTCGCGACCGAAGGTTGTGTGATCCCGTATGCCGTCGGCGTGGATATCGCGTGCCGTATGCGTCTTACGGTCTATGACCGCAAGGCCAGCACCATCGCGGGCCAGAAAGATCGTCTTGCAAATATCTTGGAAAACGAAACGTGCTTTGGCATGGGCAGAGCGTTCGAGGTTCGTCGTCATCATGATGTGATGGACGAGGACTGGGACGTGTCGCCGATCACAAAGCGTTTCAAGGACAAGGCCTGGAAGCAGCTCGGATCGAGCGGCTCGGGGAATCATTTCGTCGAGTTCGGCGCGTTCAGCGTGGATGTGGCACAGTCGCTTGCGTTGCAGGAATCCGGCTTCGAGATCGGACCGGGCGAATACGTCGCGTTGCTCTCACACAGCGGATCGCGCGGAACGGGAGCGCAGGTTTGCCAGCACTACAGCCGTATCGCCATGGAACGTCGTTACGAACTGCCGAAGGAGTTGAAGCATCTCGCATGGCTCACCTTTGAGGAAGAAGCCGGTCAGGAATACTGGGCTGCGATGAACCTCATGGGAAACTACGCGGCGGCAAACCATGCTCTGATCCATAAGCACATCGCGAAGAAGGTCGGTGCTCATGTCGTGATCGACATTGAGAACCACCACAACTTCGCCTGGAAGGAACGCCACGTCGTCAACGGCGCGGAACGTGAAGTCATCGTGCATCGCAAAGGCGCGACGCCTGCAGGTGCCGGTGTGCTTGGCGTGATCCCAGGCTCGATGGCAACACCGGGCTTCATGGTGCGCGGCAAAGGAAATCCTGAATCGCTCAATAGCGCATCTCACGGCGCAGGCCGCGTCATGAGCCGCACGAAAGCAATGCAGTCCTTTGCCTGGAGCAACGTGAAAAAGCAACTCGCCGCTGCCGGTGTCGAACTACTCAGTGCCGGTCTCGACGAAGTGCCAGGTGTTTACAAAGACATCCACAGCGTCATGGCCGCGCAGACCGATCTCGTCGAAGTTCTCGGCAAGTTTGATCCGCGGATCGTGAAGATGTGCCCGGCCGGCGAACGGGCCGAAGACTAATCTTTGAACTACAAATTTCATGTCCGACATCCTCAACAAAACCACCGTGCTCGTGCTGAATCGCAACTGGCAGGCGATTCATGTGAAGACGCCTGCAGAGGCGTTCTGCATGATCGCCAGCGGTGCGGCCACCGCGCTCGACGTGCAGGCTGACGATTCGATCTCGCCTGTGCGGTGGGACGAATGGCTCATACTGCCCGTGCGCGAACAGGATCATGCGGTTAACACCCCGCGTGGGCCGGTGCGCGTGCCCACGGTCATCGTCGCGGCAAACTACGCGAGGGTTCCTATGCGCCGTCCCCGTTTCGGTCAACGCGGCGTCTGGGAGCGCGACGGCGGCATGTGCCAATACACCGGACGTAAACTCGCGCCTCACGAAGGAAACATCGACCACGTCGTTCCGCGGTCTCGCGGTGGCAAGACCTCGTGGGACAACTGCGTGCTCGCCCATCGCGAGGTGAATTCGCGTAAAGCCGACCGCCTTCCCCAGGAAGTCGGACTCATCCTGCGCAAGCAGCCGGCGGAACCCCGCGCGTTGCCAGCAAACCTGATGATCCGGAACCATCACAGCGTTCGTGATTGGGAACATTTCCTGGGCTGAAGCCCTGAAGGACTTCAAGCGAGAGTGGTGCGCCCGGGAGGGATCGAACCTCCGACCGATGGATTAGAAATCCATTGCTCTATCCACTGAGCTACGGGCGCTTTTGCACTTAAAGCTTCATTCACTATGCCCGGATTACCCGCGCGGGCAAGAAGACGAATGCAGCCCGAATCACCTCACGCTCACCTGGACGAGCGTCAAAATCAACGGCCCAATAGTCCAACCTGTCCGACCACTTCTTCCTGAGAATATCGAACACCATCATGTCGATGCTCGCCTGCATCTGAGGCATGGGTTTGCGTGAGGCACCGGACAGCGACTACAATGGCGGCATCTTCGGCCACGCCTTGCGCAACATATCCATAACCGGCTTACGGGACGCGGCGGGAAGCCGGGCAATGTCAGCTTGATGAGCCTTGAGAAAGGCGGACACGCCGGTGGAGCCGTCTTCATTTAGCAAAGCCTGGATAAAGTCGGAGCCAAAGGTCTGCGGCCGGCGTTTGGTCAGGTATGATTTAATATCTTCGTAGATGCCTAAGTGTATTGGATCGGTAAGAAAGGACAGGATCAGCTCTTCGCTGCTAAAGCCTCCGGAAGAAAACTGGCTTAGGTAATCAATGGAAAGTGTTGGATCAAAATTTGCCGCGTCTGTCAGAAAACCGGCTGATTCCAACAGCAGGCAAGCTTCTACAGGCTTGCCCGCAATGTCCTCCAATGCGCGCGACAACCCATCTTTTATATCCAGGGGTTTTTCGGCTGACTTGGCGGCGGAAATGCACGACTTGAGCAAAACCGGAAACTTGGCGGCCCAAGTTAGAAGACTTTTCGCATAAACCCGCTCACCTGTGGCCGAGGGGTCCTTCTCCACCGCAGCCTCCTCTAACTTCTGATCGGCGACATCTGCCAATCGCATCAGATGTTCAAACGCGCGACCTGCCTTGCCGGGATCGATTATCATCATTTCGGAAATGACGTTCAGCCATCTCAACCACGGATCGCCCTGATCAAGATCAAGTTCATTGAGCCGCGGCTCCAAATCAAACAGACGGGTTGCGGCGAGGATTTTGTGGCAGCTTTGGGCGATCCTAATTTTGTGGCCGGGCAGGAAAGTCTGCAGGGCTTTGTTCCACTTCTCAGACACGGAGGCGAGTTGCAGCCAGGAGCCGAAGCGTATGCCACAAAGAAAGGTGATTTCTGAGTGTCGTTCGAAGGGAATCTTCTCCAAGTCAGCCGACCGTCTGCTGATGAATTGGGGTAGGGAATCCGGCTTGTCATCCAGCAAAGCCTTCACCAGATGGACCCCAAAAGTTGGCTTTTGATTGTTTAAAAAATCAGTCGCGGCCGCCACGGCCTGGTCATCTTGCTTGATGTGGCCAAGAATCATCTCGAGCCAGCATGTCGTGATGTTGTCATGCTCGATGCGATAGCTGTGGAAGGATGGTGCCTCGTCCAGAAACCGTCCTGCACGCAGCATTTTCAGCGAACGCATAGGCAGATTGCTACAAGATGATAGCTGATCAGAAACTCCAATCATCCAACGGGGTTTGCTGGCTCCGTCGTGATTCTCAAATTCCTTCGTGTAAATGCCAAAGAGTTCCGGGACAGCAGCAGTTCTGGTTTGCAAGGTTTCGATATAAAAGGATTTGTCCCGGGGAGAATTTTCGGGATGGCGGGCGATCAATTCCCGCACTTTGTCCGCCAGACGCATGGCCTTTTGGACATCCTGCTTCGACAAGTCATCAATGATGACCAGCGCGCTCTCCATGCCGGACTCAGGCCGGAGGTTCATTGAGGCAAAAGATGGCACGCGCATGATCTGCTCAAACTGCCGGTTGATCTCCGCAGGGTCGCGAGCCAGCAACGGTTGCAACAGGGTTTGCAACTCAGGAGAAAGCGCCTCCGGGTTTGGCAGGTCCTCCCATGCCATGAAGAGGGCATCCTTCACGGCACCGCGACGGGCGGCAGGAATTTTTGCAAACTCCGGCGAGCGTCTGCGGATGAAATCCATGATGGCGTTCTTGTCATGACTTATCATGATCTCCGCCATTTCTGATCCAAAAGTTCTCGGTTGTTGCTTCCGCAGCGCGTTAAGCGTTTCTCCTCTCAGCCTGTCATTCCTGGTAAAAAATTGATCCGCAATCATTCCTAGGATGGTTTTCGAACCATAACCATACAATGAATAGATGTGGAGCGGATTGAAACTCTCGGCCTCGGCCACGAGTATGTTGGAGGAAAGATAGTAAGTGACCACCTGTTGTCCTGTGAATTTGTAATAGTATGCGTGCGCTGAGTATCTTTGTGTGGTG
Organism: Verrucomicrobiota bacterium; assembly: GCA_031400955.1. Classification (GTDB taxonomy): domain Bacteria; phylum Verrucomicrobiota; class Verrucomicrobiia; order Verrucomicrobiales; family Verrucomicrobiaceae; genus VFKE01. The sequence continues at coordinate 7,055 of JANNQW010000045.1, forward strand.
TCCATCCAGGATGTGTCCGCCAGCAACCCCTCTTTATCTGATTGATGGAGAACAAAGTTGAAGAGTTTTGGGTTGAAAAGAAGCCTTCTAAAGAGCCAGGCCATGGGTTTTTCGGATGCCGCATAGTCAGAACTTTTTTGTCGCGGATGGTCCCTGATAATTTCGATGGCCTTTTTCAGGCCCTCGATTGCTTTGTCCGGACTGCGAATTGCGACGTTGGAAATTAATCTGGCAACATCATCTGAGGATGCAAGGTCGCCATCGCTATCAACGTTTTGATTGGCGACCGTGAGGATTTCGGTCAGTCTGTCTTCCAGCTTTGCCTCATTTAACTCACCATTGGGCAGCAACGGCTGAAGAACTGAAACCACTGAATCGTCCATTTCCTCAGTGTAGGGATAGCCTCTCAGTTTTGTTTTAAAAACGGCCAGAATCTCGCTGCGGCGAGGCTGCCCCATCCGTGCCAGTTGCGCTGAATAAGATTTTAGAAAGGATGCCAGCGCCCCGTCTTCATTTTCCTCAAGCATGGCCAGCGCGAGGTCGGCCCCGAAAGTGCGAGGCCGCAGTTCCATAAAATGTTTTTTTATGGCATTACGGCTTTCTTTGTCTGAGATATTTTGCTGCGTAATGATCATTTTTTCAAAAACTGACTGCCTGTCATATTCTCCTAGGGACAAGCACCGAAATCTCGTGGAGTCGTCCAGGAAACCCAGGCCCTCCATTGCCTTGATGAAGCGCAGCGGATCATTGAGACTGTCATTGTTAACCAGGTAAGGTGACATCACTGCCAGCCATCTTTTGTTATCGGCCAGCCCTCCTTCCAGGATCAAGGGCAGCAATTCTAAGTTTTTGTCTTTCATCAGCAAGTGCTCAAGCCACTTGGAATAGTGTTCAAATTTAGAGTTGATCTTGCCGCTCCCGTCGTTACCGGAGCCGTAGCTTTCGATCAAAGCCTTGCGCTCTGTGGAGTCCTTTCCCAAAAAACTGTCGCGCATGTGATTGGCGAACACCTGTCCGACATTCTCTGGCCCCCAGGTTTCGATGTTGCCCTTCGGGCTTGCCCATTCCAGCCGCTCCTTCGCGTCCTGTCGCAGCACGATGCCCGTTGGGGCAAGGGTCATCACCTGTCTCCAAAACGCCATAGCTTTGTCGCGTTCACCCGCCAGTGCGCAGGCATCCCCGCTATACAGTATCTCGTCCATGTCACCGGTTTTGGGACAACCTTTTACGGGCATCAACATTTGCAGCATCGCTTTCTGATGCTCAGGCTCAAGAACTGCCAAATTGCTGCCGTGTTTTGTCAGAAACTTGGCCAGTGCCTTATCGTCATCCCATTGCAGTAGAGTAAGCATGAGGTCGGAGTCCAGAGTTGTAACTTTCTGACTGCAGAAGAATTTTTTCAGCGCTTCGCGCGTGTGCTGGTGTTTATCCTGTCCGCCATCTGGATCGATGGCCAACTCATCGATGATTCTGAACATGAACGACTCTCCAACTTCATCGTGAATTTTGGCGTTGAAGCCGTCTCCAGCCTTGCCGCCCAGCAGCTTCACAACCTCCAAAGCGCGATCCGGATCGAGGAGAAAGTCATAGTCGCTGAGATTCCGGACGAATTGCGCCAGCCACCAATGGCTGCCAGCCAGATCGCCTTCGAGAATCAAGGGCAGCAGCTCGAAGTTCTTATCCTCCGCCAGCATCTTTTGCAGCCATACAGCGTAAGCATCTAATTCCGGGTGTGGATAAATATGATTGATGTCATCACAGAACTCGCGGATGAACCTTTGCCGTTGAACATTGTTGGCACCCAGGAATGAGTTGCGCCGGAACAGGGCGAACGCTTTTCCCGGTTTTTCTGAGGCCAGTCCGCCGATGCCATTCTCGGGGCGCGCCCAGTTCAGCCGCTCTTTCGCGTCCAATATCTGCTCTACTCCTGCACCAGGAAGGGAAAGAACTTGGCCCCAGATTGATTGCGCTTCCTCGCGATTTCCTGCAAGTGCGCTGGCATCCCCCTTTAGAACTAACTCTGCTGCTTCCCTCTCCGTTGATGTATTCCCCACCTCTGCCGAAAGGAATGCCGTCATCAGAAGCAGAAAGAAAAGGGTGATTTTCATGATTCAGTTAATAGCCCGGCATTTTCAATTTAAATGCGAACACATAGATGTAATGCGCAATCGCTAGTCCGGTCGCTTCATTTCAAAGCGATCTCCCGTCCGGCAATACCAGTGAGGTGCCGCCATGCGTCCCACAGTGTGCAGTCGCTCACTGTGAATGCGCAGGGTCACCGGATCGATGAGTTCATCACGGACGTGAATCCGTTTCACCATTCCGATGATGAGCCGGTTGCCTCCTATTTGAAGCGTGCCCCACTCCGCGCACTCCAGACTCGCGGGAGATTCGGCGATTCTTGGTGGTTTCACAATCGACGAAGGCAGAGTGGTCAAGCCAGCGAGACTGATCTCGCTCTCACCATAAGGCAGCGATGCTGCGGTCCGGTTCATGGCCTCGGCCACCGATTCATCCACCAGATTGACCACAAACTCAAGCGACAGCCGGACGTTGCGCGCCGTGTCCTTCGGTGTGCCATCATCGCGGTCGCCGGGACAGAAACCGACAATGGGCGGGTCCGCGCCCAAGACATTGAAAAAACTAAACGGCGCGGCATTGACCACGCCGTCGGGACCAAGTGTCGTGACCCAAGCGATGGGTCGGGGCGTCACCAGCGAGGCCAGCAATGCATACGCACGGCTGGCATGTTCTCCTTCAAGATCGAGTTCCATACTGAGATATACAATCTCCAATGCCGGGCAACAGGGAAAAGTTTCAAAGAGTAGTCCGCGTGTCCCCACGCGGTCACACTACAAGGGATCAAGCGGCAAATCTAAAATCAGATCAATGACCGCGTGAGGACACACGGACTACGTTCCGCCAGTGACCGCGTGGGGACACGCGAACTACTTCCCTTTCCCAAAGCTGCTTATTTCAACTCCTTGATCCGAAGATTGCGCCAGCTCACTTCCTCGCCCGCGCGCTCGACGTTCTTGCCGATGCTGTGAACCTGAAGACAGATAAAGCCTTCCTTGGTCAAGCCATCCTTGAGATCAGCCGCAGCCACTCCGTTGATCGAGGTCTTGATGCTGTCGCCCTGGCACTCGATGCGGCCCTGATTCCACTCGCCCTGTTTGAAGGCCTTGCGGGCTGCCTCGTTGTTCTTCAAGTCAAACAGCCAGCCACGCCGCGCTTCATCATAAATTCCTCCCGTATAGGCACGAGCGCTGGGGTCGATTTCAAATTGATAGCCAAACACGCGATCAGCCGGGAATTTGCGCTTCTTGCCGTTGACTTCCACCTCTGTTTCCTTCGCGTAGAATTCACTGCGGAACTGCACGCCGGAGTTCATCTGCGGATTGACCTTGAACTCAAACTCAAAGATGAAGTCGCCATATTTCTTCTTGGTGCACATGAAGGAATTATCCGTATTGACCACGGTCTTGCCCACGATGGCCCCGTTTTCCACACGATATTCCGCCTTCCCGCTGTGCTGCTCCCAGCCCTCCAGAGTTTTCCCGTCGAACAGGCTGACAAATCCATCCTCGGCCGCAGAAAGTTGGGCGTTCAGGATGACGGCACAGGCGGCGGCAAACAAGATGAGGGGAAGATCACGTTTCATAGTTACATTCTTAAACGCCAAAAAAGCCGCTGGCTATCACCAATTGTTTGAGAATTTACAGCCAGCGGCAACACTTGCGTCTCCCGCTCCCGCCGCTAGTCTGCCCCTCCATGTCCGCCAACTCCGCCCTGCTCGGCCAGCTCCTGATCACTGGAATCCCCGGTCCCGATCTCGATTCAGAAACAGCGGCGCGGTTGAAGAAGCTCCAGCCCGGCGGCTTCATCCTGTTCAGCCGGAATTTGCAGGATGCCACGCAATTGAGAAAGCTCTGCGATGATCTGCGCGACTTGAGTGCCATCGAACCGATCATCACCATCGACCAGGAGGGCGGTCGGGTGTCGCGCCTGCGCTACATCGGACAGGAACCCCCAAATGCGCAACAGCTCCGCGAGAAAGGCGACCGCAATCTCATCAAGCGACACGGCCGACTGACCGGAAATCTTTTGCGCCTCTTCGGCATCAACCTCGACCTCTGCCCGGTGCTCGACATCAGCTACGATGACAACGCCGACAACTCGCTCAAGGGTCGCTGCTACGGACGTGATCCGCAGGAAGTGGTGAACAACGCCGGCGTGTTCAATCGCGCCATGCGTGGCTCGGGCGTGCTCAGTTGTGCAAAACATTTCCCCGGCTACGGCCCCGCAGAGTGCGACCCGCATGAATTTCTGCCCGTCATCACCAAATCGCGAGAGGCGCTCGAACGAGAGGAGCTCCTCCCCTATCGCACCCTCATGCCGGAGCTCGACAGCGTGATGGTCTGCCATGCGAATTACAAGGCCTTCGACCCCGACAACGAACGCTGGCCCGCCTCGCTCTCGCACAACATCGTGCAAAAACTTCTGCGCGACCAACTCGGCTTCGACGGTCTCGCCATGACCGACGATCTCGACATGGGCGCCATCCTCAACGAAGTCACCTTTGAACAAGCCATCCAGGAAGCCGTGAAAGCCGGCAACGACATGGTCATGATCTGTCATCGGCTGGAGATGGTCGAGCAAGCCAAGCTGCATCTCGAAGCCTTGCCGAACCCCGTGGTCCATGACGCCCTCCTCCGAGTTGAAAAGACCAAGCGGAAGCTCAGCAAGCCCTCAAAATTCTCATTGGAAGAATTCGCCGCCATCAATAAAGAAATCTGGCAGCTCCGTGTCGATACTCTCGGCGAAGCAGGTGCCAAAAACCTCAGCGTCGAAGACGGCAAACGTTCTCCAGTCGAACTCTATTAATTCATCATTTAAAATTCAGTATTCATCATTTCTTCTTATGTTACCTGTCGTTCAACAACTCCTCGTCTTGCAAGATCGCGATCAACGCATTCGCGCGCTCATCAAAGACTTAAAAGATCTGCCGCTGCTGCAACAACGCGCAAACTCCCGCCTTGAAGACGATGTGGCTGCCGTCGCCAATGCGCTCGCTGCAATGCGTGAGGTAGAATTGAAAATAAAGAGCCTCGACCTTGACGCTCAGACCCGACGCACCAGCATTGCGCGCATCAAGGAACAGCAGTTTCAGACGCGCAAGAACGAGGAATTCCAGGCGCTTGCCTTTGAAGTTACGCGCTACGAGAACGAAGTGCGCACGCTGGAGGACCAGGAACTGGAATTCATGGGACAGCTTGAGGCTGTAAAGCCCGCACATGTGCAGGCCACCTTAAAACTCGCCGAAACAAAAAAGCATGTGGATGAAGAGCTGGCCGCCATCGCCGAACGCGGAAAAAATGTCGAGGCGCAGCTCGCCGAACTCAAAGCCAACCGTGCCCAGCTTGCCTCCGCGGTCGATCCGGATGCGCTCGGTCTTTATGACAGGCTCATGAAAAGCAAGGGCGATGCCGCCGTGGTGCCGCTGCTGGGCCCCATCTGCCAGGGCTGCCACGTCAGCGTGGTCATCGGCACCCAATACAAGCTCAAGGCCGACGAGGAAATCACGCAGTGCGAACAGTGCGGCCGGGTGCTGTTTCAGGAAGGTTGACTTGAATTGCCTGCCTGCACTGAATTTCTGCTCGTGGCTCACAAAGATCATCATCTCCGTCGCAACTTCTGGATGCATTGTCTGGAAGGTGGGACCTATATGGCCGGGCTGGCCTTCATCTCACCGGAGACAGTGCTGCCCTCCTTCGTCAACTCGCTCGGCGGCTCGGACAATCTCATCGCCCTGATGCCAGTTCTGCTGCCTGCTTCTTTTTCTGTGCTGGGATTGTTCGTAGCACCGTTGGTCGAGCGCCTCCATCATTTGAAACCTTTCGTGTCGCTGTTCGGCGCAATGCAGCGGCTGCCATATCTAGTGGCTGCGCTGCTCATGTTCTGGCTGCCGGAGTCGCGCGCGGCACTGCTGCCCATTGTGGTGCTCACTCCCATCGTCTCCGGACTGATCGGCGGCGTGGGCGTGAATGCCTGGATGGAAATGGTCACCCGCATGATCCCCGAGCATCTGCGCGCATCAGGCTGGGCCATACGTTACGTCATCCAGGGCGTCATCGGCCTCTCGGCGGGACCGGTGATCCATTGGATGCTCTCGCGCCACTCGGATGCCGCCGGCTACGCCTGGCTGCACATCATCTGCTTTTGTTTCCTCGCACTTTCGTTCATCGCGCAATGCCTGATGCGGGAAGCTTCCAATCCGCATCCGCTGCAACTGCCGCGACGTTCTTACAGGGCATATCTGCGTAAACTGCCCGTGATGCTTGCCGAACAACCACGGCTCGTCCGGCTCATCTTCGCGCGCTTCACCGGCCTGGGCTGGCTGATGCTGGTGTCCTTCCTCAGCATCCACGCCCTCAGAGCAACAGGTCGGCCCCAGGCAGACGTGGGCCATCTCGTGCTCGCCAGCATGTTCGGCTCACTTGCCGGCAATATCTTCGCCGGCTGGTTCGGTAATCGCAACGGCGGCCGCGCACTGATGCTGCTCTCCCGTTGCCTCTGCCTCCTGCTTTGCGCCGTGCTTCCGTTCATTCATTCATTCCCGGCTTTCCTCGTCATGCTTTTCATCCTCGGCTTCGGCTTGTTCGTGGACCGCGTCGGCGATCTCACCTTCAGCGCCGAGCTCTGCCCACAGGAGCGCCGCCCCACTTATCAGGCCATTCTCTCGTTCTGCCAGGCCGTGGCCTTGATCATCGCCGCTTCGTTGAGCGGCCTGGCATTTTTCCTCACGCAAAACTTTCTCGGCGTCGTGGCGCTCATCGCAGTTTTCGCGGGGGCATCACTCCTGATTCTCCGCGGCATTCCTGAAGTCCGCGGCCGGGGCCATGCATCACCGGTGCTGGGAGAGAACACGCCGATGGTGTGATATCAGACAAAGTTCCGCAATATATAACATCACGCACGACCGGTTTGGAGCCATGTGGCCAGACCTAAAGCGCGCTTTAATCGCGTTGCATTTGCTGGCGAGATGGCAATTCCTGATTACGAAAGAACACCCAAATCGTTCTGTAGTGGAACGCTGTTTGGGGTTCGACTTACGCCTTCGCCGTGCCCCAGCGGCGGTGCATGAAGCGCTCCCACGGGGAGAACAGGATTTTGTCCGCCAGCAGACCGATGGTGATGATGACGAGCATCACGCCGATGACCTGATCCATGGAATTCAATTCGCGGCCGATGTGCAGCAGGTAACCCAGTCCATAGCCAGTCAGAATGGTGACATAAATTTCCGCAGCCATGAGCGAGCGCCAGGCGAAGGCCCAGCCCTGCTTCATGCCGCTGACCACGAAGGGAAGCGAGGCGGGCAGCACAACCTTGAACAAAGTATGCGCGCCGTTGGAACCCATGGTGCGCGCGGCGCGGACAAACAGCGGAGGGAGGCTGCGCACTCCATTGTCCACGGCAATCAGCACGCTCCATAAGGTGCCCATGACAACCACGAAGAGCATCGCGCTCTCGGACTGGCGGAACCAGAGCACGGCCAGCGGCACCCAGCACACACTGGGCAGCGTCTGCAAACCCAGCGCGAGCAAGCCAACCGTGTCGCCCAAAAATTTACTCCGCGCGGTCATAAGACCAAGCGGCAACCCGATGAAACAGCCGATGCCGTAGCCGATCAGAAGACGCCTGGTGGTGATCCAGGTCGCAGTTGCCAGTGTGCCGTCGCCGAGGGCGACCCAGAGGTATTGGGCCACGGTGAATGGACTCGGCAGCAACACGGGCGCGTTGCGCACCCAATACAAAATCTGCCAGAGCACGACCAGTGAAACGAAAAAGATCAGGGCATTCCGAAATCGTTTCATGACTCGGCCTCCTCGATCATATGCTGCTTGAGCGCACGGGTGATGTCACCGGCAAGCGCGGCCGACTCCATGCTGTTGAACTCGCGCGGTCGCGGAAGCGTGACCTTGAACTCCTCGCGAATGCGGCCCGGATGCGCGCTGAAAAGCAGCACGCGATCGCCGAGGCACACGGCCTCACGCACATTGTGCGTCACGAGAATGATCGTCTTGCGGCGTGCTGCCCAGATCTTCTGCAAATCCACGTAGAACTGCTCGCGCGTCATCGCATCCAGAGAGGCGAAGGGTTCGTCCATCAGCAGCACGCGCGGGTTCGGCGCCAGCGCGCGGGCGAGCGCGACGCGCTGCTTCATGCCGCCGGAGAGCTCGTGAACATTGGAGTCCATGAATTTTTCCAGGCCGACGAGCTTCAGATAATACCGCGCCACCTCGCGACGATCTTTGCGAGTCAGGCCAGGCTTGAGCTTGAGGCCGAATAGCACGTTGCCTGTGACATCAAGCCACGGGAACAGCGCATGCTCCTGAAACATTACCATCCGGTCGCGACCCGGCGCGACGACTGGTTTGCCATCAGCGATCACGCGACCTGAATCAGGCTGGTCAAGCCCGGCAATCAGGTTGAGCAACGTGCTTTTGCCGCAGCCGCTAGGACCGACAAGGCAAACAAATTCACCCTCTCCGACCTCGAGCTTGACCTTGTCGAGCGCCTGCACGCGCCGGCCCCGTCCGGCAAAAGACTTCGACACATCCTCCACCAAGAGCTTGGCGGGGACGATGTTTTCGAGTTCATTGCTAATATTCATTCAGGCTATCGATTATTTGGCAGGAGGTTGGTCAAGTCTGGAATGCCCTTCAAGAAGCCTGCCTTCTGTGCGCTTGCAACCATTCGCTCCAGCGATTGACGTGATATCGAATCCGTAAGCACCACGCGCGCCAGCGCTCTGTCCAGCAACTCGTCCTTGGGCGCGGTTTTCATGACTTCGGTGAGTTCAGCTTTGATCAGCGCCCTGGCCTCAGCTGGATGCTCCTTGATCCAGACAGTCAGCTCGCGATGCGCTGCGACGAGCTTTTCCGCAAGGGCCGGCTGGTCTTTCAAGAATGCCGCGCTGGATACAAGCAGTGTGACGTTCGTGTCCGTGTCCTGATGAAATATTCTGGCGCCAGCTTCCATCTCCAGAAATGTGACCCAAGGCTCCGCCGTCCATGCGGCGTCAATATCCTTCTGCTGGAACAAGGAGAGCTGGCTCGCGTTCTCCGTGGGCACGACCGTGGCCTCGCCGCCGGTAAGCGTGACCTTGATACCATGCTCCGCGAGCCACGCGCGAAGCTGCACATCCTGGGTGTTGCCCATCTGAGGTGATGCGATTTTCTTTCCGCGGAAATCTTCCGGCTTGGTGATGCCTGAATCAGCGCGCACCACGAGCGCGTTGCCGCCGTTGGCTGCGCCGGCTAAGATGCGCATTTCCGTGCCCTTGGATTTCGCATAGGCGTTCAACGTGGGACTGGGACCGATGTAGGTGACATCCAGCGCGTCGGCAAAGATGGCTTCGGTCGCCGAGGGTCCCGCATTGTAGTTGTACCATTCGATCTTCACGCCCAGCCGCTTTTCAAACCAGCCTTCACCACGGCGCGTAAGCTGCTGGGCGACGAGCCCCTGCACGTGGGTGATGTTGGGAAAGTGGCCGAAGCGAATGACGGAGACTTCGCCAGCAGCGGGCTTCGGCTTGCAGGAGGGCAGCCCGGCGAGACCGAGCGTGGTGACGGCGAGGAATTTTCTGCGTTTCATGATGCGATGGTGGAGGATGGAATCAGAGATGGGCACGGTTATGAGCGGCGGGGGAAGGTCGATTTGGCCTTGTCGAAAATGGCGAAGAAACCGTCGAGGGGATCGGCGTGTTCCACGCGGCGAGGCTTAATGACGCGCGCTGGCGTCCTGCCGCGCGCTGCTTTGGGGGCCGCAGGCTGGAATGGCGGGGCGACGCCGTCGCGCTGGAATTTGCCCAGTGTCACACTGACCACATCGTCCAGCGTATAACGATCTAGTATACGCGCGATGGCATTGCGCACGTCGATCATGAGCATCCTCAGGCCGCAATGCAGTTCATCCGGGCAGGTGCATTTCTCGTAGTCCGTTTCACTGGCGCAGCCAATGGGCGCGAGTCGGCCGTCGATGAGCCGCACCAGCTCCCCGATGGTGATTTCCTTCATCGGCTTCGCCAGCCGGAGGCCGCCATTCTTGCCGCGCTTGCTTTCCACGTATCCGGCCTGACGCAGCTCCCGTAGGATGTTTTCTATGAACTTGAATGGCAAATGCTCGCCGTCAGCAAGCTCGGACACAGAGACCACATCACGCCCGGAACGAAAAGCCAAGCCCAGGCGGATGAGAGTCCGCAGCGCGTATTCGCCTTTCTTGGTAAGATGCATATTTTATGTATATCCGGTCAATCTACATAATTCAAGTAGGAATTAAAACTTTTTTATTCGGGATCAACGAGCCGGCTGGCATGGGTAAATGAGTTTTCTATAGCACCAGAGGAAAATGCAGAAGGAATGAAAAACGCCCTGACTATTTCCGATGATAAGGTTCTCCCCGCAGAATTGAACAAGCTCGGTAAAGCTGCTCGAGAAAAACTACCTGCGCCAGCTCATGCTGCAGAGTCATAGGCGTCAGCGACCAAATTTCATTAACTTCGGAACGGACGGCATCGCTATGCCCATCAGCGCCGCCAATGAGAATGCTGACACGCTTCCGCCCAGCAAGTTCCTGCTTTCTAATCCACTCTGCGAAGTCCTCACTACTCATCATTTTACCGCGCTCGTCCAAAGCGATGCGCCAGCTCCCAGCACTGGCTTCAAGCATTCGCTCACTCGTGGTGGAAATTGGATTCGGTCGCAGCGCGCTGATCTCCAAGGAAATCATTCGTCGGAGTCGTGTTGCGTAATCGTCAACCGCTTCTCTTGCCCAACTCAATGCTGGTTTGCCGATTGCGACGATTTCCCATTTCATAGCGCCAGAGTATATCTAATTTTTATTGCCGATAATAATAGACCATGAAGCACTGCTTGCATTTTTGCGCTAAAAACCTTAGCTCGCCTCTCCTATTTAAAAAATCTTCGATGCTATATTCCTCGATCACTCCATGACACCCGAATCACCGTCGCGCGAACGCTCATGGCTCCATTGGGGACTCATTGTGGCCGGACTCTACCTGACCTGGTTCATCGCGCTGACGATGCCGTTGATCTTCACATGTTTTGTCAAAAAATCGGACCTAGCCGGATTTCCCAATGGCTCTAAATTTCTGGGACTATTCGATGTCTACAAGGAATGGTCCTACTGGATCTTCGTCGGCACTCTGGTATTGAGCCAGTTCCTCTTTCTCCGGCTGCCTGTCAGGCTGGCGACCAAGCGCCCGGTGACCCGTAAATCCGTCTGGATGCCGGTAATCGTATCAGGTTTCTGGTTCGGCTTGCTGACATGGGGCGTCGGCCTCGCGCTTGTGGAAGTGATAAACGAGAAAGACATTGGAAACCGCCTGCTCTGGGCAGGCGGCAGCGCGGTGCTTTCCTGGTTGGTCTGGTCGGTCGTATTCTTCCGCATCAGCCGGGCGACTGGGCCCGTTGAATTGATTCAGCAACAATCACGCTGGCTGTTGCGTGGCAGCATTTTGGAACTCTTGATCGCTGTTCCATCACACATCGTGGCCCGCGGTCGGGCCGACTGCTGCGCGGGCATCTTCACGTTTTTTGGAATCACGATGGGCGTTTCCGTGATGCTGCTGTCGTTCGGTCCGGCGGTTCTGCTGCTCTACTATGCGCGCTGGCGTCGTTTGAAGCTAAAATGATGAACGGAAGTTTGCGATGCAGTCGGAACGACTCCTCTTCATTTCCCGTTCTCGTATTTCTTCTCGCTCACGATCCGGTCGCGATCATAGACGCGCTCCATATAGGGCTGGCCGGACTCCGTCCATTCGCGATTGAGTCCGGTGCGCTCGCCGTTCTTGAACTCGGTCTCGGCCAGCGACTTTCCGTTCGGATGCCATTCCTTGACCGTGCCGTGGAACTTGCCGTTCCGGCAGGGATACTCAGACTTGGGTTTGCCGTCTTTGTAATTTTCCCTGGCGATGCCTGTGAACGGCGTGCCGGTGTCAGGCTCGGTGAGAATCCCTGAACGATAACCCAACTCCTTGTAAGGCAGTTCCTTGGGCTTGCCGCAGGAGCCAAGAAAAAATGTGACTGCCAGCGAAGCGAAAATGACAAGGCGCGAGGTCATGGAATTTGTTCCGGGAGTTTGTCAGAAGAAGGAAGTGCGGCAAGGGAGGAATTGTGAGTCACGCGCGTATGTTTTTTATCGAGCCAGCCGCAACGCGCCACAGCCCGATGCAACAGCGAATGAATCTGGCGCGTAGCGATGATATCCCAGAGCAACGAGAATCCAGCTGCTGCCAGTTGAAGAAAAATTCCAGTCGCCACACGAGCTGATCGCTCTCCATCAGTGCCTGGAATCAGGAGCGCCGCAAGCGCGCTGAATGTAATCGGAAGCGGCCACAACCAGTTCATCACACGGTTCCACTGCGGCCGGCTGCAACGCACACGCACCAGCCGACCTCCGCCTTCGTGATATTCCGTCACCGTCGTGATGAACGCGGTCATGCCTGAAGCATTCAGCTTAAAATCCCACTCGTTCCCCGGCCCGACAACAGGAACACAGGCCGTGCTCGCCTTAGTGCAATTTTCGTTCAAGGCGGCAATGAAGACAGCGTCTTCTTCACCTGCCTGATTCCAATATGACCAGACTCGACCACCGAAGCCTCCGGGTAATTTTGAGACTGTAGCAAGGGCGTCTCGTCCTTGTTCCGGCAAGGGCGAGACGCCCTTGCTACGACTTTTCGGCCAGGCCCGCAGCGTGATCATCCCCCGCACACGGGCCCAATCGCGCACCATCGGCTGTAGCCAGCATAGCAGTGCCAGCAACAATCCGCCACGCCACGATGGCAACTTGTGGTCGCGGCTTCGCTGATATGCGACGCTGGCTGCTGCGACGATCGAGCCGCCAAGCAACAGGGCGGCAATGACAAACAGCGGTTGAAAAATGATGCCTGCGGCAAGCAGCGCGAGCATTATTAGCGCGCAGGGCAAGCCGGAGAACCAATCCGACCATTGGCGCGCATACGAAGTGTAGATCACGGGGAACAGCGCCGATCCGCCGGGACCGAAGTCGATCAGCTTTCCCGCGAGATGGTCCGACTGTGCATGGCCGTAGATGGTGCCGCGCCAGCGTGCACCACCGAGCCACGCGAAACGCTCCGGCCAGCGCTTGATCAACTGCGCCTCGGCAAATCCATATCCGCGTTGCTGCCGGAGATACGCAGCCACTGTCGCGCGGCGGTGATGCCAGACAACGGCGGAAGGAATGAAAAAAAGCTTCCCTCCATCAGCCTGCAAACGCCAGCAGACATCGACATCATCACCGGCGGCGGTAAATTCCTCGCGGAATCCGCCGATGGCTTCGAGCGCCGACTTCAGGATGGCAAGATTGCAGCCGGGAAGATGCTCGGCCTCTAGGTCACTCGCCAGCACATGCGCCGGGGCACCGGGCGCGGCGGCGACGACGGCCTCGGTGTTTGTGCGTGGAGGCGGTGCGAGATTCGGTCCGCCCGCTGCAACGCAAGTCTCAGCATCGAACGCCGCAGAGAGCTTCAGCAACCAGTCCTCATCGGGCACGCAGTCGTCGTCGGTGAATGCGATGATCTGGCCCTGTGCGAGCCGGGTGCCAAGATTGCGCGCGGCACTGAGTCCGGCATGATCCTGGCGATGGTATTTCACAAACGGGAATTCCCGCGCGATCTCCGGCGTGGCATCGGTGGATCCGTCGTCGATCACCAGCACTTCAAAGTGCGGATGCGACTGCTGGGCGAGCGCGGCGAGGCATTCACGAAGAGTCGCCGCGCCGTTGCGGGTGCAGATGATTGCGGAGAAAACAAAGGGATGAAGGATGAAGGATGAAGGATAAAGATGCGGCAAAGTCGCACAGGCCTGCTTCAACTTCCGGTCGCGGGTGACGATGCCGAAGTCCCAGCCGGTCACGTCTTCGCCGCCGCGATGCCATTCATCGGTGTAGCTAAACCAGAAATTTCCAGCGGCACCGATGCGGTGAAGCTCCGCCATCTCCCAGCGCATCGACTCTGCCTGCGTGGCTTCGCCGTGTTGTTTGGTATCGATCCCGAACTCGGTGATGACCAGCGGCTTGTCCCCGGCAATGATTTGCAAATGACGAACGTAGCGCGCGAAGTCATCGCGGCGCTCGAGAAACACATTGAATGCGACAAAGTCCGTGTTGCGCGGCGCGAGATATTCCGTGGACGGATAGTTCGCGTAAGCCACGGGAAGACGCGGCGCTTCGACTTTCGCCACCTCGATGAGCTTCTCCAAAAATGCCTGCACACGCAGCGGCCCCATCCAGCGCACGAGACTTTTTTCGATTTCATTGCCGATCAGCAATCCGGTGATGCAAGGTTCATGCGCCAGCCGCCGCGCCACTTGCGTCACGCGAGCAATCGCATCGCGCTGCGCGGATTTCTCAGCGAGAAAATCGACATGCTGCGTCCACGGCACTCCCGCAAGCAAACGCAGACCGGACGAGACGCAAGCCATGAGGACTTCATCGGTAGGCGGATTATAGACGCGGATGACGTTGAATCCCAGCGACGCCATGTGAGCAAAGTCGGTCCACAGCTTCTCATTCTCCGGCCAAGGCTCACCACGTGTGTTGGGTTTGAACGGTCCGTATGTGATGCCGTTCCAGAAAAATTTGTCACCAGCCACATCACGAAACCACTTGTCAGACGCGGAGCATACGAATCCCGCGCCTGGAGGCGGTTGCGTGTTAATAGCTCCATGGATTGACATGCGGCGGGAAGGGAGTCGAGTCCGCGAATATAGACTCGCAAATCCGCCCGCGCATTCGGGAACTCAAGGCAGGACCGCTTACAACTTGCGGCGCACAGTTTGCTCCAGGCGCTGCACACCGCGACGGATGCGCGCCTTGACGGTGCCAAGCGGCTCGTTAAGACGCTCGGCGATTTCGCTCTGGGTCAGACCATTGAAATAGGCGAGCTGGATTGCCTCCCGCTGTTCAGGTGAGAGTTCCATGACTGCATTCTGTATCGTGCGATCCCTCTCTCCGGAGATGACCACGTCGCTAGTGTCTTCATCGAATTCGGGCTGTAAGGGCTTGGTCTCATGCTCGAAATCGTGATTGAGCCTGGAGCGACGCTGCTTGGAACGAACGCGATCGATGGCCCGGTTCCGCGCCATGGTCGAAATCCAGGTAATAGGCTTGCCCTTGACCTCTTCATAGAGATGCGCCTTCTGCCAGATCTGCATCAAGACTTCCTGCATGATGTCCTCGGTGTCCTGGTGATCATTCAGCACGCGGTAAACCGTCGAGTAAAGCAGGCCTCTGAACTTCTGAAAAAGTTCCTGGAAGGCGGCCACATCGCGACGACCAACCCGCTGGAGCATGATGATGTCGGCTGTTTGGTCATCGGTTAAGGCAACGGGCTCCTGCAGAGCGATCAGAGTTTGCCGAGCTTGCTTACGAACAGAGCGGTTCAGAGTTGCTTTCATAATTGAATCTACTTGACCCCATCGAGAGTTGTTTGTCTAGATAAATATATTACTGTCTATTGTTTGTCTAATATTAGTAAGCCAAAATCAACCCCTTACATTGAATCTAACCCGAAAAATTCTTTTGAATCCGGCGATCATTGAGGGCGAGTTTAACGATCATGTCGCCGTTAACGACGGCCACATGGCAATGGTGTGAAGAAGTGTTTGCAGGGCATGCGCTCCACTTGCCCTGATTTCTGGAGATGTTTCTGGCGCGACGCCAACATTCTACATCTCCTCACGGGAAAGTGATGTTGGCTTGAGTTTGCCCGCCATCTTTGTATGGTTTCTCCATCAACACCAGCGTGACTAGCATCATCAATGACACGAAGTGCCAGGCGATCGGAATCACGTGCGCTTCACCGATGAACGGTGAGGGCCAGCACCCGCCCTTGACTTCAAACTGCACGGAGAGCTGCGCGAGGAAAGACTGGTGACCATGACGCCTCCAGCAATCATCCTCATTGTTGACGACGAGAAGCACACCCGCGACGGACTGCGGCTTTCGCTTGAGGATGAATTTGATGTCTATGTCGCGGGAAATCTCGCGGAAGCCATGGAGTTCCTGCGCAACGATCAGGTCGATGTGATGCTCACCGATCTGCGTCTGGCCGGGGAGAGCGGAATGGACCTCATCGAGCAGGCGCTGAAACTGCCCCGTCCGCCCCTTTGCATCATGATGACCGCATATGGCGGCGTGGACACCGCCGTGGAAGCGATGAAGCGCGGCGCGTATGATTTCGTCACCAAGCCGCTCAATCTTGATGAGGTGGAGATTCTCATCAAGCGCGCGTTGAAAGGTCGCACGCTGGAGAAGGAGAACGTCGAACTAAAAAAGCAGGTCGAGCGCAAATACGCCGTCGAAGGTATCCTCGGTCAGAGCGAGATCATGAAACCGGTGATCGACGTCATCGAGCAGGTCGCGCCAACGCGGGCCACTGTTTTGATCGAAGGCGAAAGCGGCACCGGCAAGGAGCTGGTCGCCCGGGCCATCCACAACCTCAGCGGACGTCCGAAGGCGAAACTTATCACCGTGCATTGCGCCGCGCTCTCCCCCACCGTGCTGGAAAGCGAACTCTTCGGCCACGAGAAAGGATCGTTCACCGGCGCGAACGAGAAACGCATCGGGCGTTTCGAGCTGGCGGATGGCGGCACCTTGTTTCTCGACGAGATCGGCGAGATCGACGCCAACGTGCAGGTCAAGCTCCTGCGCGCGCTGGGAGAACAGACCATTGAGCGCGTCGGCGGCAGCAAGCCCATTCAAGTGGACGTGCGCGTGGTGGCCGCGACCAACAAGGATCTCGCAAAGCTGGTGCAGGAAGGAAAGTTTCGCGAGGACCTCTTCTGGCGCTTGCGCGTGGTGCAGATCAAACTGCCGACACTGCGCGAGCGCAAAGGCGACATCACGCTGCTGGCAGAGGCATTCTTGCGCGAACTCGCGGAGTTGAACCGCAAGCCTTACAAACCGCTCAGTGAGGACGCCCTGCAGACCCTCCTGGCCTACAACTGGCCGGGCAATGTCCGCGAACTCCGCACCGCACTGGAACACGGTGTCGTCATGTGCAACGCCGCGCGCGTGAGCCTGAAGCACCTGCCGCCTTACCTCACGGGCGGGACGGGCATCTTGCTCCAGAAAAAGTCAGACGGGAACGGCAGCATGACCTCGACTGCTTCGTTGGCCGATCTGAATCTGGAAAAAATGGAGCGCGCCATGATTGACGCCGCGCTTCAGCGCACCCAGGACAACCGCACCGAGGCCGCGGAATTGCTCGGCTTGAGCCGTCGCACGCTTCAGCGCAAGCTCCTTGAACTGGGGCGCGTGAAACGCGTAAAGCGCACCGTCAAATAATCACCTCTCGAAAAACACGCTGGCATTCGCCGGGCGTTCCGTAGCCCTCGCATCACTAAGAAGACCCTTGGAGAGTTGGCGGTGATTCCATTTTTATGAGTCTCGCGCAATAAGGCGACAAAAGTGTTGGGGGCTACAAGCCCCCATTATATGGGGCCAGGGCCAAGCTGGCCCCGACATCGATCCGGCGTAAGTTATCCTATAGCGCGAGACTTATTAATAAGCCGTTGAACAATCAACAAAGAACAAGCGACGTATTGCATTGAAAAAATGTTTAAATACTAGGACTGACCCTATTTACGGAAGTTTGACGCATAATACGGCCTTGAGCGCCGCCGACCCGCTGCGTTCATCCACGATCGCCTCCACCCAGCCCAGCGCGGGCAGGGCAGCAGTGTTGCCGACTGTTTTTTTGTCTGCCGGCTTTCTGAGATAAGCTCCCGTAGCGCGCCTCCTTCTCTGCACCCACGAGGCAAAAGTCTGATAATTGATGCCCGCTATCGCCGCAAACTTCATGCCGCTGAGCCCGCTGCGCTCAAACTCATCAAGGACCCTCTCGCGTTGTCTGGCACCGGTCTTCACGCGGCCGAGCACATCAGTCTTCAACAAACGTCCAACTTTGTTTTCGTCGTAGGTATCATCCGTCATAGGCAGATGCTATGACGCATATGACCTATGACGAGTCTTTCCATGGGGAGCTTGGCTTGACGCTTACCTTAGTTAAGAGGGCTTTCCGTCTTCAACCCCTTGATTCTACTTGGATTCATTAGCAGAAATAGTCCTTAACTAAGTGCCATTCTTGACAGACCCCTTTTCCCACTGACCCGTTTCACTTCACACCCATGCGCACTTTTGCATCCATTAATTCATCCGTTGGTGAAATCCGAGCAACCATAATCATTTCTGATAAATTCCCGAAAGACTTAAATTCGCCACTACTGGCATTAATCAAGAAATAGGATGCCTTGGTTTTTTGCACATACGGCTTACCAATCCATGATTGTTTAATCGCTGTTTCAATGAGTATCATTTGTCCTTTGATCAGAAATCTTGTCACGCCCTCAAGATGTACATCGTTGTCATCACCCACCAACAGCATCTTTTTGTTTATGTAGACCAAACTGTATGGGACAATGAGATCCATTTTTGTGTAGTCGCTGGC
>JANNQW010000046.1:0-3316 GCA_031400955.1 Verrucomicrobiota bacterium
TGCAACTCTCCCGATGAAAATCTTGTTCAGTTCACTGGCGGAGCTGCGGTCGAGAATGGTGAGCGCAAAGGTGATCGCCGGCATTATTTGATCACCAATGACGGCAAGAGCAAGCCGCTGAAGGCGAGCCGTTGAGCTAGATCCAATGGATTCATCCGTGACGAAAAGTTCACTCAGTCGCGCGAGCTATTTGGCGATGTTGTGGTAAGATTGATTATCAATACCTGATGAACGTCCTCATAGTCACGGACACATTTACTCCAGATATTAATGGAGTTGCACGAACGCTTGAAGCGCTCGCGCGGGGGCTGGCCGGCCTTGGACATCAGGTCGATGTGGTGACCACCACTCGCGGGGCCTCGAATGCGGTGCAGGGCGTCGTTGTGAGAACGGTTCGGTCTTTCCGGCTTCCGGGCTATCACGAAGTGCGCGCCGGATTAGCGACCAGTGGGAAATTGCGCCGGCTCATGGAAGCGGTGAATGCGGACGTAGTCTATGTCGCAGTGGAGACACTCATGGGGTTGAACGCCATCCGCGCGGCGGAGCAGGTCGGAATTCCTGTCGTTTCCGGATTTCACACTAACTTTCACAACTACGCCGATCATTACCGGGTGCCGTTCATGAAGCAGATTGCGGCAAAATTTTTGCGCTGGTTTCACAACCGCACCGCACGGACGCTCGCACCTTCACAAACCACGGCGGAACAGTTGCGGGTAATGGGTGTGAATCATGTTGGAGTGATGGGCCGGGGCGTGAACACGGAATTGTTTGCACCGTCGCGGCGTGATTCCGTATTGCGGCGGGAGTGGGGTGCGGTGGAGGATGCGCCGGTGGTGGCCTTTGTAGGGCGTATCGCTGCGGAGAAGAACCTGTCTTTGGCAATCAGGGCCATGGCGCGGGTGATTGAGAAATTTCCAACGGCGCGTGGTGTTTTTATCGGCGACGGCCCCAAGGCGCGTTCGCTGCGGGAGGCTAATCCGGAGTTTATTTATGCGGGTGCCCGCACGGGCCTGGATCTGGCATGGCACTACGCATCCGCCGACATTTTTTTGTTTACCAGCCTAACGGAAACATACGGCAACGTCCTGCCTGAGGCGATGGCTTCCGGACTGGTGACGGTCAGTCATTGTTATGCTGCGGCAAGCGAATTGATCGATCATGGACGCAACGGATTCGTCGCCCCGATGGGTGACGCCGAGGGCTATCTAGCCGCCGTCGATGCGGCTGCCGGCCGGTGGAATGATCCTTTCATCCGGCGTGCGGCGCGGGAGACCGCGCAGACACTCTCTTGGAGCGCTATCGTCACCCAGTTCGAGAACGAACTCGCGAACGCGGACCGGGCCGACGCGGCATCAGTGGCATTGCGCACATCAGGTCTCACGATTTCCCCATGAAAAGAAAACTCCGCTTCAAGACCATCTTTATTTCCGACGTCCATCTCGGCGCGCCGGAGTGCAAGGCAGTGCAAGCTAGCCACTTTCTGCGCCACTCATTGTGTGAGAAACTGGTGATGAACGGCGACATCATCGATGCCTGGGCGCTGGGCCGTAACGGCAAGTGGACTAAGGCTCACACGCACTTTATCCGCGGCGTCCTCCGCAAGATGGAGTATGAGAACACCGAGGTCATCTACACTCGGGGAAATCACGACGACGTGCTGGCGCGCTTCATGCCCATCGCGTTTGATAATCTCCGGATCTGCGAGGAGCACATTCACGAGTCGCCCCACGGGAAGTATCTCGTGGTGCACGGGGATGGCTTCGATCACGTGACGACCAATCATAAGTGGATGGCTCACGTGGGCGCGGTCGGTTACGAGACTCTGCTGAAGATCAACCGTCTGTACAACAGCTACCGCCACTGGCGAGGGAAGGAAGCCTTCTCGTTTGCCAAGTGGGTGAAATCTAAGGTCAAGGGCGCGGTCAGTTTTGTCGGGAAATACGAGGAGCAGCTTCAAGAGCTGGCGCATCAGCGTGGTTGCAACGGCATCATCTGCGGCCACATCCATACGCCTGCGGACCGGCAGGTCGGTGATGTGCACTATCTTAATTCCGGTGATTGGGTGGAGTCCATGACCGCCGTCGTGGAGCACCTTGACCGCACTTTTGAAGTCATCACTTATCGTGACTTTTGCGAGCGGGCGGGCCGGAAACCCAAGGGTGTTCGCCATGCCGCTGCCGTTGATCCGGCCCCCGAGGACATGGTGCCTGATGAGGGCGAAGAGGAGTATGCCCACATCACCGAGGCCTGATGGAACACCGGTTCTCCCATGCGGATTTGACCGGGCTTATTACTTTTCAGCAGCACCCTTTTTCAAGGTCTTCTCGATGCGGCGGTCAGGCACCAGCCAAACGATGGCCACGATAATGTAGCCGACATAGGAGATTATTGGCGATACGAACGCGAGAGGCAATGCCACGGCATAGATCGCGATGGAGATCTTGCCTTTGTAATCTTTGCCCAGTGCGATGGCCAAGTCTGAGTCTTTCCCATGGAGCGCGACCAGCGCCAGTGTGAGGATATAATACGAAATGGCCGAGCAAAGCAGCACGATACCATAGACTGCGGCAGGCCAGGGTGCCGAGCCGCTTTCGCCGATCCACGCGGTGGCGAAGGGCACCAGCGAGAGCCAGAAGAGCAGATGCAAGTTGGCCCAGAGCACCCGGCCGTCCACATGTCGCGCCGCCTGGATGAGGTGATGGTGATTGTTCCAATAAATGCCCAGATAGACGAAGCTCATCAAGTAACTCAGGAGCACAGGACGCATCGCGTAAATCGCCGAAATGTCCGTGCCTTGCGGCGTCTTGAGTTCCAGCACCATGATGGTGATGAGGATGGCGATCACGCCGTCGCTGAAGGCTTCAAGTCGTCCTTTGGTCATGGATTGTCGGGTTAAAGGTGGTTTCCCTGCGGATTAAATCCGCGGCACTGGACCCGGGATGATGCGGGAGTATTGCGCCTGGACGCGGTCGAGAAACCAGCGCCAGGTGGCACCTTCATTTCCGCGGTCGAGAAGGAAGTGCGGGCAGTCTTTGTGCTCGGGGCTGACGCCGATGCGTCGCCAGTGATGATGTGGAACCACGCTGCCGAGGCCGAGACGGTGCTCATACATGAGGAAGGCGGTGAGCTTCGCGGCGTTGTCGATGGTTCGGGCGAGGTCGTTCCCGTGGTGCTCGCACATTTCGATGGCGATGGAGTGGTTGTTGCCGGGACCGTCGAAGTCAGCGTGCTCGCCCTGTTCGTTGGTCGGGAGATGCTGGTAGGCGGCGCGATCCTCGACGGTGAAGTGCCAGGTGAGGAAGCCGATGCGATTTCC
>JANNQW010000047.1:0-5973 GCA_031400955.1 Verrucomicrobiota bacterium
GTCACCTTCATCAAGGTCTTTGCCGCACTGCTCTCAGCCTACGCCATCTATGTGTTGTGGCCGCTGCTGTTGATGGTGTTTCTGGCCCTCTTTCTGGCCGTGACGCTTCATTCCTTTGTGGAATGGCTGGATTCCAAGAAATTCAAGCATTGGGTCAGCTTGCTCGTGGTTATCGGGTCTCTGCTGTTACTGCTCGGCGTCGGCCTGGCACTTGTCCTCCCGGCCTTGATCGATCAGGCGGCGGCATTCAGCAAGAATCTGCCGAAACTGCGGGATGATGCGCTCAATCTCCTGCCGGTTGGCGGTAGTGTCCGCCAGGGCATCGAACACATGTTGGAAAGCGCCAATTCCTCCGAAGCCAGCATTTGGCTCGGTCATTTCCTCTCAGCGGGCGGCATGGCGCTCGGCGGAATTTCGCAAATTTTACTCCTGCTGGTGATCGCCCTGTATCTTTTGATCGATGGCAGCAAGACTTATGACTGGCTGCTGGCGTTCTTCTCGCCGTTGAACCGCAGAAAGATCCATACCACGGCCAACGAAATCTCGAAGGTGATTTTCGGCTATGTCTCGGGGCAGGTCATCACCTCCGCATTGGTCGCAATCTATGTGTTTGCAGTGTTGAGCCTGTTGCACGTCCCTGGAGCTTTGATGCTCTCGATTTTGGCGGGTGTTTTTGACATCGTGCCCGTCCTGGGTTTCGTCATCTCCACGTTGCCCGCCTTCCTGCTGGCGCTGAGTTTGTCGCCACAGACGGCGTTCATCGTCCTGAGTCTGTATGTGTTGTTTCACATGTTCGAGATTTACCTCATCGTGCCCTGGGTCTACGGGAAGAGCCTTAGACTGTCCACACTGACTGTGCTGCTCGGCCTGCTCGCAGGAACGCTGCTGGCTGGCATTCCTGGAGCCCTGGCGGCCCTCCCGATCATTGCCTCCTACGCGGCAATCGAGCGCATCTGGCTGGCGCCCTTCCTGAGGGATGGCGTTTCCGAAAAGCATGAGCTGCAAAAGGATGAAGTGTTCGGCGACAAAGTCTGATCCGTGATGAATGCGTTTCTCTCCCTGCTGAGCGAGACATATCGCCGGTGGAATGCAAACAGAGGCCCCAGAATGGGTGCGGCGCTGGCATTCTACACGGTCTTCTCCCTCGCGCCGCTGGCCATCCTCATGCTCGCCCTGATCAGCCTGGTCGTGGAGCGCAATCTGGCCCGGGCCGAGATGGTGGAGCAGTTCAGATCCCTGGTCGGCCATGAGGGCGCAGACATGGTGGAGATGATCCTGACCAGGACGGCGGGGGCAAACGCCGGTGTCTGGGGGACCCTCTTTGGTTTTGCAGTTTTGCTCGTCGGCGCTTCAAGCGTGTTTGGCGAACTGCAGGACTCCTTGAACCAGATCTGGGAAGTTCCCGTCCGACGGCATCCCGTGTTCATGATGATCAAGGAGCGCGCCATCTCCTTTGCCCTGGTCCTGGTCATGAGTTTGCTCATGCTCATCTCGTTCCTGCTGGTTACCGTCATTGCGGCAGCGGGGAACTACCTGCATGGACTGTCCCCCAACCTCGATCGCGCCTGGGAGCTCGGCAATTCCGGCTTGTCCCTGCTGGCGCTCGCCCTGTTGTTTGCCCTGATCTTTCATGTGGTTCCTGACGCACGCATCACCTGGAAGGATGTTTGGCCCGGTGCTTTAATGACAGCCGTGCTGTTCGTGCTCGGGAAGTTCATTCTCGGAATTTACTTCGGGTGGAGCGCAATCGCCTCAAGCTACGGCGCGGCAGGCTCGCTCATCATCATTCTCGTCTGGGTTTTCTACTCCGCGCAAATCCTGTTCTTCGGAGCCGAATTCACCCATGTATATGCGTTGCGGCACGGATCGCACCGGAACGACAAGGACGTGGCAACGGCAGATTGAAGACGTCATCGCCGCTGCAAAGTTATGACCACGCGCGACAACGAGGTGGGGTTACACCCCATGGCGAATCGGATCGTCGGGACTTACTCTGCAAAACATGAATGTCGATCACCCCATGCAGCCTTGTGCAATCTCCGCCCGCCGAGTGCTCGGTGAAATGAAAGAATTCGCCTCCAGGGAGCCAGCCATGGCAGTCGCCGCCGCGTTCGGTGTGGGACTGCTCATCAATCTGCTGCCGACAAGGGTGGTGGTTGGAACGCTCACTGTCGTCGGTGCCACATTCATGCGTCCCATCCTCCTGACCTTGGGGGCGACCAAGGTCATGGAACTCTGCTGTCAGAAAACCTCAACCCACCTCCACTCATGAACTCACCCGCCGAAATTCCTACTCCCCCTGTTCCAGATATTCCTGCTCCGCCAGCTCCACCGGATCCGTCCATCCCGACCGCAGTTGCTAATCCTGTCTTACAATTTGAAGACTATGTCCGCCAACATCCCGGGACCGCCTTGCTCGTGGCTGCCGGTCTCGGTCTCGCCGCCGTCCTAGTAACTCGAGTGCTGACACCGGCAGCACCGAGAAATCGCGCCATGCAATTGCTGGAAGACATTCAGCATCGACTTGCCGGCCTCGCGGAAGACGGAGCCCAAGCTTTGAGCAAAGGTGTTGACGGTCTTGGCAATCTTCATCTCGACCGCAAAGTCGATCGGTTCAGCCGCAGGTTCAAGGGACTGTTCCAGTGAGTCTTGGCACCGTTGAACGCCGGCAATGCAAGCCTTCTTGGTGAAATGCCAGACCGGCAGGCATCATCTAGCCGCAAGGAAGCTTCAATCCCTGAATACAAACAAGCACCCCATGAAAACATCATCCATTCCCCAACTCCGATTTTTGGGCGCTGCCGCCATCGCGGCACTCAGTCTGCTCGCGCTGCCCTGCACTTCCCGAGCCAAGGATCGTCATGACGACAAAAAACACGGTCGCGGCCATGACTCGAAATATCAGAAGTCGCACCATGATGATCGAGACCGGGTAGTCTACCTCTCGCATCCGCGCTCCAGCTTCACTTTGTCTTTGGGCACCGGATACGCCGGGCGCGGCTACTACTATGGACCGCAGAACTCCCCATATTACTACGAGCGCCCTGATGTCAGGTATTATGCCACGCGCGAAGCGGCTCCAAGAGAGTATTACAGTCGCGAAAGCTACCGCAGTAATTCCGCAGACGCAGCCGTTCAGGGCGCGCTGGCCCGCCGGGGTTACTACCAAGGACCGATTGACGGCGAAATTGGACCGATCTCAAACCGTGCCATCGCCCGCTACCAGCAGGATCGCGGACTTCGAGTTACCGGCACCATCAACCCGAGCCTGCTCCAATCCTTGGGACTGTAATCATCCAAACGCCCTTCATGGACACCAGATCGAGAATACCGTGGTTTGGTGTCCACTTGCTTTGCCCGGAAGAACTTGGGTTACGCCCGGATTCCGGTGCGGTGCCTTCGACCTGCGGTCTTCCGCGTCACACCATGAGAATCTGCCCCATTGCAATGGTCGGGTGCCTTATGTAATCTGTTAATGCCATGGGGATCCCGAAAGACCAGGCTTCGTCTTCTGAAGGCAAAACCGAGATCAAGATGACAATCGGCAATACCTGCCGGCAATTCTGGATCATCTCCAGAGCGTTTTTTGCATCGGAGCGACGCCACAAGGCTCGTGGCTTTCTCACCGCACTGCTGACCATGGCCCTGTGCGTCGGAGGCGTCCAGGTGCTGATGAGCTACGCCGGACGGGATTTCATGAACGCCATCGCGAGAAAAGACCCGCCGGCTTACTGGAAATTTTTGGGGCTGTATCTCGGCACCTTTGCCCTCGCAGTACCGATTGGAGTTTACTACCGGTGGGTTGAGGAGCGGCTGGCCTTGCTGTGGCGCGAGTGGATGGCCCAGCACTTGGTCAAGCGCTACTTCAACAACCGCGCGTATTACCAACTGCGCGGCTCGGAGAGCGTTGACAATCCCGACCAGCGCATCAGCGAAGACGTGCGAAATTTCACGGTCAGCTCGCTGTCCTTCCTCTTGATCACCCTGAACTCATTGGTGACTTTGGTGGCGTTCATCGGCGTCCTTTGGGCCATCTCGGGCATGCTGGTCAGCGTGTTGTTTCTTTATGCCGTGCTGGGCACGGGGGTGAGCATTCTCATCGGCCGCCGCCTTGTTGGCTTGAGCTTCCACCAGTATCAGAAAGAGGCGGATTTCCGCTACAGTCTGGTGCGGGTGCGCGACAACGCGGAATCCATCGCGTTTTACCGTGGTGAGAAACGCGAGCATCTCGATTTAATAAACCGTTTGACCGCAGCCGTGGCCAACATGGGGAACATCATCATCTGGAACCGCAATCTGGGATTTTTCACCAACAGTTACAACTATGCCGCGCTGGTTCTGCCGGTCATGATCGTCGCCCCCATGTTCATGCGCGGGGAAGTGGAACTCGGTGTCGTCACCCAGTCGGCGGGTGCCTTTGCGCAGGTTCTGGCGGCCGTTTCGCTCATCATCACGCAGTTCGGAGGATTGAGCGCCTACCTCGCGGGTGTGCAACGTCTCGGCAGCCTGTGGGACAATCTCGATGAACACGATGCCGAAGAAGAGCGCATTCTGAAAGAAGCGAATGTGGAATTGAACGATGACAGCCGCGTGGTAAAGCTGGACAAGCTGACCGTGCGCACGCCGGATGGCTCGAAGACATTGGTAACTGAATTGTCCTTCGAGCTGCACCGCAAGCAGAGCCTCCTGATCATGGGTGCCAGCGGCACCGGCAAGAGCTCCGTGCTCCGCACCATCGCCGGACTGTGGTCGAGCGGCGCCGGCTCGCTCGAACGACCGGCCCTGAACAACCTCATGTTTCTCCCGCAACGCCCCTACATGATTCAGGGCAGCTTGCGTGATCAGTTGGTTTATCCGTATCCCCACCACGGTGTGAGTGACGAGCAAATCCGCGAGATCGTGGACAAGGTCAATCTCGCAGACATCTCCCAGCGCGTGGACGGCGATCTGGATCGCGTCGTGGACTGGACCAACGTGCTTTCACTTGGCGAACAACAGCGGGTTGCGTTTGCGCGACTCTTCCTGCATGTGCCAAAATTCGCCTTCCTGGACGAGGCTACCAGTGCGCTCGATGAGGACAACCAGGACCGCTTGTATGCCATGCTGAAAGAGTCCGGCATCGGGTTCATCAGCGTGGGCCATCGCACCACCTTGATCGGGCATCACGACCGATTGCTTGAACTGGACCGGTCCGGGAGTTGGTTGATGAAAGATGCTGTCAATCGAAACTGAAGAACCCTGCGGTCCCTGCCGGGTAGGGTTTTCCCCCATAACGAGCTGTCAGGCTATGGGGCATGATACGAGCACATTTCGACGCAAACCGCCCAAGTTAAAGGCCGTGACCATCCCAGACAGATGGGACGTGATTCCAAATCCTGCGAGACTCCGCGCTGAGAAAATACAATGAAAAATCGTCACTGCTTCATTACCCAAAATGTTGTTCATGGGCTTTTGTTGATTTGCATTCTCAGTGGCTGCTCTGCTCCGCTGTATCGTCAGGCAAATCGCTCCCGGGATCACGCATTCATTGTCTATTGGCCGCCTCCTGCTGATAACAAGGGACTGCGTCTGGCGGTCAAGGACCTCATCGACATGAAGGGCGTCGTGACCACCGCGGGCTCCGAATATGTCGCCAAAACAAGTTCACCGGCTGTGCAGGATGCGGCGTGCCTGAAACTAGCGCGGGAACGAAATGTGCAAATTGTGGGCAAAACGAATCTGACGGAGTTTGCGGTGACGGTATCCGGCCAAAACAGCTACTTTGGGGCCCCAAAAAATCGTTGGGATGGAAAGCACAAGGCGATTCCCGGAGGCTCTTCCAGTGGCTCCGCGGTGGCTGTTGCCCGTGGCATGGCGGACGTCGCTTTCGGAACAGATTCCGGTGGGTCCGTTCGCCTTCCCGCGGCTTGTTGCGGCATCTACGGCTTGAAGACCACCTTCGGCCTCGTTTCAACCAAGGGTGTGTTTCCAGTC
>JANNQW010000048.1:0-17603 GCA_031400955.1 Verrucomicrobiota bacterium
GATCGCGTGCCAGCTCGAAGAAACCGAGGATGCGCTTCATGCCTATAGCGAGGCGCTGGGCATCGCGTATCAAATTCGCGATGACCTCGATGACCTTGGCGAAGATTCCGCCGCCGACAATTCCGTGGCCATCCGCCCCAGTATCGTGCTGGCGCTCCTCCGCGAACGCGGCCAGGGCGATGTAAAAGCCGTGATGGAAAAGCTTTGGAATGGTGAGCTTGCCGAAGCACCCGACAAAGCCACGATCCGCGAGTGGGCGCAAAGTAGCACCGCGCATGAGAAGGCGATGCTTTTACTGGAGAGTTACAAGGAGCAGGCTATCCGTTCGTTGCAGGCGGTGGAGAATGCCAACCTCAAAGGACTGCTACGCCGCGTGATCGGCAAGATTTTCAACGATCTGGAAATCAAAGGCTGGTGCCGCGAGTTTGAGGTGAAGAACGCGACCGCGCAGGCGAAGGAAGAGGGCGCGGTGGCGGTGTGAGATGAGTAGTCCGCGTGTCCTCACGCGGTTCTTAGGGTGAGCCGCCTGAGGACAGGCGGACAACTTTACTTGGCAGAAGCGGGATTTTCGTCAATTTCAGGCGCAGGGTCGCTGACACGACCAATGAACAAACATGCTCCCGTCGGGACGTGCTGGATGGCAAAGATGAACGGGTGATCGCAGCGGACGACGACATGCGGGATTTTATGTGGCACGCCGTTCTTTGGCCGGATGATGACAGCGGTGGCTGCGGCGGCCTTGGTGCCGTTTTCGTCCAAATCGATGAAGGTGCGATGAAACACTTCATCGATCACGGGATCCCCGCCACCGCCTGACTGCCAGATGCCGGTGAGGTCGGCGTCTTTGTCGTTGAACGCGGCTTTCATGCCGAGTTTTTCCAGCGCGGGCCTCATGCTCAGCGAGGGCGGCTCCATTTTCAATCGCGGCAGAGTGAGGCGCACTTCCTCCTTCGGCAGCTTGGCGCATTCGGCAAGAAGCTGCGGCGTGAGCTTGGCTTCGGTCTTCTCGAGATCATTCGGATCATCGGGAAGGATGACAACGAATTGAAGTTGCTCGCCAGCATAGGGCAGCGTGGCGATTTGAAAGCCGTCCTTGTGCGCGTAGTGCTGACGATGCTGCTTGAACATGAGCGGCACATTCTTGCTGCGTCCTCGCGCGATGAAGAACGGCATCGTCTTCGTGAGTTCTTTCGTGAAGAGTTCGTCCCACGGCATGTCGAAGTAAAGCGCGTTCACGATGACGAGCTTGGCCCGCGAGTTCAAGCCGCCATCGGGAATGACGGCGGGTATTTTCTTCTCGGTCTGCGTGCTGACCCAGTCGTTGATGGTCTTTGTGGCGGCGGCGGTGTCTGAGAAGTCCATGGTCTGCGGCGCGGAGTCATAGTATTTCTTCGTGAGTGCAAGCCAGTCTGTCTTCAGCGGCAATTTCTCAGCAACGAAAAGCTGGTTGGCCGTGCGCAGCGGCTTCACGCCCTCGACAACAGAGGCAAGCGAATCACCTGCGTCGCGCAGCCGCTTGAATCCTTCGTGCAGCGCTGCCGTATCGCCGCGGTAGCCAAGCGCTGCCGCCATTTCTTCCGCCGTCTTTCCGTGGGCTCCGGCATATACCATGCCGAGCGCCTGCTGGAGCGACCACGGTGAAATGAGAGTGTTGCCGGATGTTTGGCGCAGAAGGGAGATGCCGAGATGATTGACAGCCTCGACTGCGGGATTGTCAGCCGCATGCGTTGTTGCCACAGCCAAGAAGACTGCGAGTTGGATGAATCTCATCATGATCAGACTATCGATTGTTCTTATACGGTCGACTATCTAACCCTCTCCCAAATCTCCCGCCCCGGCACCAAGGCGGCGATGACGAGTCCGGCGAGGAACCATTCGCAGAGGTGGTCGGCGAGGTTGATGAGCGTATGGCGCAACGGAGCTTCGAACCAGATCAAGAGCGGGACATCACTGACCAGGCCCGCAAATAAACCGGCGATGGCACAGAAAAATATCCGCTGCAGATAATCCAAGCGCATGGTCCAGCTCAGCAGCAAGGCGATGGTGAAACAGGCGGCAAAAGAACGAGCGAAGGCCAAGCTGAGGTTTACGATCAGGTTCATCGGTTTCGGTCCCGGCCGAATGATGGCGTAGACGTAGGGACCGTCATCGTGCGCTTTGAGCGCCGCACGATTGCGCTCCTTGCCGTCTTCACTGACGACGCGCTCACCGACGACGGTGCCGAGTGGCAACACGAACACGCCGGAAGTCTGGCCTTTGTGCTTCAGCACCGCGCTCGCATCTTCCTTGATGATGGCACCTACTGCGGTCTCGTCGGCAAACCTGTTCAGCGTTCCGCTGTGCCATTCGAGACCCATCCATGAGATCGCTCCCCAGGCTACGCAAACAATGGCCCCCAACAACGCGGCAAGCAGGATTTTGGACATCTTGAACCGAGGCTAGGCAGTTCGCTCATAAAAGGCAAGCTGCAAGACGTCCAACCCACCGGCATTATACTCGGAACAGAAGGTTGCAAAAACGTCACTTTGGTATTTTGCTCCGATCTCACGTAATTTTACCCCATGTCAGCACCAGTCGTCTCAGCCCCCTCGTCTTCAGCCCACAAGTTGCGCAATGCCGTCATCCGCCTAGCCGGTAATTCGCAGGACGGCATCCAGTCCATCGGCGGATTCCTCGGCCGCCTTGCCGGCCGCACCGCGCATGAGGTCATGACTTACATGACCATTCCCTCGACCATCAGCGGAGGACCTTCGATTTTTCAAGTTCATCTCGGCTCCGGAGAAGTGCTCACTGCGGGCGACGAAGCGGACGTGCTGGTGGCCTTTTACCAGCACAGCTACGACAGCCACATCAGCGCGTTGCGGAACGGCGGCATCTGCCTCTACGACAGCGGCGAAGTAAATGAAATAAAAAACGAGCGCGGCATCCATCACTTCGGAATTCCTTTTACAGCGGCCACAGTCGAAGCTCTCGGCGGATCAGCCAGAGATCGCGGAAAAAATATGCTGGTGCTCGGCCTGATCTGCGCCGTGTTCGGACTCGACAAAGAAAAGCTCGTCACCATCGTCAGTCGCCAGTTCGGCAAGAAGGACGAGAGTGTGCTGCGTAATGCCCTGCTGGCATTCGATGCCGGCTATGCTTATCAGATTGGCGACCTGGAAAAATTTGTATTCGAGCCAGGCGAAGCCCGGGAAGCCAATCGCATCAGCACCGATGGTAACCAGATGCTCTCCCTCGGACTGCTGGCGGCGGGCGTTCGTTACGGCTCAGCCTATCCGATCACCCCGTGGTCGCCCATCATGGAAACACTGCGCAGTGAACTGCCGAAATACGGTGGCATTTTTGTTCAGGCGGAGGACGAACTCGCCGCCATCAGCATGGCCATCGGCGCGTCATTCGCCGGCCATCTCGCGATCACCGGCAGCAGCGGTCCCGGCATCTCTCTCAAACAGGAAGCACTCGGCTACGCCAGCATGGCGGAACTGCCGCTCATCGTCGTGAATGTGCAGCGCGGTGGCCCCTCCACTGGTCTGCCCACCAGCGTGGAGCAGTCCGATTTGATGCAGGCGATCTACGGCAGCCACGGTGACACGCCACGTTTTGTGTTGGCGCCGAAGGATGTGGAAGACTGCTTCTACATCGCGCTCGAAGCTGCACGCATCGCGCGGAAATATTCCTGTCCGGTTATCATTCTCAGCGACCAGGCATTGAGCAGCCGTATTGAGGCTTTTACGGAACCAGATCTCGACAAACATTGGGTGGAGCCGACACTTGATCTCTCGCCGCGCGGCGAAGATTTTCGGCCCTACCCGCTGGACAAAACCACAAAGCACGCGCCTCCCGGATCGAAAATGGCCGCAGGAAAATATCCACACATCTCCGGTCTGGAACACGACGAGTGGGGTCATCCCAGTGGCAACGCGAAGATGCACCAAGAGATGACGAATAAACGCCGTCAGAAACTGTTGGATGCCGCAGCGGAATTTCCGCTGCCGGAAATCCACGGCGACAGCGCCGGTGACACGCTCCTCATCGCTTGGGGCAGCGCCTGGGGCCCAGTCAAGGAAGCCACGGATCGCCTTCGCTTCGAAGGTTACAAAGTAGGCGGGGCCAACATGCGTCACCTGCATCCGATGCCCAACGGCCTCGAGAAAGTCTTCGCCGGCTACAAACATGTGATCGCGGTCGAGATGAACGACTCCGGCGCCTACGGCTTCGGCCAACTCGCCATGCTGTTGCGTGCACACTACGCCGATCCCAAAATCAAATCCGTCTGCAAGACCGACGGTCTGGCCTTCCGCGTCCGTGAAATCGTCACCGGCGTGGAAAAGCATCTCGCAGGAAAATAGTTTTATCCTTCCGACTTAATCCCTCATCCTTTCATCCCATGTCCACCGCCGTCGCCACCACCACCGCAGCGCCTGTCGCTGACAAGCTCACCAAGAAGCAGCTCATCGCCGATCACCCAACTTGGTGCCCCGGTTGCGGCGACTTCGCGGTGCTCGCCGTCTTCTACAAGGTGCTCGAGAAGCTTCAGATTCCGCAGGAGAAGATCGTCGTGGTCGCCGGCATCGGCTGCTCGTCGCGTTTCCCCTACTTCATGAACACGCACAGCCTGCACTTCATCCATGGCCGCTCGCTGCCGCTGGCCACGGGTGTCTCTTTGAGCCGGCCTGACGTGCATGTGTTCGTCTTCGGCGGCGATGGCGACGGTTTCTCCATCGGCGGCAACCATCTCAATCATGCCGCACGCAAAAACATCCGCCTCACCTACGTGATCATGGACAACTTCGTCTACGGCCTGACCAAGAACCAGACCAGTCCGACGACACCCATCGGCCGCAAGTCCAAGACCGATCCCATCGGTGCCATCGACCGTCCGATTAATCCAATGAAGCAACTCCTCGCGTCCGGCGCGACGTTCATCGGCCGCACCCACGCGACTCAGGTGAAGCACATGGACGAACTCTTCACGCGCGCCATCGAGCACGATGGCTTCAGCGTCATCGAGTGCCTCAGCGAGTGCACCATGTTCTATCCTGGCGCCTTCGATGATGGCAACCCCCGCAAAGGCGGCGCGTTCGACGTCATCGACGAAACACAGCACGACGTGAAAGATGATGTCGCCGCGTTCAAACTCGCGGATCTGCCCAGCCCTGGCAAATTCGGTGTCTTCTATCAGGTGCAGCGCCCGACCAAAAACGAATTGGAGCAGCGGTGGATCGATGATTCACAGGCAAAACTTGGCGGTGCGACGCAGAAGGACCTTCTGAAGAAGCGTTTTGAAGCGATGAGGTGATTCGGTTCTTGGTTCTACGTTCTTGGTTCCTGGTTCGGGCTGCAAGGAAATCAAACTAAGAACCAAGAACCAAGAACGAAGAACCCGACAACCATGCCGCATATCTACACCCTCGACCTGCGTTTTCAGGACACGCCGGGCATCATCGCGGCGTTTTTGATCGAATTGGGTCGCGATCTTGCACTGGTTGAAACTGGTCCCGCTTCCACGTTGCCCGCTTTGCTTGAGCAGATCAAATCGCACGGCTTTGATCCGGCACAAATCAAGCACGTCTTCGTCACCCACGTTCATCTCGATCACGCCGGTGCCGCAGGCTGGTGGGCGCAACAAGGAGCGACTGTTTATGTGCATCCGCGTGGTATGCAGCACCTGATCGCGCCAGAGAAACTCATCGCCAGCGCCCGGCGCGTCTACGCGGACAAGTTTGATTCTCTCTGGGGCGAGATGCTGCCAACTCCAGCCGACAAGGTGGTCGTGCTTGCCGATGGTGAAACCGTGAAGATCGGCAAAATAAACATCATCGCATTCGACACCCCGGGCCACGCGCGGCATCACCTTGCCTACGTCTGCGAGGGTAATTGCTTCACCGGCGACGTCGCGGGCGTGCGGCTGCAGGGTTGCGATTATCTCAGCGTTGCCGCCGCACCTCCGCAGTTCGATCCGGTGGCTTATCTCGACTCCATCACCCGGCTGCATGACGCGAATTTCGACAGGTTGTATCTAACCCACTTCGGCGAAGTCACGGATGTGTCATCGCACCTGACTAATTATGCCCGGCGCGTGGGTCTGGTAACGGATACAGTGAAATCGTTACTGGATCATCAACTCGCGGGTGATGAACTGCGCGCGACTTACACGAAGCTGGAACATGATGCCGCCATCAAAGCCGGGGTGAGCGAGGCTGACTGGTTGCGCTATGAACTGGCGAACCACGCCGGGATTAGCGCGGACGGCATCGCCTTGTATCACGAGAAAAATCCGCACGCGTAGAAGCCTGTTGGGAAACGGGTGTGGCACGGGCTTTTAGCCGGTGTGTATTTCGGGCATTCCGCCCGAATCGAGGAAGAACTGCGAGCCAGCTATGTTTCCACCTTCGTGGCTTGATTGCTTTCCGTCTCGATGTCCTCGAATGACCGGCGCACCTTTTCAATCTGCTCCCGATAATGCTCGGCATTTCCGTAGTCGAAGAAGAATCGGTAGCGACTGTGCATGGATTTTATTCTCAGCGCGTGCTTGATCGGACACCAATACTGCTCGGTCCGCGCCGCGATTTCAGAAGCGCACGCCAGCACGCCATTGGCGTAGCCGCAGTATTCACAGTTCAGTTTTTCCGCCCAGTTCAAATAGGCCAGACGGTGGCGATCCAGCATGATGTAATCCCCGCGTTTCACTTTTGGAATGCCATAAATCGGGAAACAGATGGCTTGATAGATCGTCATTACCAAATCCAGAAATGCGACGGGAATGAAGCAGAACCATATCACCGGCGCCGTGCACACGACCCAAAAACGCGAACCGCGAATGTAGGCGGCGAATCGTTTGACCAGTCGTTTATGCCGGGCTCTGGCCTCCTCGGTGAACCGCACCCGGCCCAGTCTGACTTGATAAAAAAACTCCTGCTCCTTTCGCTCCAGTTCCCGCAGCACTTCTTTTTCCAGCAGGTGCATTTTTTCGAGCAAGCTGTCCAGTTTGTCATTCATGGGTGGGAGGGATGGGTCGACAGGTCTTGACGACGATATCGATTATGGCGTTATCACAGAGCCCTGGCGATACTTAAAGTGCGGCATGGATTGCTCGCAGTGCTGCTCATCTCGAGCCGGGCGGGCTGGAGTTTTTGGAGCGTTCGCGCCCCGCGTGCTGAAGTCTGCGCCCTAGCGGACTTCCTGCGAATGTCCCCTGACGATGTAGCATCAGGGGTTGGCGTGCCGCCTTTTGCGGGGCCGAAGGGCGGCACGCGAGGGCGACTGCGCTCCAAAACTTCTCCCACAACATGAAAATACCGTCGTGGAATCGACCACAGTATTTATAAATCCGCTTTAGTGACAGTCTGGGTGCTCGGGCTACGAGCAGATCTCAATCACAAAGAATCTGCAACCATCAGAATGGGCCAGATGGATGGCGGTGGATTGTTTCAGGGAATCAGCACCTAGGAATTCAATCAAACGCTGCCGGACAGCGGGGTCTGCGTAAAAATTCTTCATGAAATCGGATGATGCCCAAACCCCGCCGCATGCAATCAACAACTGTCCGCTTAAGTCAGGTCCGCCGGATGACTCCGGCGGACCTGGGTGCGGATGTCAGTTCACCTTGACCTCAACGGTTTTCGGCATGGCCTTTTGGTCCTTGGGCAGATGCACCATCAGCAGTCCGTCCTTGAACTCGGCGTTCACTTTTTCGCCGCTGACGATGTCAGGAAGGGTGAAGCTGCGCACGAAACTGCCATAGGAGCGTTCGATGCGGTGATACTTCTTGTTCTTCTCTTCCTTCTCGGTCTTGCGTTCGCCGGAGATTGTTAATTGGCCGTTTTCGACGGTGACTTTGACCTCTTCTTTTTTGAGTCCAGGCAGTTCCGCTTTGACGAGGTATTCCTTGTCGTCCTCGCTGATATCCACCGCCGGTGCCCATTCGGTGACGGCCAGTGTTTCTTTCTCTCCGCCATTGGTGGTGATGAGCGGACGCCCGAAGGCGCGTGAGAGACGGTTCTCGAATTCGCCAAGTTCCCGGAAAGGATCCCAAGTGGCGGTTTTGAAGGGATTAAGTCGGGCTAGTGTGTTCATGGTGTTTTGTTTTCTATTGGTTTTGATTTGGGATGCTGAAAATTTTGGATCATTTAAATTCATTGAACTGAGCCCGGGAGCGGCCCAGCAGCCGGGCCTCGGCGTCCAGCCAGTGCTGCAAGGTGCGATCCTCGGGACAGCCCTCGTTCAAATAGTTAAAGTAAGCCGCTTCCCGGACCTGCTCCGGCTTTGGCCGGGTCGAACCATTACCGTTCGTCAATAGGATGACGGGCTTCGGCGAGGGTGACCTGACGGGCGTGGATCTGGCCGAAGTTTTGCGCTTCCTGGTAGTCGCGAGGCTGGTGTTATCAGATTTCATAATCGCTGATTTTATTTTTGTGTTCAGGGTTGGTAGGGAAAAGCGGTGAATTTCACAGCGAATGCATTGCCGACGGCAAAGCGCATGGGCCTAAAAAAGCTTTGAGAAATTCAAGGGTGTCGCACAGTTGGGACTCGACCCTCTTCAGGGTTAGCGGGGTGAGGCGGGCGGCACCCAGGCCGTCGAACTCAAGGTTGACGCTCACCTGGCTGGATCTCCGGCCCATGTCGGAAAAAATAACCCAGCCCCGGTTTGGCAATTCAGCATGTTCGGGGCTCCGCCAGCTGATCGTTTCACCGGGAACACAACTGATCGTCCGCGCTTCCCAGCGGACATCGTCATCGCCCATGCGGAAGGACCAGCGGTTTTCATAAGGCTCGGGGAGGAAGACATCAGTCGGGCCACGCATAAAAGCCGGCAGCAGGTCAAATTTCATCCAGGCATTGTAAGCATCCTTTTTGGAGACGTTGGGAAACGCAGTCGAGATCACAATCCGTCGCGTGGTCGGAGTGGGCGGCGGGACGAGCCTCAGGGACGGAGCGAAAACCGTCTGCCGAACAGGATGCAGACGGGCGGCTCCGGCATTCCGCAGGGGCGTCGCTGGCTTGAAAAGGGCATGAGAAGGAAACTCCCTGCCGGAGTCAATCCGATCCCCAGTGGACCATGGGGTCTGCAGTCTCGGCGCGGTGGGAAGTTCGAGGTTCGCATTCATGGGAGGAAGGGTGATGTCATGCACAACGGACTTTGATAAGATGATGCTAGCGACTGCGCGAAGCGGCGGCAAATAAGCCGGGGCTGAATCGCTTGTGGGAATGCGCCTGACACCAGTCTGGTGCTTTTAATCGGCGACTTGTGGACCGGGGCGGCCGTGCGGCGCGCGAGTCACTTTTTCTCCGCCACCCATCGCGCGGCTTTCGCCACCAGTTCGCTGGCGTTGCCAATCTGGAGCTTTTCCTTGATGCGCAAACGGTAGGTATCGATGGTTTTGGTGCCGCGATGCAACCGCCCGGCGATTTCCTTGGTGCTGAGCCCCTGGCCCAGCAGTTCAAAAACCTCCAGTTCGCGGTCGGAAAGTTGCTGCATGCCTTTTTCTTTCGATCGTTTCTGGTGGGCGGTTTCAGAAAGTATCCGCTGCGCCAGTTCCTCGCTCACCGCCATCTTGCCGTCGAGCACGCGACGGATGGCCTCAATGATCTTTTCGGGCGGTTCGCTCTTCATTAAATAGCCCTGGGCACCGGCGCGCAGCACTCGCTCACCATAGAGATGCTCGTCGTGCATGGAAAACACGAGCAGGCGCACGTTCGGATCGCGCACTTGAATTTCCTTGATAAGCTCCAGGCCGTGTCCGTCGGGAAGATTGATGTCCACGATCGCGAGATCCGGGTGGTGGCGTTCGACATCCGCCAGCGCCTGGGCCACGTTGCCCGCCGAGGCGCACACTTTCAGGTCCTTCTCCTGCGCGATGCACAGGGCCAGCATCTCCCGCACCACGGGATGATCATCAACAAGGAGAACTTTCCGCGTGACGGGTGCTGCGGCGATGCTGGCGGGCGGAATCATCGGGATACGATCAAAGCATGTCGGGGTGGGGGGTGGCTCTGCGTGGCTTTGGTATTTTGCGGCACTGGTTGCGGATCGGACACCGAGCAGCGCATCAGCGTGCCACCCTCCGGTGGCCGGGAGTGATAAAGGATTCCGTTCATCACCTCGGCGCGATACTTCATGGTTT
Organism: Verrucomicrobiota bacterium; assembly: GCA_031400955.1. Classification (GTDB taxonomy): domain Bacteria; phylum Verrucomicrobiota; class Verrucomicrobiia; order Verrucomicrobiales; family Verrucomicrobiaceae; genus VFKE01. The sequence goes on from JANNQW010000048.1 coordinate 10,125, forward strand.
TGAGGCCGATGCCATCGGATACGGTCTCATTCGGGTCGAAACCGGCGCCGTCATCCTGGATTTCCAAGATCACGAGCTCCTCGTTGCGCGTCAGCCGGACGATCACCTTCTCCGGCTTTCCATGGCGCAGGGCGTTTTGCACGGCCTCCTGAGCGATGCGGTATAGATGATTCGCAACGTCGTGACTATGAACTGCCACTTTCTCATTGCACTCGAAGACACAGCGCGAGCCGTTCGAGAAGTTTATGTCATCCACCAGGATATTCAGGGCCGCCATCAGGCTTTCGGGATCGACTGGCACCGGCTGGAGACCATGGGAAATCCGGCGCGCCATGCTGCTGGCATGTTTGAGGAGTCCCGCGAGCCGTTCCGCCAAGGTGACCTCGGGCAGCGCCTTCGCCTTGAGCTGATTTTGCAGCAGGTTGTTCAACATCGCGATCGCCGCGATTTCCTGTCCCAGACCATCGTGCAGATCGCGTCCGATGCGTTGCTGTTCCTCCTCGCTCGCGCGCAGCAGGGCTTCTTCGAGCCGCTGGCGGTCCGTGATGTCGCGGTTAGTCTCCAGGATAACCATGCCTTTGACTTCATCCTTGGAGATTACCTGCAAGCGTGCGGAGACGATGACCCGATTGCCGTTCTTCGCCGTCTGGCGCAGCGTCCCCTCCCAGGAGCCGTTCTCACGCAGTTCGCTTTCGATCTGCGGCCATGGAGTCGGATAGGATGTCTTGAGATGATCCGGTGGCGGTTTTTCCATCGATTCGCCATGCTCGTAACCGTAGAGCCGCGTGGCGCCCTGGTTCCAGAACTCGATGCTGCCCTTCGTGCTCCAGACAAAAATCGCATCGTGCGAAAGATGCAGCAACTGCGCCTGGCGGTGCAGCGCCGCGTCATTGTGCATGCGGCTGGTGATATCTCGCAAGATAACCGTGTATATTTTTTGTCCGTCGGTTTCAATGTGTGAGATCGAGGCTTCGATGGGAAATTCTTCGCCGTTTGCGCGCAGGCCAGTCACCGTTCCCAGACTGCCCATCCTGCGGCTGGTTTCGCCGGATACGCCGAACCGGTGGACACTTGCCGAATGGGCTTCACGGAACCGGGCCGGCAGGAACCCGTCCAGCGGCCTGCCCATCGCCGCCGCCGCCGGGCATTGAAACATCTTCTCCGCTGCATCATTGAAAAGGACCACTCGCATCTCCCCATCCACGCTGACGATGGCATCCATCGCTGAGTCGAGGATACCCGCGAGCCGCGTCTCGCTCTTGCGCAACGATTCCGTGCGCTGGGCCACTTCCTGTTCCAGCCTCGTATTGACGTCACCCAGTTGCTGTTCGGCCAGCTTTTGCTGGGTGATGTCAATGATCGCGCTCCGGCAGTGAGGTGTGCGCGAGACGGGTTCAAGGTAACAATTGGTTTCCAACCGGGTGAAGAATGTCGTGCCATCATTCCGGCGCAGGAGAAGGTCGCTGGACTGCCTGTCCTCGCAATCGAGTGCCGCCTGCTGATGATGGTAAAGCGTGTCCTGTCCTTCGGACGCGACGAACTGTGTGAGCTTGCGTCCGATGAGTTTCTGGCGTTCGACGCCGAGCATCGTGGCCACGGTCAGGTTCGCTTCCACAACCGTGCCAGCTTGATCCAGCGTCACATAACCGATGGGCGCGAAATCATAGAGATCATTGAAGCGGTCGAGTGACTGCGTCAGATCAGTTTGTGAAGCGAGCAGTTCCTCGTTTTGAATTTTCAATTCGATCTGATGAATCTGAAGGTCATGAACCAGCTTCTGGACTTCATCTGGAGACATGCCGGCCATGGAGAAGTCGGAGCCGGATGAGCCAGCTGCACTGGCCACCGTCGGCTTGCTGGTTATTGGCTCGGGAGCGGAGGATGCCCGTCTTGCACGCAGATTGTCTGCAGCGATTGATTGGGGCTTTGCAGGTTTCTTCATGACGTGATGTGTCTAGCAATCCGATTCACGCCCTGAATAAGCAAGTTGCATTTTGGCGCCAGGCTTTACTGGCGGATGGCGGATCTGGCAAAGGAATTGCTAGCCGCACAAATCCGTCCGTCGTTGATGGCAGGTGGAGTTTGACAGTGGCCAGAAAGGGCAACAAGGCGGAACGCCAATTATCTTCTTGTCAGAAAATACCCGACACGCGAATTAAAAAAATTCGCTGCATGGACCGGTTGCGGATAGGCCGATCATTTCTACCATGAAGCCATGAGGAACCTTCTTAAGTCTGTGCCAATTTTTGCCGGCTTGACCGAGAAGGCTCTGGATCTGCTTTCCAACGAGGGAAACGATTATGCCTTTGGCGACAAGGAGATCATCTTCCGTGAAGGGGATCCCGACGACATGATCTTTGTCGTTCAAAGCGGAAACGTCCGCATTTGCCGCAAGTTTGGCGGGCCCGACGAAGTGGAACTGGCGGTGTTCCATCCCATGGAATTGTTCGGAGAGACCTGCCTGCTGGAAACAATGGCGCACACGGCCACCGCCCACGCGGTGGGGCCGACCATCCTTTTCAGCATCTCTGGAAGAACATTCCACCATCTCTACAAGCAGATGCCCGGGCAGTATGGCATCCTGATTTTGAATATTGCGCGCGATCTTTCCCGCCGTCTGCGCCAGCTCGATGATCGTTACATGCTCAGCCGCAGACAAGATCACGCTGGCGCTGCCTCCTGAGCATCCGTGTAAAAAATATAATCGCGCTTGAGGAAGCGGCCTCAGCTATTCGCGAAATGCGTTTCACTGATTCTTCTAATTTCCATCGGACTGCATGAAAAGCTGGGCGCTTAAATTCCCGAGGCCGACTATGGCAAGCTGACGACGCTTGAGGAGATGATCCGCTACCTTTTTGCGAAAGTTTGAGGCTGCTCATGCAATGTCATCGTCCTTTCCCGGCGCGGAAGACCTTTTCGTGCTGAAAAACGCGCGTAACTTCGATCGCTATTTTTGCGATCAACGCGGCAGCTTCAAGTGGCCCTCGGGGCCTTCCGGCCAGGGCGCGCCCGCACGGATCCAATCCCGGACTGCGGCCAGTTGTTCGTCGGAAATTTTGTCCGGAGCGGGCGGCATCCCCAGAACCTCTTCGTGGCCCAGCCTAAGGACGACGAAGAGCAGACTGTCATCAGGCGATCCGGCGCGGATTACAGGAGCGTGGCGGCCCGTCGTCATCGCCGCCTTCCCGGTCTCAATATTGAGCCCTCCGTAGTTCAGGCCCGATTTGGAATTGTGACATTCGATGCAGTAATACTCCAGCACCGGCTTGACCTTTGTTACGAAGTGACCGGCGTCGCTGGTGTTGTTGCTCGCGCAACCCGCGATGACATAAACCAGCGATAAAAGCGTCGAAGGAACAACAACCAAGGCCAGCCGATGAACGATATTTTTCATCTCGGCGGCATGGTTGTCACAGGTCTCTGCTTTCAGGCAATCCGGCGACTGCGGCGCAGGAACGCCATCATCACGCCAAAGCCAGTAAGCAAAAGGCGTGAAGGCTCGGGAACTGCCACGGTGAATCTGCTGATGTCCACATGGGTGGCTTGCGTGGCATTAAGTGGATTTTCGTGTTCCACGTAGAAGCCAAGACCTTCGACGTTGCTGAAGGTCCGGCTGGCAAAGGTCGCACTGAGGGGATCGAAGTCCAAGCCGGTGAAGCTGCCATTGGTGGGGCTGTAAGCCGCCCATCCCGTGATGGCGGAAAAGTTGTCCGTGAAGGTGCTGTTCGAACTCAGTGAATTGACATTCTCTGATATCCAGAAACTGCCTGAATCCCGAATGACCCAGCGCAGATCCACCCCGGAGCCGCCGGAACCTGTCACCTGATCCGTATGAAGGGAGAAATAGCCATTAAGGTTTAGGCCTACCGTGCCGGAGTCAAAACCTGTAGTAAACTGGGGCTGTTGGAAATAGATGAACAGGTGGTTCGTGTGATGATCGCCACCGGCGCTGTCCACCTGCCAATGAATTCCATCGGTGGGACCATTATTTCTAACGCTGAGTTCGTGAAAGCCTTCATTCGTCCCAATCTCATTGGTGACAGAACCACCGCCAAAGAAACTCGCACCCGAATATCCTGAGGTCGGGCTGAAGGCGGTGGACGTGCTGAAATAACGTCCAACTATTACGGGGCCGCTGGGAAGAGAAGATGGATCGGGGTCGCCATATTTGTCGGAGCCGCCCGCTCTATTGGCCGGGGTGTCTCCCTGCAGTGCCTCGCTCTGAGACACATAATCACCACCCCATTGAAGGTAAGTAACCGCTGCCGACGCCAAAGGGGTCGCGCATCCAAGGGCTAGAAGAATGGCCGTTAGGGAACCGAGCGAAGCGAGTGGAGTTTTCATGAGTTGAGTTGGGTTTGGTAAAGTTGAATCGTCGATGGTTGGCGGAGAATGGATCGAGGCCGGTCAGGGACTGGCGGGTGGAACGTTGATTGGCGGAATTATCGCGGATGAAACATTGCCTCCAGGAATCCATCCCGGATTAAAGAAGGGCGTGTAAGCTGCGACACTGTCCTCGTGGGTGGTGCCGAGCGGCGGCGGCATCAGGACAAAACTACCGACTGGAATGATGTCGGTGTCGTTGTGCTCAAATGGTGCATCTGTATCGCCAGCTACCATCCGGTGCTCCTCGGAGCGGGGGATCAATTCCCCGACGAGGGAGGCTGCGGGACCGAAGACCGCCAGTAAGTCACTCCAGTGCAGATTGAGCAGAGCAGTTGCCGGTTTCCGGTTGTAGTCCGGTTCGTAACGGAACACCACATAGCGTGCGGTGATATCACCATTTTGTTTGAACTTCACATGACCGTGTCCCTCGGCGTCTTCGAAAACGCCATAGGGCTTGGTCTTGTCCAAAATGGACGGGTCAAAGGACAAGCGTCCGCGCCAGTCCTTTTTCTCGGCAGCCTGTTCGAACAGGAAAGCTTCCACCCGCACTGGCCTTTGTGTGTAAGCAATGGTGAGCTGCTTGATCGTGAAGGCCGAGCCCAGATCATAAACAATTGTCCGATACTTTTCGTTGGTCTTAGGGAAGCGGAAAACATGATGCAGCATCCCGGTTTCCCAGCTGTTCGTTGGGGTGGGAAATGCGTAGATCGGAACCGCAACGCCAGCGGCAGCGAGATTGAAGTTTTCATCGCTCGCATTGCTACCGGCTTCCGCCGCTGTTTTGAAATGGAAGTCCTTGCGGCCCTCGGGTCCATAGAAGTCAAATCCGCGAAGCTCCCCGCCGTGGCTGGTGTCAAAAGCCAGCCGGACATACTTGCACTGCACCCCGCCAAACTCCGCTTCAAATTGCCGCTGATGTTCCAGGATGACTACCTGCGTGACGGTCTTCCAGTTGTGATTGTCAGTGCTCGTGGAAACCGTCAGTGCTGAGGCAATGTGATCGTTGATAAAATCGATGTTGTTGATCACTCGCTGTCCACCCAAGTTAATGACGACCTCGCCTTTGCCGACCGGGACCACAAAGTCTTCGGCCGGGTCGGTGGTGATCAGTGCCTCGGCATGTTTCACACCCTGACTGGAACTGATGGTGCAGCCGAAAATTGACTTGTTGGCAAGGTTGACCGGCGGATTTTCGGCCGGTTTCAGCCGGGGCCAGAGCCGACTGTTACCTTGAGTCGGAAGTGGTGAGTTGACCGTTGCGTTCTCTCCTGGTAGCTGGCTCGCGAATAAGAATAATGCGAGAGGAGTCAAGGTCGGAAGGAAAATTCCTCGCGCAACCGAGTAGAACCGGGAAGCTAGGACATTGAGTTTCATACGCAGTCCCATTCGCCCCTTGGGTTTAAAGGCTCAATGAGCAGACTGGCTCGAGAAGCTGAAGGAAAAGCCCGAGATCAACTAAGGTTTTTTCTTGGACACCCAGATTGGTTGCATTGGTGACCAGTGACGGACTGCTGCAGGTCAGCATCGCAATCGCGCGACTTGCCGTTTATGGTAGTGACGCAGCCCAATGCACGGCATGGTGAATCAAGGCCGTGCTGTTTTTAAGTCCAAGCTTCTTTCGGAGATTACCGCGATGTGTGTCCACAGTCTTCAGACTAAGGTTCAAGTCCCTGGCGATTTCATGGCCGTCGCGGCCTTCGCCAATCATTCGAAGAATCTCAAATTCCCGCTCCGTGAGCGACGAATAGGGAGTTTTTTTCGCGCCGGAATAAGAGCCGCTGAGTTTAGCCAATATCATGGACGATGCCCCTTTGCTTAGAGAAACCTCGCCTTGGAGCACGGTCCTGACGGCTTCAAGGAGGTGCTCCGGCGAATCGTCTTTCATCACATAGCCTCGGGCACCAAGCCGGATCACGCGCTCGGCGTAAACTTGTTCGTCATGCATGGAGACAACCAGGATCGGGAGGTCGGGCAAAATGGCTCGCAGGTCCTGCAGCAACTCCAGACCACTCTTGCCATTGAGCGTGATATCAAGCAGCACGAGGTCAGGCAGCAGTTGGGGAATCTCCTCAAGCGCACGAATTGCCGAGGAAGCCTCGCCGCAGACCACGGTATCCGGAATCTGCTGGATCGCGGCACCAAGGCCCTCACGAAACAACGGATGGTCATCCACGAGATAAACGCGTTTCATTTTCCGCTTGGTCTTGGCATTCTGGGTTTCTTTCATCGGAAGAATTCCTTCAGGTGATAATCGGTAGATGCCCACGTATACTGATCGGGATTTTTTGGCACGGCACAATTAAAGTTCCCTTAAAATAATCAGTATTCTTTGGCTAAAGGATTATCTACGGCACTCCTGCCCAATCCACTCGCAACAATTCGTTCAGGCCGCAAAGCCAAAACGATGCTTCACTGCCGCGGAGTCCAGACGAAGCGATTCCCCAAGCAGTCTTGCAGCCAGCCGCCCGGCAGCGACCCGCAACATCCGGTCGGACTGCGCTTCCTCGAGATTGACCCCTTCATGTTTGATGGCCGATATGCGCGCACCTCCGGCGAGCAAATACATCAGGAAATCCTCCGCCTCGACGGGATCATCCGTGTGATGGTTTTCAACGCGCTTGTTGTGCTGGGGAAAGATGGTGTATTCGATGGTGTATTTTGCGATCATGGTGGGGTGAGGCTGGATGTTGGGATTTGGCCTTCTTTGGAAAGTCGGTTCCATCATGCCATCGCTGTTACTCGTTTGCTGTGTGATACTTGGTGATTCCAGCCCTGATCTTGCTTTATTGATAACACGCGCATGATGGAAGTGTCGGAATCAGACTACAGGTTCTTGATCTCAACTCATTTAACTCTGGTCATCGCCCGCAAGGGTCAACGCGGAGCGATGGGTATTCACTGAAAATCAGACCGATAGAGAACGGGTGGTGATTCCATTTTCCTTTTAAGGCCAACTTACGATCGCGGCCGTTCGCGCTTGGTGGCAAAGGCACCCACGCTGGCTTGGAGATGCGCGATGCCCACGGCGATCGCGTCCGCCGCATCCGGCGGCGGGGTCTCGCGCAGTCGCAGCATCGAGCGCACCATGAAGGC
>JANNQW010000049.1:0-6147 GCA_031400955.1 Verrucomicrobiota bacterium
GAAGCGTGCTGACCACTCTTCGTGATGACAGCAGGGGTGGAGAGAACGTCCTTGCCTTTTTTCTGAGACAAAGCGCGGAGCACGACCTGAAACTGCGGATCGGTGAAAACCCCGGCAACGGAAAATACCCCGGGCGAACGCGCATCATTAGCCACCGGCCGGGCATTGGTGAGCATTCCGTCAATCGAAGGCGAACCACCAAGAATCGCTCCGGAACTGCGCAAGCCGGCAGTGATCGGATAAGCCCCAATCGGAGTAATGCCATCTGGACCTGTAATCGGAAATTCCTGGTTGGTGAAGCTGCCATTGCGCCCGCTCCCAGTCGTGCCACCCGCCGCATAAACGCCGCCTGACCCAGAAGCGTTGAACTGCCCGAGCCCCCAGTCGAATCCCAGCTCGTTGAGTTGACTTTGATTCACCTCCAGCATGCGCACGCGAATCTCCACGAGTTTGGGAATAGCACCCGCGGACTGTTCCACAATGTCGTCGATCAGCGCAATATTCTCCGCAGTATTGGTGACAAAGAGAATGTTATTCGAGGGGTTATAAGTTGCCGCAGCCCCCTCGGGGAAAAGCACGCCTCGCTGTTCGAGCAACTCACGCGCTCCAAAGCGGCGGATCGCAAGATTTGGCGCAGACCCTGTTGCGCCTCCCAGCCCGCCATTTGCAGGTTTTGCCGCAAAGGGATCAGGTGGTGCAAGCGCAGCAGGCGGGGCGTTGCCAATCGGCGCACTTGAAATAAAATCCGGATGCACGCGCCAGCTTTTCGACATTAAAACGGTCGACTTCTCCGAGAGGCTGGTAATCGTCACCGCGAACTCATCCACGCGATAAGTGGTGCCGCTCATCTGTGTCACATAGCGCAGCAGTTCATCCAGCGGCACGCGTGACAATTGCAGTGTAATGGTCTTGTTCTTAGTCTCCTCGGGCACCCGCAAGATGAAGTTGATGCCCAGATGTTTCGGATCCAGATCGCGACAGCGAATGCGAAGGAATTCCATCGTCTCCCCCATTGACACGCCCGGCAAATCCACTGTGGGGACAATCCAAGTCCGCAGTTTATCGATGAGGCTGGCCTTCCCCGATGCCGCTGCACCTCCCGCACCTGCCAACTGACCGCCAAACAAACCGGTCACATCCTGTGACTCCGGCACAGTAGTCTCCCAGTTGGCGTTTACCCTTGAGAGCATGGACGCGCGCGTCTGGTCGCGCGATGAAGCAAAGTAATCCGCTTTAAGTTTTTCCACACGCTCCATGCCCTGCCTCGCCGCCGCGTTGAACTTGTCAATACTCAACACCGATTCGAACTTCCCAATGGCTCCGTCGTAGTCACCGATGTCCAGCAGACTGTTGCCCAGCAGCAGGAGCGAACTAACATCCGCCACATCCTTTAAATGCCGCGGTGTCAGCGCCGGATTGAATCGATCCGGATCATTAATTTGTTTTTTGAAAAGCTTGGCATCGGCATTAGCCGGGTCAAAGCCCTCCGCCAGCACTGAATCAAGCAACACCTTTGCCTCCGCATAACGCGCCTCACCCGCCAGCTTGCGAGCCTGCGCGTTCACCGCGCGAGAGTAACCATCGCGCGCAGCCGTTTTGACCAACTCGGTGGCGGGTGAATCTGCCAGCAGTTCCCACGCCGTGCGATCCGCTTTCATGGCGCCCGTGAAGTCACCGCTATCAAAAAGCGTGCCCGCTTCCAGCACCAGACTCTGCGCCTGCGAGAGTTGGGCCTCGCGCTTTGCCACTTCACGACTGGCCAGAGTGGATGCCGATGCCGACTGAGACTCGCCACCCATCAGTAATCCAACGCCGCAGCCCATCCATAGCACCGCAACAACACAGCGCTCTCGCACAGTTCGCGATAACAGGCTTCCCAATTGGAGGGATGCGGTTTCAGTCATTTTAGGCACAACCCTCGACTCAAGCCCATTAAACCCCATCTGACAATGCCGACCTGTGTGGTTTTTTTCGGTCATGAAACCGTTGCTGATCCTGAGGAGGGAAATTGCAAATTGTAGTTAGCATGAACTGGTGGGCGGTGTTGACGGATGCCCCGTTCGCCCTGCGGGCAGTGGGCAGTGACTCACGTGGTCTTTTGCAGCAGGAATGCTGCTTGCGGAGGACACTGCGGACTGAAGTCCGCGCCCCCCTAGCCCCTGACACTGACGCCTTCTTTCATCAGCTTTGGCCATTGAGCACCTTGGACTCCTCATCACTTCGGTAATTTTTTTGGCCTGGGTTGAAGATTGATCGCTTGCTCGGGATTCTGCTGCAACCAAGCGCTGGCTTCATTCGGAGACGTGCCCTGCCAGTGAGAAAAGACGCGGCGTAATTCGCGAATGCTTTGCTGCGGGTCGCCAATGCGCAACGCTTGATTGATCGCCTGTTGCGGGGCGACATCAACCATGGCCTCCGCGAGATGTGCGAGAGCGGTGTCCTGCTCGCGCCCCCTTGGCAACTGCTCCACCCGCTGTGCGAGTCCGTCCGGCGCTGTCTCGGACCAACTCTGATAAACCGCGTCCTGCTGCTTAAGACTGTCATTGGTATCACGCAACGATTGCGCCCACTTCAGCGCAGTCATCGGATCATCGGCAGACCAAGTATAGACGACCACTTTCTCGAGCGCCGCCTTCTGCACTGGATCGTTGATCTGACCAATCCAGCGCACAGCATTCTGCGGATCTGCTGCTGCCCATGTGGCGGCCACGTTGTCGAGTGCGCCTTTCATTCCTGTCTGCCCGCTGTTTTTGAGCGCCCACTCCCCCGCCTTTTGCGGGTCCGCGGCCGCCCATTGCTGTGCCAGTTCTTGGGTGAGTTCAGCACTGCCCGGATGCACCGCAAGCCATGATGCCGCCTCTTCAGGATACTGATCCGCCCATTCGATTATGACTCCACGCAACGCGCTGTCGCGGAAATCGCCAGGCGGCAGGGCGGCACCCCAATCGGCACCCGCCTTGGGATCAGTGTTAGCCCAGTGCTTCATGAGTTCCTGAACCGCGACCTGACTCATGTTGGTCGCGCTGTTCTGCAGGCACCAGGCGGCGGCATCAAGAGGATTCTTGCGTGCCCAGTGTTCCATCACCGCCGCGATGGAAGTGCGACGGGCACTGGCCGTGAGTTGTTCGGCAGCATAGCGAATCGCGGATTGGGGATCGGTATCTGCCCAAACACCAGTGGCGACCGCAGTTGTGCCTGCGCGCAACTCGCCCGCAGGCAAGGTCGTGCAAGCGGCGAGCGCCTTGCCCGGATCGCGCGCTGCCCATTCTTTGATGAGACTTTCGGCAAAGGACTGTCGATCTGCAAGCCCTGGTATCATGGCGATCAATGTCCAACCCATCTCTGGTTGCGTGGCGCCAAGCAAAGCTCCAAGCCGCTCCAAACCAGCACGGCGCGAAGAAGCGTCCAAGCTCTCCAAAATCTCGTGCAACTGCTCCGACGGGGTGCCGGTCGGCAGGGCCGCGTTGCCCGGAGCCTTTCCGCTGACAACTGAGAGCGGTGCCTCGCTGGCACTTGATTGTGGCGACTTGATCACCTGAGAGCGCGCGCGCAAGCCTCCGCTCACAGCCTCCGTGGTGGAGCTGCTCCTGCCGACGAGGTAACCTCCGACGGCAGTCAGCAGCATCGCGCCCGTCAGCTGGGCATGCCGCAGATTAAATCGAATGGACATGGTGAGGAGAGGTGTTCAATGAAAAGCCCGCACCGCAGCACGGATGCCATCGGAGCGGGCTAGCGAATTGATTCAGAGACGATCAATCGTCGTCGCTTTCTTCTTCATCTTCATCCTCATCTTCATCTTCATCTTCTGTCCCGTCACCGTCTTCGTCCGCATCGTCGTCATCAATGATATCATCGCCGTCATCATCACCATCAGCAGCGTTGAGCTCACCATCCCCATCGATGTCATCGTCGATGCTGTCCGACACGGCATCACCATCGATGTCGTCCTCCACAAGATCTGTATCGTCAAGGCCATCACCATCAATGTCGGCCTCCTCAGTCGAATCGTCCGCCAGGTCATCGCCATCAATATCGGTCTCAGCCATTGCTTTATCCTTAAGACCATCATCATCGATGTCCTGTTCCGCGGGGCTGCCATTGTCAATGCGATCACCAATGTAGCGCCCGTTAAACTTGCCGCTTCGGGCTATGCCTCCATCGACATTCTTATCGAATTGGTTGGGGACGCCGTCATTGTCCACATCGCGATCAACGATGTTAGGGATGCCGTCGCGGTCCAAATCACGGGCAGCAGCGGATTTAGCCGAGGCTTTACCGTTGCCAAAGGAGAGGAAGGCGGCCACTGCCAGAATCAAGGCAGACATTTTACTCAGTCGTATCAGTATGGTTTTCATAATAGTGGTTGGGGTTTTGATATAAAGTTGGGAAGCAGATATTGCGTATTGTTTGGTAAGAATACTGAATTCGGTTGGGGACGTCACGTTAAATTTCGTTCATTTGCTTATTATTTGGTGAGAATACTGAATTTATTTAATAAAAATACTGAATTCTAGTTGGTAAGAATACTGAATTCGAGTTGGGATGTCACGTTAAACTTCGTTCATAATCGTAACGAAGCTCTTATTTTCAGCATTGCTCATCCCAGCACCGGCCGCCCACCACGGCACAAGCCCTCAATCTTCCGTCAAAAGATCAGCTATCCATTCATACGTCGTTCGGCCGCGCGGCGGCAGGCTTGCCGCTGTAGCCCGGTAATTCCAGCCTGCGGTTTTTGACATGGAATCGCCCCGTGAACGAGGGGAGAGAGAAGGCCAATCGCCGGACATGAATGAGCCCCAAAAATTCAAGACTGACGTGCCACTAGCCGCCGTCTGCGCTACTCCTTTCTGTGTGATTTCATGATCGCTACTTCCTCATAAAAATTTTCGAGCGATGAGATTTGCGTGGCGGTGAGAATCGGAGCGGACGGTGTGGGCTTCATCCGCACTGCATCAAGGGGTATGATAAAAAGTACAGCTCCTTTATTTCAACGATTCCTATATTTATTCAGCTCCCATTTTTTCCTCAGCCCTCATTTCCCATTCTCTAGATTCATTCCTTCATTTTATGCGTAAGCCTTCGCCAACGACCCCTGTGTAAGGAGCAGCATTCGGTCGCCGCGCGACGCCAGGTTCGTGTCGTGCGTCACCACGACCAGCGTCTTCTTTGACTCGTCCACCACCTGAAAAAGAAGATCCATGATCTGTTTTCCGGTCGCGGCATCCAGATTGCCCGTCGGTTCATCGGCGAGAATGATGCCGGGGTCGTTAATAAGCGCGCGCGCCAGCGCCACCCGCTGCTGCTCGCCGCCGGAGAGCTCAGTTGGCAGATGCTGCAATCGCCCTTCGAGCCCAACGCGCCCCAGCAGTTCAGTGGCGCGTTCCAGCGCGATCTTGCCGCCGATCATCGAAGGCAGCATCACGTTTTCCAGTGCGGTAAGCTCCGGCAGCAGATGATAGTTCTGGAAGACAAATCCAAGCTGGGTGTTGCGAATGCCCGCCCGCTGGCGCGACGATCCACCATACATCGGACTGCCGCCGATGAACACATCGCCTGCGCTCGGCTTCTCCAGACCGCCTAATATATAAAGCAACGTCGTCTTGCCGGAACCCGATGCACCGCAGAGAAAAACGCGCTCGCTGGGTTGCACATCCAGCGTCACACCGCGCAGCACATGCAACTCATGGCCGCCGAGATGGTATCGGCGGTGCACATCCTTGACACTGAGCGCGGCTTCCGGCATGGCGCGCAGTGTCAGCGCAACGCACGCTCCGTCAAGCTTCGCTCGCCGTTCGCGTATCCGTTTGCCACCGCCGCGACCCTCTCCTTGTTGAGGCACGATGAGATTCCTCCTCGCCTTCATCACGACGCTTTCGCTTGCGACCGTGTCCGGGTTCAGTCAGTCCGTGATCCTCTGGACCAACGACCCGCCCAAACCCGGCACCAAACTGCGCGAGGAAACGCAGATTGATCTCGATAAAGGAACCTTCTCGCTCGACGTGAACAAACAGACGCTTCAAGGTTCGGCGAACGCGATGGTGCGCGACGTCATCGAGCGCAGTTATGCCTCGGCCACGGAGCAGAAGATCGAAGTGCTCGAGAGCGCCCGGAACATCCGCTTCGGCTTCGGCGACAGCAAGAGCAAGA
>JANNQW010000050.1:0-13159 GCA_031400955.1 Verrucomicrobiota bacterium
GCAGACATCGTGGAACTGCTCGCGCGACAAGCGATCGAATGGCAGGCGACACTGCCACCCGGAAAGGTGAGTCCAAATGCGGGGAATATCATCTATCGGTGGCCGAAATGACCTGCCGACATTCGCCAAAGGGGCAGTTGCAGCACACCCTGTGTCACTCAAGTGAATCACGGCACCAACCATCGCCGGCACGGCGCCGACGGTTGCGATTTTGATTGATTCCACATTCCAAGCCCATTACTTTTGCGTTTTGTGGCGCGACAAGTATTGTCACAGCCACGAAGCGCCGTCCGGCAAGAAGCCAATCCCATGCAATCCATATTATCGAAAGCCAAAGTGAGCGACGTGGTCGCCAGTCCGTTTCCGCATCTCGTTTCCAAGAATGCAATCGACGCCGATATCTGCTCGCAGCTCATCGCTGAGTTTCCATCGGCAGAAATCGTGGCACAACAGCAAACGGAAAAGAACAACAAACGGTTCAGTTACTCGGCACAGGACGTTCTGAAGGATGAGCGGATCACCCCCCTGTGGCGGGAGTTTGTCCGGGTTCACACCACGGATGCATTTCTCAGGGAACTGATCGCGATATTCGGGGACAGCATCCGGGCGGCCCATCCCTTTTTCGAGGAGGAGTTCGGACCCTTGAGTTCATTGCGCGCGGGTATTCGGGGAGTCGACACATTTGACAATGCCGACGTGCTGTTGGACGCACAGATCTGCGTCAACACACCCGTGACTGTCCCCTCCTCGGTGAGAGGTGCGCACATCGACGCGTCCGACAAGCTGTTTGCGGGGCTTTTCTACCTCCGCCGCCCTGACGACACCTCGACCGGGGGAGACCTTGAAATCTTAAGGCCCATAGACCCGGCCTATGAGATCAAAGACCGCTTTCTTGCCGATGATCTGGTCGAGTGCGTGAGCACGGTCAAGTATGACCAGAACATGTTGGTGCTGTTCGTCAACACTCTCCACTCATTGCACGGGGTGAGCGTCCGCTCGGTCACAGACAAGCCGCGCTGTTTTCTGAATCTGGTGGCCGAGGTCCGAAAACCGTTGTTTCATTTGGAGGACAGGAGAGAAAAAAAAATTAAGCAGGGCGCGGCGGACGGCATCGCGGGACACACCGGATGAACTCTGAGCAGTGCACGGCTGCGAAAAATTTGATTTCTCGGAAGGCGGCCTGAAAACGGCTTGGGCGCGCCTCTCAGATCGGGGCGCGAGGGGACCGGCTGAAAACGGCTTCCGATCGTGTCGACCGTGGCCGACTGCGCGCTGCAAACTTGGTCCGGAGGTTCGGCTCGCCTCAAGGAGTCTTTATCCAATCTTGATAAATGAGAACTCCCGCTGCCTCTCGGAGACATAGAAAATTCTGAAATTGCTTTGATGGAGCTTTCGAATGGCTTTTCTGGTGTCTGACAGACCAGCCCTGGTGAATTTGTTGTGATGAAATTCCACCAGCAATTGGCCAATCTCGATGTTCGAGGACAGGATATTCTCGATCACTTCATACTCGGCGCCCTCGATGTCCATTTTCAGGATGTCTATTTTCTTGTGTCCCAGGATTTCCATGGCCGTTTTTAGAGTGTGGAACTGCACTTCGGTGCTGGTTTCCTCTCCCTGAGGCCGGCGCAGAATGGACTGGGAGTTGTGCTTGGGATCCTTGTATAGCATCGCAGTGCCATCAAACGACGCGATGCCGTAGTTGAAGAAATGAAAGTTCTCCGGCAGGGCCTTGCCCTTGATCCAATCATTCGATCGGGCGGTGGGGTCAAAAGCATAGATCTGGACTCGATACTTATCGATCATGGCAAGATCAAAAGCGATGTCCCTGCCGACGCCCAGGGAATACACCAGGCTCGAGTTTGAAATGCCTTCGGGACAAATGCACCAGCTCCAATCTTTCTTCGATCCAAGGCTGTCCCTGCCAGGGCATTCAAATTCCACATGATATTTCAGCTCGCCGCCAAACAGCGCCCTGAATTTCTCCATTGTAGCGTTAAACAATTTCATGGTGCGCTTTCAACGGCCAATTCTCCGTGGATCTGCTTTGGGGATGTTTTGATTGGGCAGGCGTTGGAGTTGGGAATCTAGCAAGGTCATGAAACAGGCTGTCAGGTTAGGGGGTGCGCGCGTGGTGTAAAGTCTGATGTGCTGGCCCGCTAAAGCGGTGTCGCTGCTTTCAACAGGGCGGGGTCATAGCTCACGCCCAGACCATCGCCCGTGGGCAGTTGCAGCACGCCATTCGTCACCTTGATGGCGGGCCAGAACCAGCCTTCACCGGATTTGTTTCTGGCGTCGAACTCCACCAGCGGCTCCAAGTTCTTGACGATGGCACTGAAGTGCAGCTTCGGCAGCGCGCGGGGGCCTTCGGCCGAGCCGTGCGGGGTTACATTCATGCCCGCTGCTTCGGCCATCCGGGCCACTTGCAGGGTGCGCGAGAAACCGCCGATGTTGTAAATGTCGGGCTGGAAGACATCCACCGCCCGCTCCCGGATCATCCAGGCGATCTTCGCCATGCTGGTGTCCTGCTCGCCGCCGGCGACCTTCAGGCTCAACGCGTCCGCCACGCGCTTCGTTTCCTCGAAGTCTTCCCATGGACACGGCTCTTCGAATAGACTGAAGCCATGCGCCTCCAGCACCCGGCCAATTTCAATGGCTGCTGTGGATGAGTAAGAGCCATTGGCATCGGCGAAGAGCTTCACCCTTCCTCCCAGCACTTTGCTGACCTCAGCAATGAGCGACTGGGTGCGGCCTTCCATACCGGACTCCGCCCGCAACATACGTCCGCCGATCTTGATCTTCACCGCCGCAGCACCGGTTTCTTCCACACGCTGCAGAAGCATCTGCACCTCTTCGTCCGGTGAAGTATTGCGGGTGACGCTGGAGAGATAAATTGGAATTTCGGTGCGCAATATGGGGCCGAGCAGGGCGGCCACCGGCTGGTGCGCCGCTTTGCCGAGCAGGTCGAGCAGGCTCGTTTCAAGCACGCCGACGCAGTTCCAGAAAGGCAGACTGGAGTATTTGTAATTATTGCCAACGGTGCCGACTCCTTCGACGAGACTGGCCAAATCACGCGCATCCTTGTCCAGAAAGTGGGGAATGATCAGCCTCTTCATGAGACTGATCAGGTTTCTGATGCGTGCGTTTGAGACAGCAATACCTTCCAACCCCTCGGCTGAGACTGTTCTTACGAAAGTGTATTGTGATGATTCAAGCAGCTCAACACTTGAAATCATCACAGGAGCTTTGCAAGAATCGATGAATTGCGGGATGGGCATCAAGTTAACCGGGGAATGTTTTCATCTTATGGCGCAATTATCTTCCTACTTCCAGTCATGAGTTCTATTTGTTCCCGCAAGGGCCATTCCCTTACACTCTCTTCAGGAATGGACAAAACCGGAATCCTCCGGTAGTCATGCTCTGAACATCACTCGTCCTTGCTTTCCATGCGGCACCCAAATTCTGAGCCAGTCCACTTAGTCAATCATCGGTTTCTGCCGATCCGAATCTCTGTTTATGTTTTTTCAATCCGCGAAGGGGGTTCGCTTGCGTGATGCCAACGAGCCGCGTAAAATTCGAGACGAAGTGCTATGACTTCGTGGACCGCTGGCTGCGCAAGATCCTGCCGCCGCACACGCCTGACATCAAACAGTGTGGGAACTATCACATCGACGGGAGTATTTTGAACAAGGATTCAGTCGTCTATTCATGCGGAGTGGGCAAAAACATCAGGTTTGACAAGGCCATCCACGAACAATTCGGATGTGATGTGAATATGTTCGACCCGACGTCCATCGCCGTGGAATTCATGAAAACGGTGACGGACCGGCCTTGCTTGAGGTTTCACCCTTGGGGAATTTGGACCGAGGACGCCACTATGAAATTCTACTTCAAAGACGGATCATTGGGGTCGTTGCAGAATCTGTCGGTAACCAATTTGGAGCAAACAGACAATTATTGCGAGTTGGATTGTTACACGCTCACCACCATCATGAAGAAGCTTGGACACGACAGGATCGACGTTCTCAAAATGGATATCGAGGGGGCGGCGCTGCCTATCCTGCAACATCTGTTGCAGGGAGAGATACGCCCAGGGCAGATGGTGTTTGAAGTGGAGAAGGGAAAAAAGTCCCTGCTCTGGTTTCACTGGTCGGTGTATCACCTCTTGCGTCGAATGAAACGTGCCGGATACACGCTCTTCTTCCTGCCCCGCAAGGATAATGCCCGATACAATCTTCAATTCCTGGCGGTGAGTTACAAGCCGGCAGCGTGAGTCTTTGGGGACGGGCCCTTGATGCCGACCCTGATGTCATAGCTGAGGAACCAGGGTTGCTCACCGTCGCCCAGATGCCGGCAGGCCTCCTTCCGGAGAACGTCGAGCCCCAGTTCCTCCTCGGTTAGACCCTCCCTCAGAAGTTTGCCCGTGCGGGCGCTGGTCATCGCCAGCCCGACCAGCCTGTCGGCGCTGCCGACGGTCTGGTGGTGCAGAGAAAACTCCTTGGTGAAACTGAAGTGCCCCGAATAGCGCATGCGCTCCAGATGCTCGTGCCTGGGCCATTTGTTGTTTCCATGCAGGCGCCCAGTCTTCCGTTTCCGGATGTTCTCCTCATAGGCCATGAAGGCGGCCTCGGCCTGCCATCCAATTGTTGGTGGCAGCAAATAATCAAAGACGGCAAAAACCCCGCCGGGTTTCAAGATGCGCGCCACCTCCTTCAATGTCGTTTCCGGCTCCATCCAGTGAAATGATGACGAGGATGACACGATATCAACGCTCTCAGCGGGGAGCGTAGTCTGATTCGCCATGGCCTGGCAAAAGCTCACATTGGCATGGCCTTCTTCAACAGCAGCTTTTCTGGCCGCCGCGATGAAATCCTCGTTGGGCTCGACTCCGATGACCTTTTTGGCATACGGCGCCCAGACAAAAGAAGACAAACCGCTGCCGCTTCCCAAGTCCACCACCAGTTCTGGGTTCTTGCATTGGGCAAACTGCATGACAGCCTCGAGCACCCCTGCAGGAAGTTGCGGCCTGTATTTGCGATAAGCATCGGAAAGGCCGGTGAAGCGGTCATAGGCTGGTGGTTGATCAGTGGGCTGGCTCATTTGGATTCTTGGCTAAGAGTTTACACTGAACCGCATCTGTCAACCACGTGGTATTGCCATTGATGAAGCCACGCCGCGACATCTGCTCAAGGCGGATGGTGTTTGAAGTGGAGAATGGGGAAAAGTCCCTGATCTGGTTTCACTGGTCGGTATAATCCTCTTGAACGTGTGTAGATTTCACCCTAGGAACCGTTTTACCCGGCAACTCGGGGCCCATCCATACAATGCCTGACATCACTTCACAGCGCGCGCTGTTTTTGCTGCACATTCGCAAGACGGGTGGCACGAGTTACAAGCACTTCCTCTACAACCGTTTTTCAGTGCAGGAGAGTTTCCTGCGGGCGCACTTCATCTCCCACCAGCAGACAGATCCCAATCCCTACCGCTGGTCTCATTACTTATGAGGCAACAGGCCCAAAACACCGCTGCCAAAGAAATCTTGGCACCGCGGACAGGAGAGGGTATGCTCAACACCTTGAAACTGTGCGATGAAACCCGTCACCACCCACCACCGCCGCGATAAGTCAGGCGCAACTCACGTCATTTTCAGTCCCCTTCATCCTTCCTCCTTCCCAATTCATCCATTATTCGCCCCTCATACCCCCCCTCCCACCCCGTCTCCGATGCGCGTCCAGGCCACTCCGGTCCGGCACCTGCGAAAGAGATTTTCTAGTATCTCCATCAATGTCTGAGTTTGTTTGATCAATGGCCCTTTTTAGGATAAAGGAAAAAATAGTTTTTTTTGTGCATATTCCGAAAACGGGCGGTAGCAGCATAGAGACAGCACTCGCTGAGCTTGGCCCAATTTGCTTGCATGAAAAACCAGTGCACACAATGATCCCCCCCCAGCACTGGCATGCAGAAATTTTTGAAACAACGATACCAAAAAACTTTTATGATTTTGGTTTTCTGATCTGCAGAAATCCATTTACACGCGTGCTTAGCGAATACAGGCATTATTCAAGGAAAAGTTTAAAGAAAGGCTCTTTCGTGCCAATTTCATTTGATGATTGGATGTCCGCGACTCTCGCGGAATATAAAATCAATCCCTATATTAGGGCAAATCACATGCGACCACAGATAGACTATATGTCTGATGGAATCCGGATATTCAGATATGAAGACGGTCTGCAAGAGGTGATAGCTTATATTTCAAAATACACGGGTGCCGGGCTAACTCCAAAAATAGCGCACAAAAAAAAATCTGAAAAAACCGCGTTAACAATTAAAAAAAACACGCTTGATCATATTAGGTCTTTTTATGCACAAGACTTTCTCAATATTAATTATGATCCTCATGACTTGGGATTCATTGAGCGCGAAAACATCCAGATATCCGGATAATACCCTGATTGCACCCGCCCTTCGGGTGATGGACAAGCTTAATCGACAGGTTTTTCTTGCCCATCGTTTTGCGCATGACCTCACGCAGGCTGCACTTCGCCCTTGCCGTTCTGCTTCTTGCCACTCAGCTTGATTTGCTGCAAGCGTTCGATTTCTGCCGGGTCGCAGCTTCGCAATTTAAAAGTGTCGTCGCTAGTCAGTCCAAACCAGGCCACCCACAAAGTCTTGATTCGGTCATCCCAGATGGCTCTCGCCCCCGCCTGGCGAGCGTGGAGCAGCGGAACTTCCAGCCTCCAGCGGATCGCCATATCCTCACCGGCAGCTCCCAGGGGCACCGTGAGGCGGTGACAGCCAGGCTTGAGCTGCTTGCTCATTTGAGCGCCCGCAGTCGTTTCCACCGTAAATTCGAGGGTCTCGCAGTCGGACTGTGGCGGCAGTTCAAAGATGACCTCAAAGCCTCCCGCCTGGCCGGTGGCGCGCACAGTCAGACCTCCCTCATGGCCGCACCAACCAGACTTGTCGATCTGCTTTGGCAGCCAGTTGTAAAGGCCGTGGGCGAATCCATCGAAGCTGGCCTGCCAGCATGAAGTCTGGGCCGAGAGCAGCATCTCTTTGGCCCGAGCCTGCCACAGCCTGATACGCCGGGGTGAGCGCACCCACAAAGCTCCCGTCAGCTTCCACGCCAGCAGCCGTTGCCTCCAGCGGATGCTGGAACCTCCGGGCGGGAAGGGAGCTAGGGCACGTGTTTTCACCGCCACGGGAAAGGTGAGGAAGGGGTCAATGTCATGCGTCACCTCCCCATCCTTGTTGCGCTCGGTCAGCGGGCCTGTTTCGTGGAAGAAAAACTCGCATCCTTCCGCCATGCTCAGCGCGGAACTGGTCGCGATCGTGTTGCTAGCACTGTAGCGAAAATGCCGGCACAAGTCATGAAAACGCAAAAGGAACTTTCCATCTAGGTGGTGCCCGCAGGAAACCACCTTGAGGCCGTGTTTTTGAAAGACGCGATGCGCACCCAGATGCACATCCTTCCAGAAAACGCACACCACGACCGGCTGGTAGCTCTGCGGAAGCGCGGCGAGCCACGCGGCATAGCCCTCGCGATCATAGTCGCGTTCCAGGGTGCGTGTTGACTTGTGAGGGAACGCGATGGTGCCCTGCCGCGCCATGCGGAATTTGCCGTGCTCGCGCTCAAAAAGGCGGCGGGCGTAATGGCTCTTGAATCCGGAAACGTGGGTGCTGGAAACGCCCAAGGCATGGTAGAGCGCGGCGCGCTGTGGCGTGGTGGCAAGAAACTTCGGCAATCCCGCCCGAATGATCGCCTCGTGAGGTTTCTCCTCCAGGAAAGGAATGAAATGCTCAACTCCAAAATACAGGGGCTCGTTGGCGGCCAGTCCGGCGTAATCGCGGAAGATGGAGGCGGCTCCGTGAAAGTAGTTGATCTTGCAATACTCTTCCGTGAGTTCGGCAGACTGGGTGCAGATGGCCTCCACATCCTCCTGGTCGTAGTGAAAGCGCATCATTGTGACTGGAAGCCGGGTGGAGCATCACTTGATGCCGATGCGCACATGGTAGGAAAAATAACATGGGCATGGCCCGTCACCGAGCGCGCGTCGGGCCGTGTCCCGCAATTCTTTCAAGCCTATGGCTTCTTCGCTCAGGCCCTGCTGCAAAAGGGTGCTGACGCGCGAACTCGTCGTGGCAAGACCCACCATCTTGTCCGCGCTGCTTTCCCCAATGTCATGCAGCCAAAGCTCCTTAGTGAAACGGAACATCCCTGAGTTATTAATGCTCTCCATGTGCCCCTTCTTGGACCATTTCACGGTGCCCGGCAGTCTGCCGCCTTCCTTGATCTTGCTCTCGAAGGCCATAAACGACTTCTCAACCTCCCAGTTGATCGTTGGAGGCAGAAGATAGCCGTAGGCGGCAAAGACTCCGCCTAGCCGCAGGATGCGCGCCACCTCCGTTAGGGTCGGCTGCGGGTCCATCCAGTGAAAAGACTGGCTGCAGGTGACAATATCCGCACAACCATCCGGGAGTTGCGTGTCGGTGGCCAGACCGGTCTGGAAACGGATGTGATCCGACATGGGCAGCGCGGACCTGGCGGTTTCGGCTCCTCGCAAAAGATCGGTGTTGGGCTCGATGCCGACGATCGTTTCCGCCCGTTCGGCCCAAATCAGGGCGGAGAGACCGCTGCCACACCCGATGTCCACCACCATGCGGGCTCTGCTTGTCTGCGCCAGCTGGAGCAGGACATCTAGGACGACCTGCGGAGGCCGGGGCCGATACCGGTCATAAGTCTCCACCATTCCGGTGAAACGCTCGTAAGTAGGTGATTGATCAGGGTGCTTGCTCATTTGGATTCTTAGAGGTGTCCTACCTGTGGAGATTTACCCGTAACAAAGCCACGCTGCACCATCTCAGCCAGCAGCAAATCCACGCACTCATCGATACTGGAAGATGCGCTGTGAACACAAAAGTCAATGGCGTCGGGTTCCTCAAAGGTGCCATCCAATCCGGTCATACCTTTCATCTGACCAGCTGCCGCCTTGGCATAGAGACCCTTCACATCGCGACGCACGCACTCCGCCACCGGACAATGGACAAAGCTGATGAACAGGTTTTCCTCGCCCACGGTCCGACGCACGAGGTCGCGCAGACTGCGCAACGGAGTGATCAAGGAGGCGATGGATACGATCCCGCAGTTGGCCGCGAGCTTGACCACATTCGCCGCGCGCCGCACGTTCTCCTCGCGGTCGGCATCCGAGAAGCCAAGATCAGAGCAAAGACCGGAACGCAGCACATCGCCGTCTACGCGCAAAGTGGGGATCTCGTGATTGGAGAGGCGATCCACCAAGGCTTTAGCGAGGGTGGTCTTGCCGGCGGAGGGCAGGCCGTAGAGCCAGACGACGAATCCGTTGCTTTCCATGAAGATGACTAAAGGTGATGTGGTGCAGGGTTGGCGTTTTCCGAAGGAAGGGCGCTCTGAAGGAACTACTAATTACGCGGGGCTCAACCCGCTGCAAGGCTAAAGCTGAAAACCTTGCAGGCCATCACACGGGGATCACCTTCAAAGAGTTTGAACCCTTCCGCGGGCTTGACGACCCGCAGACGGAAAGACCTTGCCTCGCCATTTGGTTTGGCCACCGGCAGCGGGATGCTCAGTGACATGCGCCCTTTCACTGCCAGCTCAGAAAAAGGCGCAGCCTTGCCTTCGGATACTTCAAGCAACAACTCCTTGTTGGGAAGTGCATTTCCAGCCTGCAGTTCCAGATTCAAGGTCAGCTTCGAACCGCTTGGACGAACAACCTGCAACTCTGCAAGATCACCCACGCAGACATGCTTCGGTGTGGCCTTGGCATCAGGAAGATACCAGCCATCCCCAATCACAAGAAAATCTTGCTGAAGCAGCCACTCAGGGCGTTGCAGACGCTCCAGATCGAGCTGACGCGACAGCGTGAGGCGATCCGATGCGAGGCGCCTGTTCACCTTGTCACGCAGCTCTGTAGAAGTCAGCGTGATAACGCGATCTTTGTCTTCGCTGGACTCTGTTGCCTTCGCAGGTGCAGCTCCTGTCGGCATGATCTCCCCGGCTGCGGAAGCCCAGTCCAGTGTCTCCTCGTAGCCAGTGTCGATAAGCCCCTGCCCAAACTTTTGCTTGAAGACTGCCAGCAGTTCGCCTTGCAGATGATTCTTCCAGTCGCCGGGCGTTCCCTTGCGATAGTGGGACTTGGCATCTTCTTCACCGGGCTTGCGACCACCGCTGCGCTTTTCGAAGGAGGCATGATCCAGAGCCGCCTGAAGCATGGTCTCCGAGACTCGCAAGCCCACGGAGTCGAGAATCTTCCGCCACACCCCGGAGGCATCGGCCATCATGTCTTCATAGTGGAAGACCGGCACGCCAGCCTGCACCCAGGAACGCTGCAGTTCCAGCTCGCGATGCAGGAAAGTGTCCATGAGAATGCGGAAGCCGTCTTCCTTGCTCACATTCATGAGATCCTCCCGGTGCTGGGTGTAATGGAAGTAGGCGGAGACCAGTGTGTCCCGGAGATCGCGGATGACCACGAAGGTGCGGTGCGGGCCGGGGATCGGAGTGGCGTCAAACTCGCTCTTGCTTACATATACTGTGGGATAAATACGGCCGGGCAGCACCGGGCAGTTCGTGAAATGGCCGGAGTCTTTTTGCGGATGAACGACGCGGAGAGGAAACAGGTTCTGCAACACCGTATAGACCCACTGTGATCCGGCCTTGTGATGGGTGATGTGAATGACGGCGGGAGTATCGTGAAGATCTGACATCAGTGGAGGCGCGAGTAAAATGAATGGGGAATCTACTGGTGCCGTCACGCTGTGCAACAGCGAACTGAGCTTCTCGAGGCATGGAGGAGCTTGCCAAACAGAGGCGTCCGGTTATAAATGCACATGTTCTTGTTCAGGCAAAACGCGTCGCATTCCAGAGGCTGGTCATGATCGTCTGGCTAGCCTCCTATCCGCGCTCCGGCAACAGCTATCTGCGCACGGTGATTCACACGATCTATGGGTTCCCTTCCGTCACCATCTACAAAGACCCGCTGCCACCCGGCCAGGTGAAAGAGTCCAGACATCCGTGGAAAACGTTCACCAGTCTCACTGCGCAAGAAATGGCCGCCAGCGATGAGCGTTTTCTGGTGAAGACCCACGATCTGCCTCCCGATGATATTCACCCCGCCATCTATGTCGTGCGCGACGGCCGGGCGTCACTGGTGTCCTATGCGAATCTTGTGCTCTCAAAACAGGGCGACGTCGAGCCCGCCCATCAGTCGGAGAGATTTCAGTCCACGCTGCGCCATCTGATGACGGATCCGCGCTCGCCGTTCGGCACCTGGAGTCAAAGCGTATCAACCTGGCTGCGGCGTCCGAACACGGCAGTGATCCGCTTTGAGGACTTGATCCAGTCCACCGATTGTGTGGAGGCCGCCCAGAAGAAGTTGAACCTGGGCTGGCAAAGAATCGCCGGTGCGAAGATGCCGCCTTTCACGGAGCTCCAAAAAACGCGCCCGGTGAGTTTCCGCCGGGGCAGTGCTTCCGCCTGGAAGGACGAGCTGTCCGTTGAATTACAGGAGCTTTTTTTGAAGGAGCATGGTGCCGTGATGGAACAAATGGGCTATCTGCCCCAACCTGCTGCCGTCTCGTGAGTTGCGAAGTTGATCTTACGAAAGTCACGCCCGCACTTGCGGGCGACCCAGTCGGCTTTGCTTGGGAGGGCCCGGGGCCCGGTCTTCAGCCTCATCCCTACTCGCTTGATTTCACCGGGTGGATTCTCTCTAATGGGCCGCCAGCGTTGAAAATTGAAGTCTTGCACGGCCGGCGCATCGTGCGGACGGCTGATGTCTGCCTGCGTCATCCAGCACATCCGGGGCTGCGACCGGGCTATCATGCCTCGGTCAGCCTCATCGGCCTGCCCAGCCAGTTTGAGTTGAATCTGGAAGCCGTGCTGGAAGATGGCACCAGGGTTTTTCTAGGTTCTGTTGAAGGCGGGAGACAACCCTTGCGCTCGGACCACAAGGCTCAGATCAATCCCATTATCATCAATCATCTGGCTCGCTCCGGCAGCACCTGGTTCATGCATCTGCTCGGTGCGCATGCGGAGATCGTCAGCCAGCGTCGCTATCCCTACGAAGCTTGCGTGGGCACGCACACGCTGCGCATGCTGGAAGTCCTCACCACGCCCTGCAATCCGCCGCAGCAGTCGGACATGGAGAAGATGCGCAATTCCCGGGAGGATATCAGCCCCCTCCCTCTGTTTTGCCCGAAGGACGCGGCCCGGATGCACAACTGGTTGCGCCGGGAATATGTGGAGCGCTTTGCCAGCTTCAGCTTGCAGACCATTGATGCTTTTCACCAGGCGGCCGCGGCCAGCCAGGGCAAGGCATCCGTTTGTTATTATGCCGAAAAAATCTACACCATGAGTCACGTCGCAGCGCTCTTTGCCGAAGTTTGCCCTGGCATGAAGCATATCTTCCTGGTGCGGGATTTTCGCGATGCCGTGTGCTCCCGCCAGTCCTTCCACCATGCCAAAGGAAAAGGACTTGAGGCAACTTTGGCGCAACAGATTCAGTGGATGAGCCTAAAGACAAGAAACCTCCTGGAAAGCTGGAAGTCACGCGGTGGGCAGGCTCATCTGGTGCGTTATGAGGAACTCATGACGAAACCATTGGAGACCCTGCAAAGCCTTCTGGCCTACCTCGGTCTTAATAGCAGCGCAGCGGAGACAGAGGACTGGCTGACCCGAGCCCAAACCACAGCCCCGGACATGGAGCGCCACCGGACTTCCGGTGGCCAGGCCCGCTCCATCGGACGCTGGCGGCAGGAAATGAGCCCCGCAGACAAGGCCTTGTGCGACGAACTGCTGGGCGAGGCTCTGCAGGCTTTCGGTTACAGCAGTCACTGAATTGAAATGCTTTTGATCTCCCGTTGCCCGCATGTAGGGAAACCCTCCGAGCCAACATGAACAAGGCAACCGTCACCCAAGTCATCCCTGCCAGCACCGGACTGGAGCCGCTGCTCGGCTTTCATTTCGATTATCCCGCTGCCGGCACCCAAAGTGATTCCTGTTCGCTCGATATCGGCGGCTGGGCGTTGGGACGTGAGTCTGCGGTTGAAGCCGTGGAAGTAAGTCATCAGCACCGTGTCATCCGCCAGACGGAGGTCTGGATGCCGCGAACCGACGTGGCGGACA
>JANNQW010000051.1:0-3975 GCA_031400955.1 Verrucomicrobiota bacterium
ACCGTGGGCCGATTTCGAGAAACTCGTGCAGAACTACGCGTTCCCCGATGCCGAGGCAAAGTTGGCTCAGGCGATACAGGCATTTTCAACACCATGAAAAAACTCTCCGATTGCCGCGTCCTGATCGTTGATGACGCCAAGGCCAACCTCGACATCCTCGTCGAAGGCTTGAAGGCAGATCACAAACTCAGCCTCGCGATGAATGGCGAGATGGCGCTGCAAATCGCCACACGCACGCCGCCCGATCTGGTGCTGCTGGACATCATGATGCCCGGCATGGATGGCTATGAAGTCTGCCGCCGCATGCGCCAAATGCCGGAGACCGCCGATGTGCCGATCATGTTTTTGTCCTCACTGGAAGAGGTGCAGAACAAGACCCGCGGCTTCGAGGCAGGTGCGAACGACTATCTAACGAAGCCCTTTGAGATGCTCGAAGTGAGAGCGCGTGTGCGTTCGCTGCTTAAAGCCAAGGCTTACAGTGATGCCGTTAAGGAACTGATCGCCAGCGAATTGCGGGTGGCCCGGGAAATCCAGATGGGAATGCTGCCGCATGATTTCTCCTCCTTGGAGAAAACCTATAGTGTCGAGTTCGGCGCCGTCCTCGAACCCGCCCGCGAGGTCGGTGGCGATCTTTATGGAGTGTGCGCGGCGGCCAAGGACCGACTGGTGGTCTTTCTCGGCGATGTTTCCGGCAAGGGCCTCCCGGCTTCGATGTTCATGGTCCGGGCTATCAGTCTCGCGCGCCTGCTCGCACGCGACATCGTCGAACCGGAATTGATTCTCGCCCGCCTGAACGACGAACTCTCGGAGGACAACCCGTCCTTCATGTTCGTGACCTTCATCTGCGCGGTGTTCGATCCCGCGAGCGGCAGACTCATCATCGCCAACGGTGGCCATTGCCGACCGGTGCTGATTCGTGATGGCGAAGCTCCCTGCTGGGCGGTGAAAAATCTAGGCACTGCCCTTGGCTTCGATTCGGGGCTCGAATTCGAGCGCACGGAATTAACATTGAATCCGGGTGACACCCTCATATTTTACACCGATGGAGTGAGCGAAGCCTTCAATCCCCGGGACGAATGTTATGGCGATGACCGGCTCATCGCCGACACGACAGCCCTGGCGAAACAATCTGCCCCAGACATCACCGCCGCCCTTCTCAAGAGAGTCCACACCTTCGCCGACAGTGCCCCGCAATCGGATGACATCGCGATCCTGACCCTGAAAATTGGAGTTTCTAGCGGAAGGGCGAAACAACCGTGAAGCTCGAACTCAAAGCGACACCCGAGGAAGTGATGCGCGCCGTGGAGGCGTTGCAGGAATGTGGCGAGGCCGGAGGAATTTCCTCAAAAGTCCTGTTCGGACTCACGCTCGCGCTCGAAGAATGCGCCAGCAACATCGTCAACCACGGCTTGCTCCGTGACCCGGAAAAAACCTTCCATGTAAGCTTCGACATGAAAGACACCGGAATCACCATCGAGTTACGAGATTCAGGTCCCGAATTTGATCCCACCCAGAAGCCTGCCGACGAACCCGAGCCTGCCGACGACGCCCCACCAGGCGGCTGGGGAATTTTTCTCGTCCGCCGCTACACGGATGAAATGTCCTACGCCCGCGAGGACAGTGAAAACGTACTTCGTCTGATTAAGCACTTAATCTCTCCACCGCCCGCAAAACATCTCTGAACAACTACTATTATGCCACTTGAAATCCAAGCCCTGCAAAACATCGGTTCCCAAAACAACGGAACCATCACCGTCAAACTTATCGGCAGCCTCGACACCGCCACAGCTCCTGATTTGGAGCGCGAAATCGGACCGCTGCTGGCCCGCTGCGGCAAGGACCTCGTGTTCGACCTGGTCCATCTGAAATTCATCAGCAGCGCTGGCCTGCGTGTGTTCTCCATCGTGCGCAAACAGCTCAAGGAACGCGGCGGTCAAGCAAGCTTCATCAACATGCAACCGCAGATCAACGAAGTCTTTGAGATCATCAAGGCCCTTCCCGGCGTGGGCGTGTTTGCCAGCGAAGCGGAGTTCGACTCCTATCTCGCCGCACGCCAAAAGATGGTGGAAGATAACAAGTGACCCATCCCGCGCATGGCCGCCGTGATTAACCCCGATTTCCCCGCCCTCCGGGCCTCACATCGGTCTTCTCACCGGCCTTCAGAGGAAAAGAAATTTCATCGCATCGAATCGGCACCAGAGCCGAACCGAATGCCGACCTGAAACCATGGACCTGCGCACAATCTATGGCATGATGGCGGAGACGATATTGGTGACGCACTTCGCGTTCATCGGGTTCGTCGTCTTCGGCTTCATATTGACCGTCTGCGGCGGTTTTCGAGACTGGCCGTGGGTCAGGAATCCGTGGTTCCGGGCGATCCATCTCACCGTGATCTGGGTGGTAGTCGCGCAAGTGTGGCTCGGCGTGGCCTGCCCATTCACTACACTGGAAATGAGCCTGCGCGCACTGGCAGGGCAGGCGACTTACGACGGAACATTCGTCGCCCACTGGCTGCGCAAACTGGTCTATTTGCGCCAACTCCCACACACGTTCTTCATCGCGTCATACACAGCGCTCGGCCTTGTGGCAGTGACCTGTTGGGTGGCAATTCGCCCGAGGCCGTTTCACCTACGCGGTATGCAAAGCGACGGCACGGATGGCAATTCAAAGACCCGTTCTGCCTCGTGAGCCTATATTTTCAAATAAGTCATTTTCCGGGGAATAAAAGTCTCCCGCAGCGCTCTTGCGTAAGCTCACAACACATTCCACACACTCTGGTTCATCCCAAAAATTTCCCAACAATACACAACAAACACAAAACTATGAAAACAAATACTAAAACCGTGACTCTCGCTTCGCTTCTCTGCCTTGCTCTTGTATCACCGGCATTCAGCAAAGAAGAAAAAATGAAACCACAGATGGACGCCAAGGAGTCTGCGATGATGAAAGATCACGTCATGATGAAAGACGGCAAGATGATGATGATGAAGGGTGGAAAATCCATGATGATGGAGAAAGAAATGATGATGGAGAATGGCAGCAAAGTCATGACGGATGGCGCAGTGATGTCCAAGGACGGCTCCAAAATGATGATGAAAGACGGCGAGATGATGGGGATGGACGGGATGATGATGAAGCCTGCCATGATGGAAGATCACGTCATGATGAAGGACGGTAAAATGATGATGATGATGGGTGGCAAATCCATGATGATGGATAAGGACATGATGATGAAGAACGGTAGCAAAGTCATGATGGACGGAGCTGTGATGTCCAAGGACGGCAGTAAAATGATGATGAAAGATGGGGACATGATGGACATGAACGGGATGGTGATGAAGCCCGCCATGACAAAGCCCGCGAAGTAACACGCTTAACGGATAACCGCTCATCAATGGAGCCGGTGCCGATAGGCACCGGCTCTGTCATTTAACGGTGTCCAGTTTTGAAGTGAAAAATCTCCTCCTGCGTGGCCTTGCTGGGCATTAGGAGGACGCTGGCAAGACTCCGACCTACTATCTCTGGCGTCGGTTCCCGCTTCGAAACATGCAGCTCACTTAGCCGTGAATGGGGTTGGTTGGCGCATTTCAACAAAATCGCTGGAATTTGACTCGGCAAGGAACTCATAGATCCCATTTGGGTTCTGGAGTCATGCCAACTTCCCCGAAACTCCGCATTTTCCTCAGCTTCTGCGGCCCAGTCAGCAGGACGGTGGGTGCGACGTTGTTTGAGTGGCTGAAGACGCTCTCGCCCTCATTCGCGCCGTTCATGTCGGAACGGGACATCTCGGCGGGGAGTTGGAGTCCGTAATAAATTTCCAGAATTCACCCTGTTCTGCAGATTCATTTTTGTCGCGTGAAGCCCAGCACGGACGTTCAACATCGCCATGATTTCTCCGCGCTCTTCTCGGCGACCTTCACAGCACTGCGTTTGGCTTTTTTCCAGAACAGGCAAGATGCCCGTTTGCCGAGACAG
>JANNQW010000052.1:0-21338 GCA_031400955.1 Verrucomicrobiota bacterium
AGTTTATCGAACATCCGTCGTCGGGTATGATGGATGGCGGGGGCGCTGCGCCTGCGTTGGCGCTCGATCCGAGCAGGGTCGCTGCTAATATGACTGGCAATAGTAGTAATTTTTTCATATATTTGCGGGTTATTTTGACGGTTGTTTGCTGCCTCTATCTTTTTTGAGTGCTGTAGCTCAGAAAACGTCTGCGATACAAACACACCGACAAAGTTGAGTCAATTCCTTTTTTACGTTCAGTCACCACAGTGCTTTCAGGTGCTAACCCCCATGACACATTGCCGGGCTGGCCCGATACCCATCCAGTCTTCAGTCATCCTATTGCGCGAAACTCTATACAGAGTATAACGAGTAGAAGCCGGTCAGACTTTTCCCGAAACCACCTCTATCGGGCACTTGGGCAGCGCGTTGAGAAACGATCTGCCGTAAGGCTTGCTCAGCACGCGGTTGTCGAGGATGGCGCAGATGCCCTTGTCCTTCCTGGAGCGGATGAGTCGGCCCACGCCCTGACGCAATTTTAGAATGGCCTCGGGCACGGAGTATTCCGTGAAGGCGTTGCCGCCTTCCTCCACAATGTGCTCCAGACGTGCGGCGGTGAGCGGATGATCCGGCACGGCGAAGGGAAGCTTGGTGATGATGACGTTGCTCAAGGCATCTCCCGGCACGTCCACGCCCGTCCAAAAGCTGTCGGTGCCGAAAAGCACACTGTGCGTATCGCGCTTGAACTCGCTCAACATCTGGTGCCGGGGCAGCTTGCGGCCCTGCACCAGCAGCGTCCAGCCGCGCGATTGACAGAACTCCTCCACGCACGCGGCCACATTGTTCATCTGCGTGTGGCTCGTGAACAACACGAACGCGCGGCCCTGCGACAGCTCCAGAAAATGCTGGATCCACTCCGGCAGCGCGGCCTCGTGCTCCTTGGTGCCGGGAGCGGGGATGTTCTTCACGAGATACAATTTCATCTGCGTCTCGAAATCGAAGGGGCTGGCCAGCTTGACCGAAGCGCTTTGCATGGCGCCGACGCGCTTGCGGAAATACGCCAAGTCCTCGCCGTCACCGACGCCGAGCGTGGCGCTGGTGAGCACGCAGGCGCGGTCGCCACGGAAGAAAAGATTGCTCAAATACCCGCTGACATCCACCGGCGCGCTTTGCAGAGTGATCGCCTTGTTTTCGCCGCCGCCGCGCTCGACCCAGTAGACGTGCCCCTCCTCGTCCTGATCGAGGAACGCCGTCAGCGTCTGACGCGTAGCCTTGAGGCGCTTGGCCATCTCGTGAAACTCGAGCCGCGAGTGTTCACTGCGCGCTTCGTCACCGCAGATGATGGAACGCTCGGCGATCTTCATCAGCGACAAGCTCAGTGTATCATCCACGAATTCCGGCTGCCGCACGCGATACTCGCGCGAATATTGACTGGGAAACTGAGACGAAGCCTCGACCGCACGAAAGAAAGTATCCATCGCTTCAAACGCATCCGTTACCGCGCGCACGCCGGAGGGATCGCCGTGCTGCACGAACTGGCCCTTGCGTGATCGCGGATTATATAGCCGCTGCAATTCAAAGCGCAGCCCCGATTCCGACAAACGCAGGCCGCAGGCGCGCGCAGCGACGTTCTCCACTGTGTGCGCCTCGTCCACGATCAGGAAGTCGCGAGGGAAAATAAAGTTGGCATCTTCCGGCAATGTTTCCTCTACCGACGACAGCAGCGTGAAGAAGAGCGTGTGATTGAGCACGATCACGTGCGCTTCCGCGATGCGCTTGCGGGCGGCCTGATAGAAGCAGCGCGTGGTGCCGCAGCGTCGCGGCGTGCAGAGGTGCGCTTCGCTGCACACTTGGGACCATACCTTGGGAGAGGGCGTGAATTCGATGTCGCTCAGCGTGCCGTCGGTCGTTTTCTGGCACCATTCCCAGAGTTGCTGCAGTTCGACATTCTCGCTCGATGTGAAGAGCGATTGCGCACCTTGGATGGCCTTCTCCAGCCGTTGCGGACAGATGTAGTTGCCTCGACCCTTGAGCAATTCCGCGCGAAATTCGCGTCCGACGATTTTCTGCACGATCGGCAGATCTTTTAGAATGAGCTGTTCCTGCAAATTGATCGTGTGAGTGGAGATGATCGCCTTGCGGTCGTTTTCCAGCGCGAAGGTCACGGCTGGCAGCAGATAGGCCAGCGACTTGCCCACGCCGGTGGCGGCCTCAATGACCACCGGCTTGTTCACCTCCAGCGCGCGGGCCACGACCCGCGCCATGCGCTGCTGCTGGGAGCGAAACTCGAAATCCGGCGACTTGGCCAGCGCGCCATCCCGCGAGAAAGCCGTGGCCATGCGCTCCACCAGCGAGGCGGGTGCGGCGGTTCCTTCGGCGTCGGACGCAAGCTGAATCATCGCTTGTGTTACGCGCATCGCGAGTGGGGTGCAAGATGCATCACGAGTTGACGCGGCGCGCATGGTGTTGAAAGCTGAGCGCTTTCCGCATCGAATGAAGTTCCTCCAACCCGTCCTCAACCTTCTCAGCGTCATCCTGCGCTGGCTGCGGAGCGCACCACACGCGATGAGCTGCGTCTGGATCGGGGCCGCCGGAGTGATGTTTCTCTGCATTCAAGCCGGCTACCATGAGGCGTTCGCGCCCCAGACGCCTTCGAACGTCATGGATCTGCCCAAAGACTGGATGCCTCCGCCCATCGGAGCGTATGTTTTCCTCTACCTGCTGTCCTATCTCCGCCTGACTGTCCTGATCGGCGGCGTGGTCTATCACGCCTACATCATCCGTGCGTTTCCTGACGTGCAGAAGATGCTGCGCCCCACCTGGATCGCGTCAGCCGTGCTTACGCTATGGGCGCTGGCGACAAACTTTTACGACCGCTGGGAGCAATCCCGGGTGGGAGTGATCGGCGAGGAGTTTTCCAACATCGCCTTTGCCATTCAGATCATCCTGATGGTGGGGCTGCTGATGTCGCCGCCGTTTGCGATGCTGTATTACATTCGTTGCCGGATCATGGAGCGTTATGCGCTGCGCAACATGCTCCAGCCGCTGCTTTTCTGTTTCGTGGCATTTACCACGCTATGGATCGTGATGGATCTGAAGGATCACCTGGAGGATTTCCGCGAGAATGAAATCAGCGGGAGTGATGTCCTCCTCTTCTACATCAAGCTGCTGCCCACGATTTATGTGACAGTGGCCCCCGTCACGCTGCTGCTGGCCACGCTCTATTCCCTGGGAAAAATGTCACGAGCCAACGAGATTATTTCCATGCTGGGCGCCGGTCGCAGCCTGGGCCAGGTATTGCGTCCCTTCTTTATCGTAGGCATTTATGCATCGTTTCTAGGCGTGGTGGCCAACTATCACTGGGCGCCGATGGCGGAGGGCAACAAGAAGAAGCTGCTGGAGGACGTGAAAGCGCACATGAAGCAGGACATCCTAGTCATGGGCCTGGTCTACCGCAACAACGAGGACCGCCGCACCTGGTTCGTCGGTGTCGTGCCCGGTGATCTGCGCAAGGAGCGGATGCGCCGCATCGAAGTGCGCCAAGAAAATGACAAGGGACATCTGGTCAAGGCTTGGTTCGCGCGCAGTGTCGCCTGGTGGCCTGAGAATCACGTGTGGAGTTTCAACAACGGCACGGAAGTTACCTACGAGAACGGCGTCATCGTGGGCATGAAAAACTTCAAGAATGATGCGGGCTCCAACCGGCTGGATCAGCCGGACTGGAATGAAACACCTTGGATGCTGATGAGCAACTCCCTCTCCCCGGAGTTTCTCGGCGTGCCCCAGCTCATTTCCTATCTGAGCGCCAACCGCACTTACGGATCGCAGAAATTAGCACCCTACATCTCGCACCTTTTCTATCGTTTCGCCCTCCCCTTGCAGGCCTTCGTGGTGGTGCTGGTGGCCGCGCCGCTCGGCGTCGTTTTTTCGCGCCGCGGGATGCTGGGCGGTGTTGCGGGCTCCATCTTCATTTTCTTCACGCTGCTTTTCATCGACCACCTCTTCTTGAACCTGGGCAAGAGCCGCCACATGCCCGCCTTCCTCGCCGTCTGGATGCCGCATCTCATTCTGGGGGGCGTGGGCTTGTATCTCTACCAGTTGCGCTCGCAAAACCGCGAGCTGCCGAGATATCTCGTGGACTGGCGCCTTCAGTTCGAGCGCCTGAAAAATCTCTGGCAGCGCCTCATGGATAAACGCCTGCCACGAGTGCAAAATTAATCCGAAACCAATGCAACAAGCCTGGAACATCAAGTCCTGTTCACACGAATGCGCCCGCACCGGACGGACCTTTATCGAAGGGGAAAACTTCCACACCGCGATCCATTTCGACACGGATACCGGCGAGTTCATCCGCCGCGATATTTGTGCGGAAGCCTGGACTGAAGAAACCGCTGAACGCGCACCGTTTTCTTCCTGGCAAGCAGTATACGTCAAACCCGAGACCGCACCGCCCCGGCCGGAGATCACCGGTCGTGAGAGCGCAGAAAACCTGTTACGCAAACTCTGCGAGGACGACCAGCCCAATACTGAAAATGCGCGCTACATTCTCACCTTGATGCTGGAGCGTAAAAAACTCCTCATGCCCAAGGAAGCCCGGGAAGGCGCACAGGGGCGGATGCTCATCTACGAGCACCGCAAGACGGGCGAGGTCTTCATCATTCGCGACCCAGAACTGCGGCTCGATGAAATTGAAAGCGTGCAGGACGAGGTGGCCATGCTCCTGGGCTTTGGTGGTCCCGCAGCCGAGGCTGCTGCCGCAGTCGGAATGACCATCACGCCGGAGGGAAAGATAGAGCCCGCCGCTCAGGTTTAACCCAGCAGGAATCCATGCTGGCCTAGGCACTTTGTCGCCTGCGCGAAATCATGGCCACAACCAGGCTTGCCAGAGTGAACACCGCAAGCTGCATCGCGCCAGTCAGTCCGGAATCACGGAGAACGGCGACCCCATCGGTTCCCGCCAGATGAAGATGCGGCACATTCAGACCGTGACAGAGACCCGCGACTGAAAAACATGCTGCCGCTCGGAACAGTTGTCGCTGGTGCGACAGTAAAAACCCCGCCGCCAGTGCAATCCATCCCGCAGCCTGCATCCAGAACGGCGCAGCCGGCAACCAAGCGCCCGCCACTGCCAGCGCCGCGATGATGTGAGCTGCTTGAAACACAGCGATCATGACCGCACCAGAAATAAAACGTCCGCGAAACAATGCCGCCAGCGCCAGCGCAACGAACAAATGATCACCCGCGAAGTGGCGTGATCCAGCCAGACAAAACTCTGCAACTCCATCACAACAACCGACCGGTGCCAAAAAATGATCTATGGTTGGCGCAGGTCCCACAGCCGATTCTGCCCGCTCCGGCAGCTTGAATCCACGGCTCGACTCGCCTGGGAAAATCGCCTGTGGATACCGCTCCGGCTTGCCCTCGGTGCTGTTGAGCAGAATCAGTCCCACGGCAGCGCGCTGATCCAGCGTCACTTTGAATTCACCCGCATCATCGGGCAGAGAACCGCAATACTCGGCCAGAAAATGGGTTTCCGCGCTGTTGGGACCGAGTGGAAAGGATGACGCACTGTCAATGGCGACCACCTTCCATCCTCTCTCGATGCGAAAATCGCCTGCTTGGAAGCGAAGATTTTTTTCAATATAAGCCTGAGCCGTGGCCAGCGAAGCAGCGCGCGCTTCTTCATTCTGCTCAAACCACCATGTCGCGGGGACGGGCGGGAGTGAAGCGGGCTGCGCCGAGAGAAACAGCCGCGGATCAAGATTCACCCGCAACGTGATTTCTCGACTGGAACTGAACTCCGCCTCCACGGTGATGGTTGGCACCGTGTGGGCAAACAACACCGGCACCAAAAGGTAGACGGAAAATTGCATGGCAACCAAACGCATCATCTGGCAAGATGATGCATAATCACACCCATGCCAGCGCCCATTTCGCACTATAAAACAAGCAGCCAGTTCTTCCTCGGTGAAAATACGTGGCCAATTACCAAACCGCGGCTTGACTTTGATGCGTGAGTCCGGTTGAAAAGAAGTTGTCAAACGACTCATGGGAACGCACCTCAAAGCACTGGCCTCCGGCAAAACTTACGAACTCGATGAATTCAATCTCATCGGGCGTGGGGATGAAGTGACGATCAAGATCGACGATACCGGTGTCTCGCGGCAGCATGCCACCATCCGGCGCGAAGGTGGCCACTTCTGGCTGGTGGACCTCGGGAGCGCGAACGGCACCTATGTGAACGATTCCGCGCTGACCACGGCGCGCGTGCTGCGCGACGGCGACCGGGTGCAGTTCGGCACCAAACTTCTGCTTTTCTGCCAGGACGAAGGTGCGCCGCATGATGCGACCGAGATTGGGATGAGCACCCAGGTGCTGCGGCAGGCACCGGTCAAGCTCGTCACCCGGCCGGTGACGCTCATTGTGGCTGACTTGCGCGGCTTCACAGCACTCAGCGCGCAACTAACCGCCGGGGAGGTCGGCGACCTCCTGCGCGAATGGTATGCCGACTGCAACACCATCATGCGCAAGGCGGGAGCGACAATCGACAAATTCATCGGCGACTGCGTCTTCGCCTACTGGCACGGCACGGAGCCGGATATTCGGGCGAAAGCCATGGAAGCCGCCCGCACGCTGCGCAGCTCAGAAGAGTCTAGCACCTCCCCCACCCGGCTCATGCTCAAGACGCAGAAAAACATCTCGATTGATTGCCGGGTCGGCCTGCATGTTGGAAATGCCGCGATGGGAGCGATGGGCAAGGGTATCAACACCGCCGTAGGTGACGCGGTAAACATTGTCTTCCGCATTGAGAGTCTCACGCGACAGCTCAACACCGGCGTGCTGGCCAGTGCCGCGTTCGTGCTGGACTGGCTGCCGGGTCGTGACTTGTTCGAACCGCGCGGCAGCCACGAGGTGAAGGGTCATCCTGACAAAATTGAAGTCTTCTCCTTGAAAGAAGCCTGAGGGCGCTGTCACAAACGGCCGGAGGTTTACAATATATCGTTGTGCAGAGAGATTGAATACTCCGTCTCTCGGCACGTCCAAGCTCCCCGAACCTCCATAGCTTCCCCATGAAAATATCCACTTCCCTCGCTTGTGCCACACTCGGAGCAGCGCTCACCCTGAGTTCCTGTGTAGCGCCGTATCCCTACTATGCCGGTCCCGGTCAGGCGACAGGCGGCGTGCTCGGTGCAGCCACGGGCGGAATCGCAGGTGCCATCATTGGCAACCAGAGCGGTCGCCCGCTGGAAGGTGCCGCCATCGGCGGAGCGATCGGTGCGATTGCAGGCTCGGCGCTTGGTTCTGCGGATGACAACTACCGTTACGGTTACCCGCGCCCAGCCCCGACTTATTATAACCGCGCCCCAGCCTACTACTATCCGCCCCCCGTCTACGCTTATCCCAGCTATTCGTTGTCGTATTCTTCCGGTCCGCGCTGCTACTATCCGCGCAACCGCTGTTATTGATCGAGCTGGCCGGATGTGCCGCACCATTGAGTCCTGTGACCTCTGCGGACGTCCGGCAATTAGAGCAGTCTAGTAAATAGCGCGGCCGTTTCCACGATGCTATTTTCATTTATGCGAGGCGTTTTGGAGCGCACGCGCCCCGCGTGTCGCCCTTCGCGCCCCCGCGAAGGGCCAGACGCATACCATTATGGCGTCATATCGTCAGGGGACATTCGCAGGAAGTCCGCGAGGGCGCAGACTTCAGCACGCGGGGCGCGTGCGCTCCAAAAACTCCAGCGGCACTGCTCACGGCCACAGAATTATTAAAACCGCTTTAATGATTGAAGTAAAACTCCTTCGAGTTCAACAAGGCCCAGAAAAAATCTTCGAGCGCCGCCTGACGGCCATCCGGAGACTCGGAGATTTTCTTGAGCACAAAATCCAACTCCTCAGGGTCCGGTTCGCGGCCAAAACTTCGCAAATAGAGTTCATCAATGATCTCCTTGTCTGGCAACTTTTCCTTGTTCACCAGGTCGGCAACAACCTTGCCGCGCTTGATGTTCGTATGGGCGGCTTCACCGTTGATAAAATGCAGCGCCTGGGATAATGTTGGCTCCATCTTTACTTCGCAGGAGCAAACGGTCTGTCGGGTGGCACGACCGAAAGTAGTGAGGAAGTAGTTCGTGGCAGTGCCGTCCGCAATCTGCACGGCATGGGCGCCCAAAGGCAGGCCCTGATACTTAGTCGGTGTGTTGGTGACGTTGGAGACGGCGTCCGCAAGCACCTCGGCCCTCATGCGGCGCACCACCGCCCGGGCGTAGTTCCTGGTGTCCATCTCGTTGCTTTCGTTGGCGATCGTGGTGCGCTGGTAGGTCATTGAAGTGCAGATGTCCTTCACGAGCCGGCGGAAATCGTAATTGTATTCCATAAGCTTCCTGCCCAGCGCGTCGAGCAACTCCGGATTGGACGGTGGATTGCTGACTCGCACGTCATCCACGGGATCAACGATGCCGATGCCAAAGAAATGTGTCCAGGTGATGTTGGCCATGTTCCGTGCGAAGTAAGGATTGTCGGGCGCGCCAACCCATCGGGCCAAAGCCACGCGGCGGTCTTCGCCGGGCTTGATCACGGGTTCCGCTCCCCCAAGGAATTTCGGTTTGACCACAGCCCCGGTGACAGGGTGCTTGGCCTCGCCCTCTTTGCTGTTGAAGATAATGGTCTCTCGCGGGTCGTCAGTTTTCTTGCGGCCGATCTGTGTGAAAAAGGCCTCGAAGCCGTAGTAGTCACCCATCGTCCAGCGATCAAAGGGATGATTGTGACATTGGGCGCACTGAATTCGCATGCCGAGAAAAACTTGGGCCACGTTTTCATTAATCTTCAGCGTCTCGCGCTCCATTTGCCAGTAATTGGCGGCGGGCGTATTGATGGTGCCTCCCTGCGAAGAGAGAAGTTCCTCGACAATCTTGTTTATCGGGATGTTATTTCCGATGCGATCTGCCAGCCAGTTGTAGTAGAGCAGGACGTTCTTGTAGTAGGCGCCCTGATCGTTCTCCGCGCTGTGCATCTGAAGCAGCTCAGCCCATTTCATCACCCACATTTCGGTGAATTCCTTGCGCTGAAGCAGCGTGTCCACCAGCGCCTCGCGCTTCATCGGATTCGCATCGGCGACAAACTTTTTCACCTCCTGCGCGCCGGGCAGCACTCCCACGATATCGAGACTGGTTCGGCGCAGATACTCCTGATCGCTGCAAAGCGCAGATGGAAAAATACGCAGCTTATGGAGCTTCTCGTTTACCAGTCCGTCGATGTAATTGATCTCCTTCAGTTTTGGGCGCTCGTATTTAAGTCCGTCGGGAATAACGATGATCTGCGCCACCATCGAAAAGGTCGAGAAGCGCGCGAGCACGAAGGCTTCGCCACGATCACCGGACTTTACCACCCCCCCTTTGGTCACAGCCGCAGCAGGGTCATTGTTTGAAGTGAAAACCGCCAGATGCGTCACATCGCGATCCGTTCCGTCCGAGTATTTTGCGCGCACCGTGATTTGCTGCTTCTCGCCGCGACCCTCCATAAGGCATTGTTTGGGATAGAGTTCGATACCGGAGACTTTGGGGATGTTATCAGCATCCTTCGGCGCGCCGTTGGTGATCCATTCCAGCATCGTCTGGTGATAGAAACTGCCCTCCTCAAAGACCTGGTTGCCCGAGTGCGGCACTTTGCCGAGCGATTTCTCGATGATCGTGCTTTCGTCCGGCAGCGCCAGATTCACGCGACGGCCCGGATTTTCCCGCGTGATGCGGTTGTAATCTCCATCCGGATCAAAACCGAACAGCGAGATGCGAAAGCCGTCCTTGCCCCGCGCGGAACCATGGCAGCCGCCGACATTGCAACCGCTGCGCATGAACACCGGCATCACATCCAGCTTGAAGGAAACGGGACGATGTTTGGCGGCGTCGCTTACCTTGATGGGTGCCTTCGCGCTCTGCCCGTTGTAACTCACGAGCAGTTCCGTTGCGCCATCGGCCAGCGGCGTGAGTTTGTCGCCTTCAAGTTTCGCCAGTTGCGGGTTGGCAACTTTGAGTTCGGCGAACGAAGTGACATCGCGTGTCGTGTCGTCATCGAATCGCGCAAAGACGATGACGTGATGCCAGTCGCGTTTCGTTTCCAGAGAGAACTGTTCCGGCAGGATCTCGATGGACTTCATGCGCTTGAGCTTCTGCTGGAGACGCGCGACAGCCTGCATTTCCTCCTCGTTTTTGTGCTTGCGCAACGCATCCTCCGGCAAAGACGCGCCGAAGGCGGGCAGTGCCAGCGCGATTGAGATGAGGATGGCGGATGAGCGGGTCATGGACGTTGCAATGGATACGCGCGCAAACGAAGCGTGTTTCAGGAGTGTGGCAGTTACTTGTTTCCGGCTTCGATCCGGAGTTGTTCGAGGCGGGTGAGTTGCTTCTTGGGTTCGCCCGCGGGAGCGGAGGGCTGAGTCGCCGCCACTTGAGCGGAAGCCGTCGCAGCGGCGGGCGACTTGCGAGCCTGATCGATGCGGAGAGTGGTGCCCCCGGCGATGCGGTGAATGGCCAGGCCGCCGGCGACCGGGACCTGCACCTGGCAGAATAATGTTGTGTGCTTGCCCACTGGGGAAGTGGGCAGGCTCTTGAACTTGAAGACGGCTGCCTTGGAGTCTTTGGTGATTTTCACCGGCTCGACCGTAACACCTTCAGGCACACCAAAAATTTGCGCGGTGGCCTCGCCCTCAAACGCCGCAGCATGCTCCAGTTGGCAGACGAGTTCACCCGCAGCACCCTGCTCGATCACTGTCAGCGGAATGCTGCCTGAAATTAAAGCCGGTGCCAGCGTAAGGTCGCAATACGGAGAAGCGGCATACATCAATCCCTTACCGCCATCCGATTGACCGAGCACGGTCATTTGATAGGTGCCGGGCTTGGCATCCGCCGAGGAATCAAGTTGGAACACGCCTTCATTCTGTCCCTCGGGAATGTCCATCTCGCTCTGCGAGTTCACGCCGGGCGGCCGCCAGATCATCAGCACATGAATGGGCGCTTTGAAACCTTCCTTGCGAATGGCTTTAACCTTGAGTTCCAACTGGCCGTTGGCCACCATCGGCACCGCGGGCTTTTCCAGTTCCAGTTTGAAGGGCACCTCTTCGATCACCGCCACGGGAAGCTGATCCACCTGCTCAGCGTAATAGATCGTGTTGCCGGAACGGACCATGTCGAATGTTTGCGCGAGCCGGCCGCTGAAATGCTGGGCTGGATCAAGCGGCGTGAGCTGCGGCGTGACGGCCCCGCCCGCGAGCGGCGCATCTGGATCGGCTTCGAACAGCAGCGTGCAACTATTCTGGTCAGCGGAGATTTTTTGCGTGAGCAGCTTCAAACCGTGAGGAAGTCCGGGCAAATAGAAGCCCATGTCGCCGGAGGCATTGACGCGGGTGACGTTCACCATCGTGGCGAAACGGTTCCCGCGCGGAACGGCGATGAACTGGCGCAAGTGACTGTCGTTATTATTGAAATTCGGCGAGGCAAATGTCACTTCGGGAAGCGCGGTGACAACTTCCATGCGATAAACAAAATTAGGCGCGCCGCGGCCCAGATGATCGGTGATGGAGACGGCGTATTCACCTTCGTCAGGCGCGGTGTAGCTAAACTTGCTGTCGAGCCGGCGATAGCCGCCGCCATCGTCATTCCCGCCAACTTTTTTCCCTTTGCCATCGAAAACTGAAATGATGGTGTCCAGCGGAGAACCCAGCGACTGGGCGCAAGCATGAACATCCACCTTCTGTCCCTTGGCCAGTTTGAACTTGAAGCAATCCACGTCACCCGCCTTCTCGACAATGCCATTGAAAGCACAGGGCGCGGCCAAGCCGCTGGCATTCGCCTGCGCAAAATCATCATTGGGTTCCTGCTCCATGAAATCATCGAAGGGACTGATGCGCAGAATGTTTCCTGACGGCGCGGGGTCTTCCTT
Source organism: Verrucomicrobiota bacterium (assembly GCA_031400955.1). Taxonomy (GTDB): domain Bacteria; phylum Verrucomicrobiota; class Verrucomicrobiia; order Verrucomicrobiales; family Verrucomicrobiaceae; genus VFKE01. The sequence continues at coordinate 11,910 of JANNQW010000052.1, forward strand.
GACGTAGGCGAAGAAGTTTTTATCAGGCTCCGGCGGCAACTTCATCTCCTGACTAACAGACTCGCCGCTGCGATCGATGAACTTGAAAGTTCGCGTGCCGCCGATCTTCCCGCCTGCGGGGTAACAGACATCCGGCCGACGGAAGCTGCCAACGTGGAGGCGGTAGTGAGAATTTTCGTTGCCGCGGTAGGACGATTCCCGCACCTGGATGATGTAGTCGCCATCAGCGGGCGCCAAGACGGAGAGATAGCCATCCTGACGGTGCAAGATGGTATCGTCCGAGCTGGCGATTTCAAAACGCCGACCATCAAACACAGCAATGAAAGGATCAAAGGCCACATTGCCGAGCCGCATGCCCTCGATCTCCAGACTGATGCGTTGGCCCTTTTTCGCAGTGAGCTTGAAATAATCGACATCTTCATTTTTCGCCACACCCTCGATTGTTTGGTTAAAATTGACGGACTGCGGGGTCTCAAAACCGTTATTGGGTTCCTTCTCCTCCATGCTGGGATAAGGGCCCACCATGATCTGGCGCATGAAGGAAACGCCCGATTTGGTGCGCACCCGCCACATGTGTCCGCCCAGCGGGACATCTGGCGCGACGGACAGCGTGAGTTCCACCTTGGTCTTTTCAATCTTCTCCACGGTTTTCATCGTGAATCCGGGCGAGTAAAAAATGAAGCCCTCGAAGTCATCGAGTCGCTCTCCGGTGATGACGGTCTTGTTGTCCACGCCTCGTTGCACGCCATCTGGCGCGCTATGCTTAAAAACGGGAAGCGCCCCATGGAGGGAGACGGCGGCAGCGATACTGAACGCGGCCACGAGCCAGACCAGCCTCTGAATCGGAAAAAATTTCATGGTGAAAATAACACTGCGGGCTGGCAGCCCACAACACACAGAATCCGCACTAGCCAATGATCTCGTTTAGAACAGTGCCACCGTTGACGATGTCGATCGGGCGGTTGCCGCTGGACATGATTCGCTTTTCGGCATTGATGCCGATGAGATGATACATGGTCTTCGCCAGGCTTTCCGGGCCTACGGGATTTTCATCAGGCTCGCCGGCGAGCGCATCAGATGATCCGTAAACCATGCCCTTCTTCAAGCCGCCGCCTGCGAGCGCGACACTGAACACGCGCGGATAGTGATCGCGGCCATTGGAACTGTTAATCTTCGGAGTGCGGCCGAATTCCGAGGTGACCATGACCAGCGTGCGATCCAGCATGCCGCGTTCTTCAAGATCCGTGATGAGCCTGGAGAATGCGACATCGAAGTTCGGTCCATCTTTGACGAATCCATCCTTGATGTTGGCATGCATATCCCAACCCCCATAAGTGACGGAGACCAGACGCACACCCGCTTCCACCAAACGGCGGGCCATCAGGAAGCGCTGACCGGCGGTATTGCGGCCGTATTCATCCCGCAGCTTCGCGTTTTCCTTGTTGAGATCAAATGCCCCGCGCGCGCTCTCGGAACTGATCAGTCCGTAGGCGCGCTGATAGAAAGTATCCATGGCATCCAGCGCGTCGGATTTTTCCAACTTGCGGAAGTGCGCATCCACCGATTCCAGCATGGTGCGGCGGCGTTCAAAGCGCTGCTCGGACACATCGCCGGGCATCATAAGATCGCGCACATTGAAGTTACCGTTGCCCGGATCGCCACCTAGACTGAAGGGGCCGTAGGCGGTGCTCAAGTAACCACTCTGCGCGTATTCATTTGGAAGGTTGGGCACGCAGACGTAAGGCGGGAGATTATTTCTCACTCCAAGTTCATGGGAGACGATGCTGCCGAAGCTGGGGAACTTGATGGCCGGGTTCGGGCGATAGCCAGTGAACATGTTGTGCGTGCCACGTTCATGCGCCGCCTCGCCGTGGGTCATGGAGCGAATGATGCAGAGCTTGTCCGCAATGGCCGCAGTCTTCACAAAGTGCTCGCCGAAACTGACGCCGGGCAGCTTGGTCTTGACCGTGGAAAGCGGGCCGCGGTAGTCGGCGCTGGCGAATGGTTTTGGATCCCAGCTTTCCTGATGAGCGATGCCCCCGGGAAGATAAATGTGAATGATGGAGTCGGCCTTCGCAGTGATTTTGGCGACATCTGGCAGCGTTGATTCCGCCTGGAGAAGTTGCGGCAGGGAGAGACCGATGCCGCCAGCCAGACCGGCGAACAGAAATTCACGGCGGCCTAGAGAGGCCGTCATGTCGGGGTGATTGCCCTGGCACTGAGGATGCATCTTCATTGTGTTAGAGGCGGTTGAGTTGAGAAGTATCCGTATGACTTACGCTTCCACCAGTGAGTTCTTACATTTCGTCAAAAGTATTTCAGGGGCGCATGTTTCCAGCCGCAGATAAAGAACGCTGCAGATAGCGGATGGTCGATAGCATCATACCAGTGCGGAGCACCCAACGTGTGCCAGAATGCTTGGGTTCATCACGGGATGCGTATGAGAGCAAAAGCTTCATCAAGCTCCGTGTCGGCGCCGCCAGTATGGGGCATTTCGCCCACTCATAGAGTCGATCACTCATGCGAGGCTATCGTTACTTTTTCAACTTGGCACGCTGTTCAAGGATACTATCCCTCAACTGCTCGGAAGCGTCGAGTTCGTCGGTGCGCAGGCTCATGCCGCCATCGGTGCCCAACTGGCGCTGGACGACTTCCTCGGCGTCAGCCAGGGCCTTGTCCCATTCTTTAAGCGCCATGTAGACCCGCGCCCGGGCGCGGAGGTGCGCAAGGCTGTAGGTCGGCTTGGGAAGTTTGCGGCCTTTCGCGTCGACTGCATTCGGATCGAAAGGCGGAGCGAGTGCGAAGATCTTGTCCTTGGCCGCCTGAATGTCGCCGCGATCCAGAGCGGCGGATATGGCTTTTTCATCTTCGCGCATGACGACGTTGAGGATGGTTGACCCGTCGTGGCGGCCTTGATGGATCAGACCCGACAGCATCACCGCGATGCGTCCATCCTTGTTCACCAGCACGGTGTTGATCTGGCTGTCTTCGGCAAGAACTCCGAGCCTGTGAACTAACGGGTTGTCCATGCCTCCGGGAATTGTGGCGATGGAGAAGTCTACCGTGTTCTTTGCATCCTTGGCAGTTTTTGCAGTCTTTGGATCATCCAATCCCGCACGAGCGGACTCGACATCCCCGCCCAGCAAGGCGAGCAGAACCTTCACATCTCCTGTCGGCCGCGATGTGGCAAACTGGGTAAAGGATTTCAGCAGATTCTTGGGAGAAGGAGGGAGTCCATCATCGCGCTTACTGTTCCAAGGAGCAGGCTTGGCAAAAACGATCGCGGTCCATTGGCTGTCAAGATCCTCGGGAATTTTCAACTGCTTGCCTTCTCCCGCGCTGAGTTCAGTGCGTAGAATTCGTTGAGCCTCCTCAGAGTCGCCCTTGGTCTGGAAGTAGCCCTCGCGGCGACCGTAGGTCCAACCTGCCGAAAAGGGAACCTGGAACAACCAGTAGGTGTGATGACGATCCAGCAGGAAGGACGTCAAGGTCCACATCATCGGGTATTCGGTGTGATCCTTGAGGATGGTCCTTCGGTAATCCACAAAGCTCTTGCGGTCGGCAGTATCGAGCGAAAGCAGGGCTGCCACGGATAGAACGGCGCCGGACGCTTTGTCGCCGCCGCTATCAGCCACTAACTGGCTGATGACGGTTTTCGAATTTGCTGCGGGGTCGCGAAGCGCCTCACGGGCGATGCAAAGGCGAGCGACAACATCGCAACCCGGCGGGTAGCCTGCGGCGAGTGCTGTCTTCGCTTCGGTGACGGCCTCCTGGAACTTGCCGAGGTCGGCATCGGTTTTCCATAGTCCCATCAGCGCGATGATGAGTCGGTTGCGGACGATCCATAGATCCGGAGCCGGCGGGTGGTCTTTGATGGCCTTGCGACAAAGCTCGATAGCTTTCCCGTAGCTGGCGCGCGCGTCCGCATGACTCAGGCGATAACGGAGCGGCGGAGCGACGAAGGAGTCCTGGATCGCACGCAGAGTTTCCTCGGGCACGGATGTGGCGACACGGGCCAGCGGCTGAGGCTTCTCACCCTTGGCGAAAGCCTTGAGCTCGGGCGGGCAGGTCGGATCCAATTTTCCCTCGGGATCGAACACCAGAAAGTCTCCTGCGAACAACGAGGAGAGCTGCATAACATAGTTTGGCTGGGTCCAAGAGCGTGCTAAGGACGATCCGAGCATCTGCCCGTAGTCGGGTGTGCCGTCGGGTTGGGCCTTGGTCGCGCGGCCCGATCCAGCCATGATCAAGGCGGTGTATCCAGTCGGACTCATCGTCAAGATCCGCGGATCCTCCCTGACAAAAGCATTGTAGATCGGATTCTTTTTACCGCCCGGCAGATGCAGCACCTGCCAATTCACACCCAGGCCACGGATGAACGACTCGCCGGCATCAGGGAGATCATCGAGATTGATGCTGATGAGTTCGAGTCGGCCATTCAGATCATCTTTTTTTCCCAATGCGGCGGCCGCAATTCCCTTGAGCAGATTTTCGCCTCCATTTTCCTTGGACCAGAACAGCAGCATGGTGGTTCGCCCGAGAGCATCCATCGGTAGGCGCACCATCTTGCCGTCCGATCTCTTGAAGACGCCGGCGAAAGGCGCGCCGAGCACCTGGCCGCCCAGCTTGTCCCGCTGGAACGCGATCATCTCAAGGTCGGCGCTGAAACGCTGCTCGATCATCTCCTGGAGGTCGGTGACAAGCCGGTTGTCGCCGAGTTCGAGTGCCATTTGCATGGTCATGCGCAGGACTTTCGCCGCGACGGGCGTGTTGAGGTAGCGGTCAACCAGCGGTCGCAAAGCTTTGGCGCGCACCTCGGCGTTGGCACCTTGTTTCGCCTGCTCGACCTGCGTAAGGAGAAGATCCGCTTCGAGGCGCAGCCCGGCGAGATCGTCGGGCGCCTTGACGAGCTCGCGGCAAATTTCAAGAAGGGCTTTTCGATTTTCCGCATCCTTGTCGAGAGCGATCAGTCGCTGGTAGGCGCGGAAGAGAAACTCGAGCGCCAGAAAGCGACTGGTGTCATTCGCGTGGGCCGCAACCAAATCCTCGGCGGTGCTGATGACCCGGCGCACGGCAAGCCGCTGGCGAGTTTCCGGGGAGGCTGCCTTGGCTGCGTTGAGTTCCTTGTCGAGTTCCGCGATGGTTTCCTTGGAAATAGGGGTTGCGGCATCCTGCGCACTGACCTTCGGAGCAAGCAGTCCGAAAATGACAAAACAGATGACGGCCAAGACAAGGGAGCGCGGAGTGTTGAAGATTTTTCTCATATAGATTTCGAATTTGAATAATCGCGGGTGATCACAACGTTAGATGTGATGTCACCGCCTCATTGAGGTGGTTAAGAAATGAAATTGAAGAGCGTATGAGCGGTTGATATCCATGACTTGTTCGACTCTTCTTGTTAGTTTACCCGTTTCTCCTGAAGATACTTGGTTCTGAAGGCAAACAAAACCCCAAGCAAGACGAATAGCGGAAACGCTGTTGCCGCTCCAATAATCGTCGGTGATGCAAGTTCGGAATGCCACGCATCAATCATACTGGCGCTCGGTGCAATAGAGCCGCCATAGATGCCATCGTGTGTGGTGGAATACCCAATTAGAGTTCCAGTGGCCCCTACCAAGATGGGGAGCCCTGCTGAAATCACAGATAATATATGTATGCGCCTCGACCTTGTAAGCAAGAGAACTAGAATACCAGCAATCGCAACGAAGAATGCAGCAAGAATCGCCAATACGCCGAAGAGTCCGCTACTTTGTAGATAGTGTGTCATGTTAGTTTCTGAGCCTAGTGATTGGATGTTGCGTCTTTAATCTGGGATCTTGAATTGCAATATCTTACTCGGCGTATTGCTCTGGGTCGAACAATGCTGCCTGTAAGCCTACTTGAGAGGCGAGTAGTCGGTCGCTTTAAGAAAGACCGATTTCACGCCATTCGGCACAGTGAGCGAACCGCCGCCTTTTTCTTCGCTGGCTTTCTTCGCCGCAACCCAAGCCGGGTCGGCGCGGAAAGCTTCGAAGGAAGCCTTGGCCGCGTCGGTGCTGGCGTGGGCAAGCATGTAGATTAACGATTCGTCGGCACCCGCCTGATCCTTCACGAGTTGCCAATACCACAGGTTGGTCATCCCGTGCTTGGCGAAAAGTGCGAGGGTATGGTCCCGGAAACGCGCGTGGAGCAGTGGGAGATTGCCCGGCCTGGTGGTGTAAGTCCGCAGTTCGAAGACGCGCGGCCCCTTTCCTGCCGCAGGCGCGCCCACGGGCGAGAAATCGGTCGTCTGCATCAGACGATCCGGCAAGCTCTTGCCGCTTTCGGCCAGGTCTTCCAAGATCCCGTCGGTTTCTGCAAACGCGGGATCGTTCTCGGCAGCCTGTTCGGCTTTATCCAGCGCCTCGCGACTGGCGCAGGTAGCCACGTAGAAGACGCGCCCCTCGGGATTCTCCAGCGGCGTGAACACGCCGAGGACGGTCACCCCAAGTTTCGCTGCCTGAGGGATGAGCCGGTCACGGATGGCGGCGTGAAGTTCGTTCAGCTTGCCGGGCTCGGCTGCCACGGAACTGAGGATGTAAATCCGAGCGTCATTTTCCGCGGACGAGGCAGGAATGAACGTGGTGAGCAAGGCGGCGGCGATAAAGGCGAGGGATTTCACGACTGATAAAAATTTGTTTTGGGGTGATGGCCGTTGAGATAGCCGGCAGCCGGACCGGAGAGCGGAAAAATTGGGATTAGTTTATATTTCTTTGCAGAACGTTAGTCGTGAGCCGCGCGCGGTAGCGCGTTGGCTCCGTGACCTTGTTCGGTCTCTTCTCTCGATTTCATCTCCTCTGACGTGTTGAACCATCTGCCGTTGGGTTCATCACGGTGCCAAATGTCATAGCTGGAATCACGGATGCAAATAAACTCAATCCAAGGCCCATGGATGACAGAAGGAGTTTCAGAGGTGGGGTCTTCCCCAATCTGTTGGATGCAATGAATAATCCCTTGGACGGCTCTATTGTCTCCTATGCGAAGGGGGTAGTGCTGCAAAACATCCTCTGCCAGTCTGGCTGCCTGATCAAAATCGGATGCACGGACAAGGAAATTTGTATCTTTTCCATCTGGCCCATCAGCTTCGTATGGATTTCCCCAACGGGTGGCAATAAACAGTTTCATGATTTGTTACCGAACGTAAAAGCTCATCCACGGCGGGAATGAAAGCCCGAATTTAAACAGAAAGCTTACCCGCCGTTGGATGTAGCGTCTTGTTAGGCGTTTCTGGGTTGATTGAGACAAGCTCCGACCTTTCTGGAAGATCGGCTGGTAGCTTGAGATTCGTGACTAGGCCGATTGAGCGAAGGACGCAAAGCGCCCACCAGCCTGGGTCAGGCTGCGACGGACGCAAACCGAGCTTGGCGGAACCCGGAAACGCATGATGATTATTGTGCCATGACTCACCCATAGTGATCAGACCGATGTGAGGGACGTTGTAACCTTGGATGGCGTGTCCGCTGACGTGCCAATCGCGTTGCCCGGCGTTGTGGGCAATATAACCGACAAGCCAGTGACCGAGCAATGAAACCGTAATCCGAACGGAAATACCCCAAACGACAAAAGCCACGCCGCCTAGTGCATAGAACAGAACAGCCCAAGGAAGCTGCTGAAGCATCCAAGTGCGCTCCATGAACTGATAAAGTCTGTTGGTGCCTACGCGTGGCTCAATCTCGAACTTGGGCGGGTGGTCGAGGCGAATATCGCAGTGAATCTGCCACAGATAATCGAGCCAAAGGGGGTTCTGGTGGATGAAATAGCGGTGACAAGATTCGTGACGCTGAGCCCAATCGCGAATGTCGTGCATATAAAGGATGCGAAATGGACCGCCCATACCAACCACTGTCCCAAGATGCACAAAGACATATTCAAGCCAACGGGGGCACTCGAAGCTGCGGTGAACGAGCAAACGATGCAGCCCGACGGAATGCCCAAGGCAAAGCGTCGTGATGGTGAAGACGAAAGAAACTAGAACGGCATCGTAGCGAAATGTGAGGTAGCCACCGATCACGGCAACGGACGCGTGGAAAATAAACCAAAGGGATTTCATGGGTGCCCACACGATGCGTCCCTCAACGGGATTGGTGCGCTCGCTCTGGGGCAGCATTCTTGGGATTTCGTGAGCGTTCATTGCGTATGACGATTAATACCTGCCTAACGTTGTTTAGCCACAATAAATTGTGGGCGAATCTGATTCGTCCACAGTTTTTTGTAGATTAACCGGATTGATTTGAGGTGAAATGGGGTCGTTCACTGAAAGAGAGGATAATTTATGAATGAGCCGATGGAAGTGCCTTGTTCTGCTCTTTTTCTGTTTGCCGCCATATCCCGCGATATGGTATGGGCTCGTCTATATCACGCCGCTCAATTCCGTAGTAGATCTTGATCTGCTTGTCATGAGGCTTGCTAGGATCGTTGTCGCCGATGTCAAACTCGGCAACCCATTCGTCACCGATCTTGTAGTCACTATGAATTCCCTCGCCAAATTCTTCACGATTCTTCTTGGTGTCTTTAACGGCTCCGAAACCGATTGTAATTGCACGGGCTTGGCCCACAGACCCATTCGTTTCCATCATTCCCGTGGCAATCCTACCCGGAATCGAATAGAAAACATAAGCCTTCTTCAGATCAGGAGATGTCTTGTAATACAGAGAGGCAACCTGACTGAGTGGCACAGCAGTGCCGCGAGCCCCCATCATATACATGAAGATGGAGCCGCAACCGGTGAGGGAAAGCACTGATGCAATTAGAAGAGCGGATCTGAGGTATTTCATTTTGCACAACGCTCACTTCACCGGCTTGAGTTGCCAGTTCTTGATGCTCGCGCCGCGGTTGGGAGTGCGGGCGGTGATGCTGATCACATTGCGACCCTGCGTCAGTTTGACTTTCAGCGGCTTGGAGGTTTCCCAAAGGCCCTTGGTGTAGGGGATGGCAAATGATACGGGTTCGTCGCGATTGACGCGCACCAGAACCTCGAGATCCGGGGAAACCGTCGCGGTCACGGCGGTGAGTTCGTATTCGCAGTCAGCCGGGACTTCGACGTTGTATTTGAACAGTTCCGGGCGCTGGCCAAGCCGGCTGTAGTGAATTTGATAGCCCTTATCCCAGCTCTTGAGGAACAGAATGCGATCCGAACTCTTGCGTGGCGAGTAGCACGCGACCGCCGGCACGGTGATGGTGCCATCGGCTGAAACTTTGATCTCCTTGTCGGCATCAGGGATTTCGATTTCTGCTCCCACTTCGTCGCCAAGCAACTCATCGGACTCGCCGAGTTTCATGCCGCCGACGAGTTCGAGCGCCTTGACCTCGGCCTCCTTGACGATGATCTGCTTTTTGAGCAAGGCCAGACTGTCCCAGAAACCGCCACCTTTGCTGAATTGGCCACGCGCGATTTTCACGTCCTCTTCGCCA
>JANNQW010000053.1:0-6161 GCA_031400955.1 Verrucomicrobiota bacterium
GATGTGCCCGCCACGCTGGGCTTTGGAAAAATTGTGGCGGCATTTGCCGCGAAGCACCGTCTCGTGGGGCGGGATCTGGTCCTGTTCCACCCCGCACGGGTGCTGGCGCGGAAGAATCTTGAACTGGACATCGAAGTGATCTCCGCGCTTCGCAAGCAAGGCGTGGATGCCGTCTGCGTCATCACCGGGGCGCGTGATCCGCACCGTCCCGAATCGGACGATTATGCGGAAAAGGTGCGGGCATTGATCGCTAAAAAGAAACTGCAGGATGCGGTCCTGCTCGCGGGCGATGTCTTCGAACCAACGGAAGATGATGTTCGAGCCTTTTACTCACTGGCTGACGCGCTGATCTTCCCGAGCAAATCGGAGGGATTTGGCCTGCCAGTTCTTGAGGCCGCCCTGCACCGACTCCCGGTCTTTTGCTCGGACATCGCCTCGCACCGGGAACTTGCGGACGGCGGGGCCACTTTCTTCAAGCTTACGGACGATCCCGCAGCCATTGCGAAGAAAATCGTCGCTACAGTGGGGAAAGACGAAGCCAATGCCCGCCGTCGCGAGGTTCTGGGCCGGTTCGGCTGGGAAAGCATCTATAAGGAATACCTTGAGCCCCTGCTGAAGAAAAGCTAGGTGAGGGAATGCCCAACACCGCAAACCAACTCAGTGAACCCGCCGTGCGGATTTTAGAAGCACGGCATCACGATCCTTTCAGCTATCTCGGTCCGCATTTGCTTGCCGACGGACGGGTGGCGGTGCGCGCCATGTTGCCACGAGCGCATTCACTAAAGGTGATCTTGAAAGACGGTAGTGGCTCATTCGAAGCGGACCTGCTCCATGAAAACGGCCTGTTCGAGGCAGTGCTCCCCTCAGCTGCGTGGGAGAAGCCCTACGAATTGGAGTGGCAGGGACAGGAGGGCAAAATTCACAAACAGGAGGATGCCTATGCGTTCGGCCTCTGCCTCGGTGATCTCGACATGCACCTCTTCCGCGAAGGGCGGCATTGGAGGTTGTTCGATCATCTGGGCGCGCATCCCAAAGTGATCAATGGCGTGGCGGGCACGCTGTTCGCCGTCTGGGCACCGAACGCGCAGCGCGTCTCGGTCATCGCGGACTTCAACTCATGGGATGGTCGCGTGCATCCCATGCGATCCCGCATCGAAGGCGGCATCTGGGAATTATTCATTCCCGGCGTGGGTTTGAACGCCCACTACAAATTTGAGATGGTGAGCGGAAACGGCGCGTTGTTTAACAAAAGCGATCCGTTCGCCTTCTTCTCCCAACACGGACCGCAAACGGCGTCGCTGACCTGGGATTACACGCGCTACCAATGGAGCGACGATGCCTGGATGAGCCGCCGCGCCGGACAGGATTTGTATCACAGTCCAATGAGCATTTACGAAGTGCATCTGGGTTCATGGAAGCGGTCCGAAGGAAAGGAAGGACGCTGGCTGACCTATCTCGAACTCGCCGATCAGCTCATCCCCTATGTAAAAGATCTCGGCTTCACGCACATCGAACTGATGCCGGTGGCCGAACATCCGTTCGACGGCTCGTGGGGCTATCAAGTGGTCGGCTATTACGCGCCGACATCGCGGTTCGGAAATCCGGACGAGTTCCGCGAATTCGTGGACCGTTGCCATCAGGCGGGCCTGGGTGTGATCGTGGATTGGGTGCCGGCGCATTTTCCAAAAGACGCGCACGGGCTGGCGAAGTTTGATGGCACGGCGCTCTTTGAACACGCGGATCCTCGGCAGGGCGAGCACGCAGACTGGGGCACACTTATCTTCAACTTCGGTCGCAACGAGGTGCGGAATTTTCTGATCGCCAATGCGCTCTTCTGGCTGGAGCATTATCACATCGATGGCATCCGGGTTGATGCGGTGGCGTCGATGCTCTACCTCGATTATTCACGCGAACACGGACAGTGGGTGCCGAACATCCATGGCGGGCGCGAAAACCTCGATGCCATCGGCTTCATGAAAGAGCTGAACCAGCAATGTTATACGCAGCATCCCGGGGCGGTCATCATCGCGGAGGAGAGCACGGCCTGGGGTGGCGTCTCCCGCCCTGTCAGCACCGGCGGCCTCGGCTTTGGCTTCAAATGGAACATGGGCTGGATGAACGACACTCTGAGCTACATGCAGGAGAACCCAGTGCACCGGAAGTATCATCACGGCGAGGCGACTTTCTCGATGCTCTATGCCTATGATGAGAATTTCATGCTGGTGCTGAGTCATGACGAAGTGGTGCACGGGAAACGCGCGTTGCTCAACAAAATGCCGGGCGATCGCTGGCAGCAGTTTGCCAACTTGCGGATGTTCCTGGCGTGGATGTGGACGCATCCGGGAAAGAAATTGCTATTCATGGGCGGTGAGATCGGCCAGTGGCGCGAGTGGAACCATGAGCGCGGCATGGACTGGGAGGTTCTCTTTGGAGTTGAACACACCGGCTTGCAGAAGCTGGTGCGCGATCTGAACGCGCTCTACACCGGCACGCCGGCCTTGCATGCGCTGGATCACGCTCCGGGAGGATTTAGCTGGCTGGACGCGAACGACTGGGAACGAAGCATCTTCACCTACGTGCGCCAGTCACTCACAGGCGATAAATGCTATGTGCTGGTCAATGCCACGCCGGTCCCGCGCGAAGGCTACCGCATGGGCGTTGCAGAAGGTGGTTACTATCGCGAAATCTTGAACACCGATAGCAAGATTTATGCAGGGTCCAATCTCGGAAACGGTGCTGGCCTGACCGCCCAACAGGAACCCTGGCAGGGAATGCCTTGGTCGATTGTGGTGACCTTGCCACCGTTGGCGACGATAATCGTGAGCCGCGCCTGAATCATAAATGCATCGGCCTGATGAGCAGCCTCGAGGCCTGCTTTTCCCAGGCTACTACATCAAACCGAATCCTCCACATTCCGCGAGGTTTGCCATCGTGAGTCAAGAAGTAAGCCCAGGAACACTCGACCGCGAATCGTTCAACAACCGTTATCATTGCGGCTTCGCGCAATGATAACCATGTTCGTTAGGCCGCGTTGTGTGTGCTCTCATGTCTGTGTTGTAGCCACGATACCAACCAAACTGGCAGTGTGGCGAGTGCTGTGATGGTGATGACGTTCGTGAACACTGCTGCCCACGCCTGAAACTCGGGAACAGGAAAATCAACCCACTGACCGTCCTCAAGATGAAAGAAAACAATCGGTATCGGAAAACTGCCGATGCGGTAACGCGAGCCGATGTGATACTCCAAATAGAACGCGCACCAAATGCCGACTGCTATGCCACACGCAACGAGAAACCCGAAGGCATGCCAGCTACCAGACGTCGCACGCTGACGACGTAACCGCCGGAACAACGCGACGAGCACCCAACTACTCAGAGCGAGAAAGACGATGACGGTGAAAATGCCCATGCGCGTGAAGTGGCCTAACGTTACGGTGTGCCACCGGCGGGTTTGGATTCTGCCTTCGGGACAGTCGTGCTACGCCGGTTGGCACCACTGTCTGGTTCGGCATTTGTATCTTCTTGATCGTTGTGGAGTTCTTTGGCAGTTATCTCACGTGTCGACTTCGCGGTATATTGTTTACCATTCCATGCGTAGATCGTCTCGATCAGTCCACCGCGCCCATTTGGTTGGAGTGATCGGAAATCCCACCAAGGCTTATTCTTGGCGGGAATTGGCTCAAATGAATTGTGACTTCCCTCAACCTCCTCCGAAAGTATAATCCGCTCCCCCTTCCGCTCGGTGAACAGGGCGTATACCATTCCCCGTCCAAACCCACTTACGCCGAGGAACACCTCGTCCTTGCCATCACCATTCAAGTCAGCCTTGTGCTCCTTGGGCCAGTGATATTTTCCAAGACCTCCTCGTGCGTGCCATGCCCGCAGGGACGCGTAAGTAATCGGCTCCGGATGCTCCCAGCTATCCGTATCCGGGTCAACAGCATAACAGGGTTGCCAGGTCAACAGGCATATAAGGAGTAATGATTTCATGGTGAAGAGATTCTTGCAGAACGCAAAGGTCAGCGACGGGAGTCAGCCGCCACTGACGGTCGTATTTCAATGTGAGCAGAACGGCTGGCTCCCGTTCGCTGGACCGCTTGGTTCGCCTTGATTCTGGCAACACTGTCGCGCAACGAGTCCAAGTCCTTGCTGAGGAATCTGCGCTGATCGCAGTATGTGACGACACGCTGCGCTGCCTCACGCAGAGAACCATGCACCTGTGAAAGCTCAAATGCACCTGCCGAAATGTCACCTACTGTCTTGGTGAGAATCACACTGTGCGGCCCATCCATGAATAGCCACTGCACTTCGCGTCTCTCGGGCACCTCCAATTGGAGCAATGCGTCCGCCCACCAACCGAGAATAATCACCGGAAAATCTGACCATCCGCTTGCAGGGAATGCTCCATCCTGTAACTCCAGAAAGATCACACCCGTCACATTGCCGCCTTCGCGGCTTTGGTGGAACGTCTGCAGATCGACCGTGATCATACCTTTGCCGAACAGTTGGGTCGTTAACAATTTTGTCAGTTTGCACGGGTAGCGCTTTATAGTCGACATTTTTGTGTGTTTTGTCGGACTTTTCTGCTTGAATGTTTGCGACCACGCTGAAAATGAGTGCAAACAAACATCAGAATGCGTCTAAACCGGGCAAATTATAGGAGGTCGCCTCTCAAAATTACAGAACTCGTTCCGCCATTCTTGCCCGCTTTACCGAGGATCGGCTCTTGGTGTGACGTGATGCCAAGCTTTCGCTTTTCACTTTTTCCGCATCACCTACTTCTTCGCCACTTTCCGCGCGACCTTCTTCTTCGGAGCAGCAGGCGGACCGGGCGGCGACCACTTTACGCGCGGCGCGTCATTCCACAGATCCTCCAGCGCGTAGAAGTCGCGCTTTTCCTTGAGGAAAATGTGCACCATCACATCGCCGTAGTGCAGGATGAGCCACATGCTCTCGAAGTTGTCGTCGCGCACCAAGGGGCGGATGCCGTGATGCTCGATGAGCTTCTCCCAGACTTCATTGCGCACGGCGCGAAGCTGAGGCAGCGATGACACGGTGCAGATGACAAAATAATCCGTGATCGGAGAAATGCCGCGCGCGTCCAAAATGACAATGTCCTCAGCTTTTTTGGCATCGGCGTAGTCCGCAGCGGCCCGGGCTGTGAGTTCACCCTCGGATATGGTCAGAGCAGTGACAGTTTTTCTGACTGCTTTTTTTGTTGCCTTCTTTGCCGCTTTTTTGGTGGGTGCTTTTTTTGCCATGTGAAGTGAGGATCGTTCCGCGATGATTTGTTACAGTCAGACTTAATAGAGCAGATATCGCTGCCGTCTCACGCGAAAACTGTTCTCAAAGCCAGCCCAGGAGGCCACAATGCGCGAGGCCGGGACTCCGCGCCGCAGGTCTCGATAGAGCGAATCGCTCCCATAGACCTTATTAAACAGTGAAAGCTGATCGCCACGCAGCCTGGCCACAGTCGCGCCCCGAGTCTGGCGATTGATCTCGGCAAGCAGATAAACATCCAGCGCGGTGAGGCTGGCGGAAGTGCGCGGGTTGAACGAGAGTTTCACCCCGCCGAATCCGCCACGCGAATACGGCGTGAACCCCACATTCGGGAAGCCCATGCGCCGGCAAGCCTCGGCCATGGCCTGCGGATTCACGCCCGCGCCACCGGCATAGCCAAAGGGCTCGCCCCAGCCGATGCCGACATCCACGCCTGCCGCGCCGCCAAGAATTCCGGTGGCCACATAGTTGAATGGCGACATCGCATTGGGAATATTGGGCGAGGTTCGCCGCCAGCCCAGCCCCAAGTCCTGCCACACCATGTTCCGGCCCCAGCCCTGCATCTTCACCACATGAAGATGCGGACGTTTCACCCAGCCTTCGCCGCACGCCATCATCGCCAACTCACCGGCGGTCATGCCGTGAACATAAGGCGTCGGCACCTGGCTGACGAACGACTTCCACGAAGGTGAAAGCGAAGGCCCCTCCACACGCAAACCACCCAGCGGATTCGGACGGTCTAGCACCGTGAACTCCTTGCCATTCTCCGCACAAGCCTCCATGGAAACGATCATGGTGCTGATGTAAGTGTAGCTGCGGCAGCCGATGTCCTGAATGTCGAACACCATCATGTCGATGCCCGCCAGCATCTGCGGCGTCGGT
>JANNQW010000054.1:0-2332 GCA_031400955.1 Verrucomicrobiota bacterium
GTGCCGAGCAATGCTTTTGCAGCTACGGGATGATTCGAGCTCCCTGTCCAGCAAGTCCCCGATATCCTAGACGAATCGGATGCCCGCTCCGGCTGTCTGGCCTTGCCGACAGTCTTGGGACTCTTCACATCTCAACAACAGAAAACGCGGACCGCAGTCTTCAACCGGAAGGAATGCAAGTGCCACCAGAACCGTACGATTTCCAAAGGATCACTTTATCGAAAGGAGATTTTTGATAGTTTGTGTCTCTCGTGATTTGTCTCGTGATTTGATGCGAGTTTTGTTGAAATGCGACTCCTGACCCGAATGGCGCTAACTTAACGTGCTTTTGGGATTTCAGAGAGCGGCTTTCGCCTACGGACGCCAGGGACGGTTTCCAGGATTAGAGTCTGGGTGATTTCCCGCATTTCGCGAACGGTTTTCTCCAGGCGTTTGTGATTGTCGATTGCTTCAGACATCTGTGCGGCCTGCTCTTCGGACAGTGCGACACAGGCGGTCTTGCCTTTGATCTTGAAGGTCCATCGCCAGGAGCTGGGTGCTTGGAACGCAACGCTTCCCTGACTGATCGGTCCAATGCTGGCGAGGTGCTTTTGCAAGGTGGCGTAGCGGCGCAGAAGGCGGGATTTCATGACGCCGGAAGATACCGGGATGTTTGCTTTTTGAAAAGATTTTACTTGTCTTTTAGCTAGGTAGTATTACCTATATGGTATGCAGCACAGCACACCTTTCTTCCAAGGATTTTCCTCAATTCTTTTTGGCCGCCACGCTCTCTCCGGGCTTCAGGAAAAACTCCGGGAAGTCGCCGCTCTCAACACCCTATCAGACTTCTTCGCGACTTTCGGCTTCCTCATCCCTGATGCACTTTTGCGCCGCCGTTCATCTGGATCCAACAGCCGCCAGCGCCGCTTCACACTGCATGTGACGTTCTGGGCCTTCCTCGCCCAAACCCTCGCCCCGCAAACTTCCTGCCGCGATATCGTCCGCAAGGTGCAGGCCTGGTGGCTGCTGCGCGCGCCGAAATCCAAAGCCGGATCCTCCTCCACTGCCGCCTACACCAAGGCTCGCCAACGACTTGCACCCGCAACCATCCGAGGCATTGGCGAACACCTGATTGAACGCCTTGAAGCACGCGTGCAGCCCTCGCAGTTATGGCTTGGACGGCATGTGCGAGTGGTGGATGGAACGACCGTCTCGATGCCGGACACGCCTGAAAACCAAGAGAAATATCCACAGCCATCGTCCCAAAAGGCCGGATGTGGATTTCCCCAGATGCGAGTCGTCGGACTATTCTCACTGGCAAGCGGGGCACTGATCGATTTCGCAAAAAGCAGCATCCACGTCCACGAAAGCATCCTTTTCGGCCAGCTTATGGCCCTCTTGAAAAAAGGCGAAATCCTCCTCGCAGACCGCGGCTTCTGCTCGTTCCACGCCTTCTGGAAGATGTCGCAAGTCGGCATTGACGCCCTGATGCGTCTCAACGGAGTGCGCAAAGTGGACTTTCGCAAAGGCAAAAAGCTCGGCCCTAACGACCGATTGATCACTTGGAAAAAGCCAGTCCAGTGCCCCAAGGGATGCACGCAGGAAGAATTCAACGCGCTTCCCGCCACGATGATCCTGCGCCATACCCGGCTCACCGCATCGGCACGCGGACACCGCACTCAGACTATTACCTTGGTAACCACGCTGCTCGATCCAGTCGCCTATCCATTGCAACAACTTGGCGAGTTGTATCTTCAGCGCTGGAGCGTCGAACTCCACTTCCGTGAAATCAAAATCACTCTCGGCATGGATGTGCTGCGCTGCCAGACTCCCGCGATGGTGGAAAAGGAAGTCATGATGCACGCGGTATCCTACAACCTCGTCCGCGCACTGATGCAAGAAGCGGCCATCAGGCATCAAGTGGATCTCACGCGGATGAGTTTCAAAGGCACTGTCGATACCCTTCGGCACTGGAGCGCGAGCCTCGAAGCCATGCGAGGTATGCCACGCAAACAAAAAGTTCTGCTAGATAAAATGTTCGAAGTCATAGCTAACGACATCGTTCCCCATCGCCCGGAACGAGAAGAACCCCGCGCAAAAAAGCGCAGGCCAAAGAACTATCATCTGCTGACAAAACCACGTCACGAAATGAAAATTGCAGGCCACAGAAATCGTCCCAAATCCACCTTAAGTTAGCGCCATTCGGGCCAGACCCGTTTCAACGCCCGGCAACCGTGCCAAATCGATGCCAACCGGAGCCCATCGCCCTCACGCAATGGGCTTCATGCCCGGACAGCCACTCCTTCTGCTAGACCGGCTGCAAACACAAAACGCATAAGGGCGAGTCACAGGT
>JANNQW010000055.1:0-2073 GCA_031400955.1 Verrucomicrobiota bacterium
AACATCCAGAATCCGCATCCAAAACTCATCCCATCTATAACTAATTTTCTTGAGGGGCGGCTGAGTATACAGCCAAAATGCAGCCAAAATGCAGGACGATAAAAAGCATCCACAGGCCCTTCCCATGAACGCGGCAGCCAAGATCCCTTGGGGCCGTAAAAGGAATAAAGGACCGGATGAGCACTCCCCATATACAACACCACCGCCAGCACGATGCTGATGGTCCAATGCGTGGCGTGGGACTTGTGCGGTGCGGCTTCGGACATGGCTCGAGCCTACACGATGCACGGGGCGCGACAAGCATCGGCGGTTTCTATTACTTCCCTAGCCTTGAACTGTTACCCATAGCGGCACAGCGGTTCGCGTCGCGGGTTCCATCACTTCTCTGGAAGTTGAATCTGATTCGATGCCCGCCCATCTGTGAAACTTCGTTGGCTAGACCGATGGCGCGAGCGCTTACTGCTGCTCTCGTCCGGCCCAGACGCTTACCCAGCTCGGTCAAGGTGGTGTCCATGCTGCCAGATCCATTTTCAGCGGCGAGCGCTCCGGGTGCAAAGGCTGCACCCAGGATCATCACGCGTGATGCGACATTACTGGGATTTAATTTCGTGCCCTTCACGATGAAGCCGATCAACCGTTGAAATGCCTCTTGTCGGATTCGCATTTCGTCCTCGCTATCGGTGTCGCCTTCCTCGGCCAGCATTAAGAGTTCGTCGGGACGATCAGGTGGATGAAAGCGCCCATCATTTTGTCGATGCCGACGGAGCTGCCGTGCGCCAAGTGACAAGTCCTTCGAACTTCTACGCCAGCACATCATCGCGCTGCGGCTCCACATCGAAGAGGATGTCCTGCTCCACACGGAGGTTCTGCACGATGTAATCCTGGCGCTCGGGCGTGTTTTTCCCCATGTAAAAAGTAAGCAGCTCCTTGATGTTCTTGTGCTCTGGCATCAACACCGGCTCCAGACGGATCTTCGGCCCGATGAAATGCTTGAACTCATCGGGGCTGATTTCACCCAGCCCTTTGAACCGGGTGATCTCGGGATTCTTCCCGCACTTTTCCATCGCCCGGCGCTTTTCATCATCACTGTAGCAATAGAAAGTCTCCTTCTTGTTCCGCACCCGGAACAGCGGAGTCTGCAAAACATGCAGATGACCGCGCCGGATGATCTCGGGAAAGAACTGAAGAAAGAACGTGATCATCAGCAATCGAATGTGCATGCCGTCGACATCCGCATCAGTTGCAAGGATGATCTTGTTGTAGCGCAGCTCCTCCAGGTCCTCCTCGATGTTCAGCGCGTGCTGCAGCAAATTAAACTCTTCGTTTTCATAGCAGACCTTGCGGGTGAGACCGAAGCAGTTGAGCGGCTTGCCGCGCAGGGAAAATACCGCCTGCGTGGTGACATCGCGGCTCTTCGTAATGCTTCCGCTGGCGCTGTCGCCTTCCGTAATGAAGAGCGTGCTGTCCTCGCGCTGCTTGTCCTTGGTGTCGAAATGGATCCGGCAGTCGCGCAGCTTCTTGTTGTGCAGCTTGGCGCGGCGCGCGCTCTCGCGGGCGATCTTCTGAATACCGCTGATCTCCTTGCGCTCCTTCTCGTTGGCGTTGATTTTTTCCAGCAAGGCTTTCGCAATGTCAGCGTGCTTGTGCAGGTGGTTGTCGAGTTCCTTCGTGATCGTGTTGACGATGTGCGTGCGCAGGTTCCGCCCCTCGGGTTCCATCATCAGACTGCCGAGCTTGGTTTTCGTCTGGGACTCGAAAATAGGCTCCTGCACTTTGACGCTGACGGCAGCCACGATGCTACCCCGCACATCAGACGGATCGAACTGCTTCTTGTAAAACTCGCGCACCTCGGCCACCACGCCCTCCCGGAACGCCGCCAGATGCGTGCCGCCTTGCGTGGTATTCTGCCCGTTCACGAACGAATAAATCTCCTCGCCGTAACCACTGGTGTGAGTGAACGCCACCTCCACATCCTTGCCCTCAAGATGGATGATCGGATAGACCGGCTCCTCCGTCAGCTTCGCGCGCAACAGATCCATCAACCCGTCCTTGCTCCGAAAGACCTCATCATTA
>JANNQW010000056.1:0-20587 GCA_031400955.1 Verrucomicrobiota bacterium
CCGACTTCCGACTTCCGACTTCCGACTTCCGACTTCCGACTTCCGACTTCCGACTTCCGACTTCCGACTTCCGACTTCCGACTTCCGACTTCCGACTTCCGACTTCCCTACCCCGCCGGCCCCAGCGCGCCGCGCATCTCTTCGATTCGCGTCACCCGAAGCGGAACGCTCACTACGGCGCTGCCATCCATTGAGATATTGAACCGATAGACTCCGGGCTTTTCAAAGCGCAGCCGCTGAAGATTGAGCACGAGATTCCGCGTGACGAATGGAACCTGCCCCTGAGGAAACGCGACCTCCATCACCGGTGTAAAGGCGGGCATGACCTCCTGCATGTTCTCGTCCTGCAGCTTGATGGCCAGTTCATGCCGGCCCCGGTCTTCGGGATCAAAGAGCAGCCGGAGCGCCAGCGAGCACTGGGGATGAACCACGGGAAACTGCGGGGCGCAAAGCGTGTCGAAGGCGCCGAGCACGCACAACTTGCCCTGGTAATCGGCGGCTGAATCGCAAAGCGTGGCGAGGAGAAGCTGCATGTGTGCTGTCAGTTCACTACTTCGGAACCGTGATTTCCTTACCGTGTGCTCCGGCTTTCTCCAAATAATTTTGCAGGATCACTTGCCAAATAGCTTGCGGAAAAATCCGGCAACCCCGCGCCGGTCCTCAGTTTGCTGCGGTGGAAGGGGCGGAGCTTCCTGACCGCCGGATTCGGACTCGGCTTTGCCCGTTCCGTCGGACTGCTCGTCTTCTTCAGTCACCGCGATTGCCTTGAGTGCATTATTGTTTTGTGCCAGCAGCACCAGCGGTTCTTCGGGTGATCCGATTTTCAAAATATTAGTAAAGACCTCGTTGACGATGGGCGCGGCTTTTTTTCCTCCGCTAATTTCCTCGCCGGGCTGACCCTCGTAAACAACGGCATAAGCATAGAGGGGATCGTTCGCGGGCAGAAATCCGGTGAACCAGGCTAGCCGGCGCTCTTCGTTCGGCTTCCACTGAGCAGTGCCAGTCTTGCCTGCGAGCTGGCAGTTATATTTGTCATCGAGAGCTGCAGCCTGGCCAGTGCCCGAATCGCCGTTGACGACTGCGATCATTCCTTTCACCACGGGGTCATGCGCGATGGGCTTGAGTTCCACGCGCCGCCGCACCGCGGGTGTGAAGGCCTGGAGCACGTGGTCGTTCAGATCCTGAATCTGCATCACCAGCCGCACTTGCGGCATGACGGTGCCGTCCGCGATCGCCGCCATGCACTGCGCAGCTTGGAGCGGCGTCACCAAAGTGCGCCCCTGACCGATGGAGAGATTGGCCACGTCACCACCGAGATTCCTGTGCCCGAGATGCTGCTGCATCCATGCATCTGTCGGGACAAAGCCCGGGCGCTCGGCCAGTGGCACGCCAGTGCGTTCGCCAAAGCCCATGCGCACCGCCATGTCAGTGATCGCTCGCCCGCCCGTCGCCAATCCGGCCTGGTAAAACCAGGTATTGCACGAACGCTTGATGGCAGTGACCACGTTCATCTCGCCTTCGCCATCCTTGTTCCAGTTGTGAAACACACGGTCTCCCACCGAAAACGCATTGACGCAATCGAAGGCCGTGCGCTGTGTGATGGTGCCGCTCTCCAGTCCCGCGAGCGCTACGATCATCTTGAAAGTCGAGGCGGGCGGGTATTCGCCCTGAAACGCCCGGGGAAACAGCGGCAAAGTCTTGTCCTTTAGTAGACGCTGGTAGGCCCGCGCCGATGGCGAAGGCACAAACAAATTCGGATCGAAGAGCGGGAATGAAGCCATCGCCAGGATTTCGCCGGTGCGAATATTCAGAATGACCATCGCGCCGCCCGTGGTGTGTTTCGCCAGCGCCTCCTCGGCATACTTTTGAAAATCGTAATCCAGCGTGGTAACGACATTATTTCCAGGCATCGGGCGGCGCAGCACCTCCTCCTTCACCTTGGTGCCATCAGGATTGAAGAGCACATTGATCAAGCCCGGCCTTCCCTGCAAATCGCGGTCGAAGCTTTTCTCCAGGCCATCCGAACCCTCCTGCTCCTCAAACACCACGTCCCCATCCTGAATAGGACCGATGGGCAGCGGCCGCGACTTGCGAGTATATCCGATGATGTGAGACGCGAAGGCACCCTTCGGATAAATACGCAAATAAGCTGACTGTAACATCAAGCCGCTGCCCGGTTGCAGGAGAGGCGTGATCCGTTGCTGCTGCTCAGGCGAAAGCTCCTCGTTGATGCCATCGGCAATAGAAAACACCAGCGGCAGCCAGCGCCTGTTTTTATAATGCGTGAGCACGCGATCCTGGGTCAAGTTCCACGACTTGTGCAGCAGCCGGTTCGCCTGAGAGACACGCTGGGCCGCATACTCCAGAATCTTGGCATCCGATGGGTTCTCGCCGAAAAACGGAAAGTTCAGCGCCAGATACTGCACCACCCGGCACTGAGCGAGCGGCACGCCATGACGGTCGGTGATCTGCCCTCGAGGCGCAGGCACGCTCAAAGTGAACGTGCGCGCTTCCTTCTCCGTCTTCCATCCCGCCTTCAACTCCGCCTTCGCCGGTGGTGCCGCAGGCTCCGATGCCGGCAGCGGCTCCGGCTTCCGGGATTTTGGGACCGCCTCCAGGTCCAGTTTGCGCACCGGGGGATTCGCTGGCTCCATCGGAACCGCCCGAGGGGTCGGGATATCGTCCACCGGCAACGCGCGCCGCACCTCCTGCCCCTGCGCAGTAACGACGAGTCCGGCCACCCAGAGCAGCGGGATCAGGATGGAATATATCGGGCGCATGATGATCAATTGTCGGTTGAACGGAGTCCTAGGCTCGCGGCAAAGCGCCCCCGCGTCAAGAAACGTTGCCCCTTGCACCATCACGGAAAACGGCCAATGAAAGGCATGGATTACCACTGCCCGCTCATCATTCCCTCACTGCTCGCCGCTGACTTCGGCAACATCGAAGCCGAGGTGAGGCGCGCGGAAGCCGCAGGCGCGGAGTGGCTCCACCTCGATGTCATGGACGGTAATTTCGTGGACAACATCTCCTTCGGCCCCGCCCTGATCGCCGCCGTCCGGAAGCACACGAAAATGTTTCTCGACGTCCACCTCATGATCCACCGCGCCGATCATTATCTGGAACGCTTCCTCAAAGCCGGCGCCGACAACATCAGCATTCATGTCGAAGCCAGCTACGACACCAACGTGGAAGCCACGCTGAAACGCATCAAGACCGCGGGCATTAGTGCCGGCCTCGTGATCAATCCCGCCACACCCTTCGAAGCCGCAAAACCTTTTCTTCCGTTAGTAGATCTCTTTCTGATCATGACGGTTGTTCCCGGTTTCGGTGGCCAGCCCTTCATGGAAAAGGAAACCATGCCCAAGCTCGCGGAAGCCCGCGACTGGCGCGAGACGCACGGAATGAACTACCATCTCGAAGTCGACGGCGGCATCTACACCAACACGGCCCCCATCGCCCGCCAGCACGGCGCCAATCTTTTCGTCTGCGGCACCTCCAGCTTCGGCCCGCCCGATATGAAACAATCGATGGCGGAACTCACAGCCAGCGTGGCCTGATACAACTTATTGTTATAAGTCTGCATCAACAGGAGCGCCATCCAGGATGGCGGCGACCCTCCAAAGCAATGCGATATCAACGATGGGTCACGTTTCCGAATCACTTTGAAAGTTCCTTATAACGACGGACTTCTTCACAAAGGGACACTTGGCACTTTCATGGCTCTTCTATTATTGCAACTTCGCGCAATGATAACCATTTCGTTAGGCGACGTTGGAAGCGTCAAAATCCAAGCGTAACGTGAATCTCGCTGCTCTTCACTTGAAAGTCCTTGAGTAGAAGCTTGGCTGCCGCCGTCTTCATGTCCTTGGCTGTTAAGGTATAGACGGGGAACTCCTGAAGATACTCGCGGGCAGCGTTTGATGCGAAGTCAGTAACCTTGTCGAGGTATTGCTGAGGAATACCCTGAATCTCCAATTTGTTGATTTCGGGGCTGGAAAGGAAGAATTGCTTTGTTTCGTTACGGTAGGCAAGCGCGGAAGTCACGAGAACGGTTCCACCGAGCTTTTTTGGTTCTTTCAGAATTTTGATGTTCACCTCGGCATCAAGTCCCACTTCGATGCGGTTCGTTTCTGGCAGAAGCGTCAAATGGGGGTTGGAGTAGGTAATGCTAAAAATCAGCAGATGAGTTTTCGTTATTGGGAATTTCTTTTGGAGTGCGCTGTCAATCTGCTGCTGCGTGATGATGACGTTGTATTGCTTGTTGTGGAAGTAGAGCAGCGCACCCGCAAGCCCGAGAATGAGAACAAGAGCAGCAATGAAGATTTTTTTCATGGGAGGTTTTTCGCGATGAGAAGGAATACGTGTGGCAAGTTGCCTAGACTTCAGGATCAGCGACGGCGGAGTCAGCCAGCGTGACAGCCGGAGCCGTTCGCATGCAGCGCATTATAGGCGTTGGAGTCATTTACCGAAGAAACGTTTCATAAAGGACTTCATAGATGCTAATAATTCCTTCGTCATTTTTGTCGAACCGGCCCACAGGCCAACTTTCTCCTTTTTGGCGTCGGCCTCAAGTGCGATCAGCTTCTCTTGGTGGGCTGTAGCCTTCTCGCCCGTGGGTAAATTGGGCCGCACACCCTTGGGCTGTGCCAGCCCCTTACTGACAAGAATCTCGTCCAGGGGATTCGTTCCGACCATCACCAACGCGTAGTAGCGTGCCTCGTTGCTGCGGCCCGCCGCGTTCGCCCAGCGCGTCCATATCGTGAACGGCTCTCGCAACGTGTCCCGCACAAGGTCGCGAGCCATCCTGCCGCCCTTCATGCTCTCGTCGAGGGTTACGCCGAAATGCTCACTCTGCTCTCGTGTGCGCTCGGCGTAGCGCAGATTGGTCTCGGGCGCGTCCACGAAGTAGAGTCGGATATAAAATTCTTTGGTGCCGCTACGCACTCGGAAGCTGTCGCCGTCGTTGTCCGCGTGGGCAATATACTGGCAATCGGGAAGCATCACCCACTCCTTGCGGTCGGCGGCCAAACCGTGCGATGCGGCGAGCCACACCGAGAGCGCGATGATTCGGGTTAGAGAAGACAATAATGTGTTCATTACTCGTGACGGGTGAAGACGCCTAACAGGTGGATCAGCAACAAAACTGTGAGGCTGTTCCAACTACTCATATAGAGCCTGTCCCAAACACGGTCAAATTTCTTCAGCGAACGCTTCGGATCAGGCGACGGCGAGCGGGAAGCGCGAAGTGCATATTGTCTGTCCCTTGGTGACGGTCCCTAGGTGACGCGGCGAGTGCATATTGTCTGTACTTTGGTGACGCGTGGTTACGAAATTAAAAATGAGGCATTTCGCCACCTGCGCGGCAACAATCAATGCCTGTAATTGGAGCCAATCACGTAGCGCCTTATTACGCCTGCATGCGATCTTTCCAGTAGCCCGGTTCTCTGCTGCCATGGGCGGTGGCCATAATCTCGATGCCTTCGCCTTTCTCGCGGTAAATCATGGCATAAGGGAACCTCTCCAGACGCACTTTTCGGAACGGCCCGTCGAAGCAGTGGGCCAGACGCGGCGCGGAGGCGGCACGCGCAACGGCGGCGTCAACGTGAGCAAGGAACCGGACATCCAGACCTTCGACACAGGTTTGATAATACTTGATGGCTTCTTGCAGGTCGAGCGAGGCACCGGGATGCCAGCGGACGGGGACGCTCATTGGTTGCGTCCTTTGGCGATGAGTTCACGCGCCTGACGCATGACTTCTTCGTGCGGGATGGTCTGCACGGTGCCATCGTCAATCTCGCGCGCGCGGCGATGGAGTTCCGCGCGCCAAGCCGGGCTGATTTCAAAATCATCGTCAAGACTGGCGATGAGCTGGTCGGCAAGCTGCGAGCGTTGCGGTTTGGGCAAACTCATGGCTTCGGCAACGAACACGTCAAAAGAAGCGGCGGCGCTCATGGGGTGACTGTATCCGCTGGCGGCGCATGTTCAAGCTTGCTGATTTATTAAATACCTGAACGCCTGGAAAACGGGGTCAGTGCATACTGCCCGTCCCGTGGTGACGCGTGGCTACGAATTCCAAATGAGGCATTTCGCCACCTGCGCGGCAACAATCAAAAGCTACAATCGGAGCCAATCACGCAGCGCAGCTTTCACCGCCGAATATTGATCCACCGTCAGCGCTCCCATCTTTCGCGAAAGCTTTATCGGATCGAAGCTCGCCAGTCCTTGAACGTTCACCGCCGAAATCTTGGGCAGCCAGCGCGGCTTTCCCAGGAGCACTTCGCCTCTCAGTCCCCGAATCTGCGACGTCAGCGGAGCCACGACCGCCAGCGCACGAGCATCGCTCGCCTGGGGAAAAGCGAGCACAAGAACCGGGCGGCTTTTTTCCACCATGCCCAGTTCCGCAAACCAGACCTCTCCCGGTTGCGGTTCAATAGGCACCGAACGCCTCCCTCCATGCATCCGCCTGCTCATCGGACGAGAGCAAGGGCTGCCCGGCCCGACCGACCTCAAAGGGAAGCCCCTCACGAAGCTCGATCTGGGCGAGCATCATGTTAAAGGCATCGCCCGGCTTCATGCCCAGCTTGCTGAGAATTTTCTCGGCGCGGCGCAAACGCCTGACAGGAACGCGAGCACGAAATAGAACCGTTGAATCAGCCATGCTCAAATGTGCTCAAATGTGCTCGGCAGTCAAGATTTATGACCGGATCACCCCCGTGCTCTGCTTCGCTCATTTTTCAGATGCCACCGCCGCCGGTCTCCTCCATACTCCCCGCATGAAACGCTATCGCTTTGTTCTGCCGCTCTTCCTGCTCGGCGCGCGCTTGTTGGCCCAAGAACCTGAGCCCGTTCCGGCGAAAGACTCGCCCTATCCCCAACTCGAACTGCTGACGCGTGCGATGGAAATGATCCGGCAGAACTATGTGGACGAAAAGAAAGTCACCTACGAACAGCTCATCGAAGGCGCTCTGGATGGCATGTTGAAAAAACTTGATCCACACTGCGAATACATGGGCCGTTCGCTCTTCGAGGAAATGCAGCAGGAACAGCGCGACACCAGCGAAGGCGTGGGCATCACCATCGCCTTGCGCAGCGGCACGCTCACCATTATCACCGTCGAGGAAGACGGCCCGGCGGCCAAGGCGGGTGTGCTGCCCAACGATCAACTCATTCGCGTCGGCGAAGTGCTGACCGAAAGCATGAGCACCATGGAAGCCGTGCAACATCTCAAGGGCAAGGCGGGCGAGGCCGTGCGCATCACAGTGCAACGCCCAGGCACGAAGCAGTTTCTCGATTTCAATCTCACCCGCGCGGCCCTGCAAGAAAGCTCCGTGCGCGATGCCATGCTGCTCCACGATAAAATGGCCGCGCCGTGGAAAATTGGCTACGCGCGACTCACGCAATTCACGCAGGCAACAGCCAAGGACTTGAGCGACGAACTCGACAAGCTGGAGAAGCAGGGCATGAACGCCTTCGTGCTCGATCTGCGCAATAATCCAGGCGGCCTGATCGATTCTGCGGTCGCGGTCTGCGGCGAGTTTCTTCTTCCGCAAACTGTCGTGGTCACCACCGAAGGGCGCGTGGCCTCGCAGAACGCGCCGCCCTATCGCACCCCAGCGCGCAAAGGTAAACCCCTGCGCCGGTATCCGATGTGCGTGCTCATCAACCACGGCAGCGCCAGCGGCGCAGAACTCGTCGCAGGCGCACTGCAAGATTTGAAACGTGCAATCATCGTGGGCACCACCAGCTTCGGCAAAGGCTCGGTGCAGACCATCCTGCCCATGAAAAACGGCGCGGCCATGCGGCTGACAACGGCAAAGTATTACACGCCAGGTCACCGCACGATCCATGAAAACGGAGTCGAACCAAACATCGTCTCCGCGCTGACCTCGCAAGATGAGATCCGAATCTCGCAGTGGCGTCAGAGCAACACCACCGGCGAGGCGCGCGGACTCGATCTAGCGAACCTCGGCGACTTGCAACTCGATCGCGCGACTGATGTGCTCAAAGGTCTCATGGTTTACCAGCAGTTTAATGCCCCAGCGACACCGGCGGACCCCAAGGAAAACAAACCCATTAACAACAACATCCGCAAACTCAACAATCCGGATGTCAGCCAACCGTGAGCGCGGCCTGCATCCTCGCCCTCGAAACCTCGTGCGATGAAACCGCCGTTGCCATCATGCGCGATGATGGCGCGGTGCTGAGCAGCGTCGTCGCCTCGCAGATTGAAATTCATCGCGTCCACGGCGGCGTGGTTCCTGAACTGGCCTCGCGCAACCACGTCCTGCACGCCAGCGCACTGGTGGAACAAGCACTGACGGATGCAGATCTCAAACTAAAGGATATCAGCGCCTTCGCTGCTACCGTCGGCCCCGGATTGGTGAGTTCACTGCTGATCGGCAGCACTCTGGCCAAGGCACTGGCGCTCGCGGAAGACAAACCGTTCCTCGCCATCAATCATCTCGAAGGTCATCTGCTTTCGCCCTTCATGAGTCTGAACAAAATCCCGCCTCATCTCGCCCTCATCGTCAGCGGCGGTCACACCATGCTGTTGAATGTGCGCGGCGTTGGCGATTATGAAGTGCTGGGCCGGACTCGCGACGACGCTGCGGGAGAGGCCTTCGACAAGGTGGCCAAAATGCTCGCGCTCCCCTACCCTGGCGGACCCGAGATCGACAAACATGCGCGCTCCGGCAATCGCAAGGCCTTCGACTTTCCACGCAGCATGATGGGTGCCGGACATGATTTCAGCTTCAGCGGATTGAAGACCTCGGTTCTCTACCTTCTTCCCAAGCTGAAACTTGGCGATAAAAATGTCCTCAGCGACGTTTGCGCCTCGTTTCAGGAAGCGGTGGTCGATGTGCTGGTGGAGAAGACGATTATCGCGGCCAGGGAACAAAACCAAAAACTGATCGCCATCAGCGGCGGCGTGAGCTGCAATTCACGGCTCCGGCATCGTTTCACGGAACGTTGCTCTGAAGAAGGAATCCAGGTACTTCTCGCAGAACCGCGCTACACGACGGATAACGCCGCGATGATCGCCTTCGCCGCCATGCAACGATGGAAAACCGGATTCACCTCCCCCCTGGAAACCGACGTGGACCCGAATTTCAACCTCTCGGCCTTTCACGCTGGATGAGTCGTCTCACGAATCGCATCACAGTTCCAGCATTGATCAAATTCCCCCGGCACGGATTCTCCGCAATGCGGACATTTCCAGTCGGTTTGAGGCACCGCTTCGCAAATCTGCTTCTGATGCAGCGGCTCCAGCAACCCAAGAGCCGCCTCGTAATCCTCGTCGTCGATGATACACAACCCTGGATAAGTTTTAATACCCGTCAAATTGTATGTGTTTGCGCTCTGGATGAAGCAGCGGATGCCCGCCTCTTTGAGCACAGATTCAAAGTAGCCAACGCGCGTGTAATCTGGATCTGAAAATATCTCCCTCATTGTTATTTTATCAGCAAAGCAGACCGGTTAGTGGAGAATGAGATGACACGGCGTGAAGTTTCGCCACCATCGTTGTGATGACAAGCGCCGCAAGCTACACCTTGACCACTCCGCTGGAGGCCGTCCCGGACCTCACCTCGCCGATGGTGAAGATGCTTGCGAACGAGGGAATCACCACCGTTGGCGAGTTGCTGGCGGAGTTTCCATTCCGCTACGAAGACCGCAGCCAGATGGAGTTCAAGGGTTTCACTCCGTCCCTGGAGCCGGTGTGCCATCATGTGCGGGTGACACGCGGACGCACGGTGCGCTTCGGACGTCGCTCCGGTTTTTTTGAAGCAGCGTGCGAGGCCGCACAGTCCAATCCGCTCAACCAGCAGCTTACGCTTCGCTGGTTCAACATGCCTTTCATGAACCGCACGATTGCGGTGGACATGGAACTGATCGTCTATGGAAAGATCAAGGAAATAAAAGGCCGGTTGGTGATGGGACATCCGGAATACGAAATCGTGCGCGGTGACGCGGAGGACGCTGGAGCCCTTCAAATTCACACTGGAAGGATCGTGCCCATCTATCGCTTGCGCGGCGGGCTGAGGCAGAAACTGCTGCGCGCCGTCATCTGGCAAGTGTTGCAAAAGGTCGATGATTCATCCGTCGCTGACCGGCTCCCGAAACCAAAGGCGGACCGTGAATTTGCCGGACTGCACCGTGGCAAGGCTCTTTGTGATGTTCATTTTCCCATCGGCAAGTCCGAGCTCGAACTCACACGGCGCTATCTGGCGCTAGAGGAATTTTACATCCTTCAGCTCCGTGTGCTGCGCCGGCGCCTGCTCTGGCGCGCAAACACGGGCTGGCAGCAGCCGGTGCATCAAGGACAACTGGCGCAGTCATTTCTCAAATCACTGCCTTTCACCCTCACCGAGGCCCAACAGCGCAGTCTCGATGAAATACGCCGCGACATGACCGCGCCGGAACCGATGAACCGGCTGTTGCACGGCGATGTCGGCAGCGGCAAGACCGTGGTTGCACTGGCCGCCATGCTGCAAGCCGTGGAAGCAGGACATCAAGCCGCGCTGATGGCACCCACGCAAATTCTCGCGGAACAACACTACGCGAATGCCTGTCGCTGGCTGGAGCCGCTCGGTTTGCGCGTGGCTTTGCGGACCGCCGAACGCAAAGAGGACAATGTCGCCCCGTTGTTTCAGAATCAGAAAACTTCGCACGACGGTGCGCACATCCTCATCGGCACTCACGCACTGCTCTTCGATGCAGACGCGATGCCGCAACTCGGCCTGGCAGTCATTGACGAACAACACAAATTCGGCGTCGCCCAGCGCGCCCGGCTGATTGCAGCGGGCCACGCACCGGATGTGCTGGTGCTGACGGCGACGCCGATTCCGCGCACGCTGGCCCTGACTGTTTATGGCGATCTCGATGTCTCAACGATTGATGAAAAGCCGCTCGATCGCGGCCAAATCGTTACGCTCGTGCGCACGGAAAAAAAACTCGCGGACATCGCCAAATTCATTCGCGGACAAATCGAAGAGGGTCGCCAAGCTTACATCGTCTATCCGCTGATAGACGAGTCGGACAAACTGGTGGCGAAAGCGGCGACTGCCGGTTTCAAGGAATGGAGCGACCTGCTGGCTCCGCACTTGGTTGGCTTGATGCACGGAAAAATGGATTCCGCTCCAAAGAACGAGGTTATGAGCCGGTTCCGCTCAGGAGAGATCAATGCACTCGTGAGCACCACGGTGATCGAAGTCGGCGTGGATATCCCGAACGCCAATGTGATGGTCATCTTCAATGCCGAGCGTTTCGGACTGGCTCAGCTTCACCAGTTGCGCGGGCGCATTGGACGCGGCGCGCACCGTTCGCACTGCGTGCTGATGATCGCGGAGAAAGATGTCGAGGCCAGAGATCGCTTGAATATACTGGTCGAGACCACCGATGGATTCCGCATCGCCGAGGAGGATTTGCGTCGGCGTGGACCGGGTGATCTGCTGGGCAGCGCGCAGAGTGGTGAGGCTCCGCTCAAGTTTGCCGATCTCCTAGGCGACACGCGACTGCTCACGCTGGCGCGCAGAATTGCCGAACGAACCTTGTCGGAAGATCCGACATTGTCCGATCCGGGTCGTGAAGAACTACGAATGTTGGTGCTGGAAACAGACGCACCTGCGGCTACGTTGCAATGAAGCCTACCCAATCATGAACGAGCACATCCGACGCATCATCATTGCCATCGCTATCTTCGCGTGCGCCACCCTGATTTATAAAAAATGGCGCGAAGGCCGAAGCGGCCACGGTTTGTTTGATTTGCTGGCTGGCACTAAAGAAGCCACGTCGGAAAATGTCACCTTGAAAGCCCGCGACCTGCCCGCGCTCGCGCAGTTTAACGCGGAGTCGACAAAACTTGCGGCGGCAGTGCTGCCTTCCATTGTCAGCGTCAACATAGGAACCAGCGGACTCGTGCCCAAAAAGGACATCTTCGGATTTCTGCGCGGCTATGGAACCGGTGTCGTGGCCACGGGACTGGGCTCCGGAGTGATCGTGAGCAAGCAAGGGCATATCCTGACTAATTTCCATGTCGTGAATAACGCCCAACAGATCGAAGTGACCACCAACGACAGAAAAACTCACAAGGCAAAATTGCTCGGCCAGGATGAGGATCTTGATATCGCCGTGCTCCAGATTGCTGACGCAGTGGCCTATCCGCCGCTGCCCTTTGCGGATTCTGACAAGACCAAGGTTGGTGAAATGGCCTTCGCTTTCGGCAGTCCCTTCGGATTTGATTTCACCGTTTCGCGCGGGATCGTCAGCGCCACTCAACGGCGCTTGAGCGATATCGGGAACGACTACATCCAGACGGACACCGTGATCAATCCCGGCAATTCCGGCGGCCCGCTCGTCAACTATCTCGGCGAGATCATTGGCATCAATGTCTCGATCCTCAACGAAAGCAAAAGCGCGCATTCATGGCAGGGTGTCGGCTTGGCCCTGCCCGCGAACGATGCCAGGGATGCTTACGAGGCGGTGCTCGGCAAGACTCCGCGCGTCCCGGGTTACCTCGGCGTCGAAGTGGACATGTTGCGCATCCAAACCAACGTCCAGGCCGCTTATGGCGCTATTGTCACGGTGATCACCCCAGGGTCGCCCGCCCAGAAGGCCGGCCTTCTCGAGGGTGACATCATCGCCCAATACAACGGCGTGAGTTTCGAAATGGCGCGTGACTTCCTTCGCCTTTTGAGCAGAGCAAAACCCGGTCAGACTGTAACATTGACCGTGCTGCGTAAAAACCAGCCGATCACCATCACCGCAAAGATTGCAGCCAGGCCGGCAGGACTTTGAGCCGCCCCTTGGCAACTGCGCTGCATTGGAATAGTCTATGCCCCATGATCCACGCCCGCCCAGTCAGTCGCAACCATCAAGGTAACGCGCTCGCGCCCGTTCTCATGATCCTTGGCGCGCTCGCCATCAGCACCCTTATCTTTTTCTTCTACACTCGCCAGAAAATCAATGATGCGCGCGCCACAGAGGAGACCACTGTCGCTGAACAAGCGATTAGCCCCGGCAATCAAGCATCGCCACCCGAAAATACTCCGTCGCGAAATGGCAGCAAACCGGCCAGTGCAACACCCGCACCCGTGGCGCCAGCGCCTTTTATCAAGCCGATCGAACTCGCCCAGCAACTGACTAAACTTCTCTCCAATGGCGACCTTCCGGCTGCGGCAAAATTGATTGCTCCTGATAGCATCTCTCAACAGGGCGCGGCGCTTGGGGTTTTTGAAAGGATATTTCACGACCTTGGCTATAAAGCTGGCCAGCCAACGGATGCGCAATTGATCGGTCAGGTCGAAAACATGATTCGCGTCGCCATTCCCCTCACTCTAGCTTCGGCAGGTGCATCACCTTTAAGAATCACGCTTGATTTGGAGCGCGACCCAATCCGCGGCTGGAAGGTGGCCCAGGTGCATCTCCCCAAGGAACTCGAGTCCGCACTCGCGGCGCTTCCTCCAGCACAAGCACCCGCTGCACTGCCTACTGCCTCTGGCGCGCCATCTCTGCCTTCCATCGCCACACCGGCAGGAGCGGCCAATGCCATGAACAAAGCATTCTTCGTCGTCGACCGCATGCCGGACGCACTGGTTCTCGCGAGCGATTTCGTCAACTCGCTGCTCAAGCTCGACTACCTCGGCGCGAGGATGTTTGTCGATCAGAACAAAATCTCACCCGTGAAGCTGGCCGCACTGTGCATTGTGTTTGAGGAGGGAAAATACCGACTCCCTGATGACCGCGCGCTGGTCGCCACGGTCGCCACCGACACCACGAGCTGGGTCATCGTCCGGGTGAATTCCGGAATATCCAGCACCAGCACCGAGTTCGGACTCGAAATGGAAAAGACCGATGAGAAATGGCGCGTTGGCGGCTTGAATCTTTCGAAACTTCTGAGCGACAATGCGAAAGCCACCACGGCGAGCGACATTCCCTATACACCTCTGGTGATGAATCCGAAGGGCGGTGAATCCATCGCGCTTTTCTTTGAACTTAACCAAGCCGTGCTGCATCCCCGGGCGCAGAAGCAGCTCGACATCGTTGCATCCATTCTTAAGTCCAGCCCGCAGAAGAAGCTTAAGATTGGCGGCTACACCGATGCGCTGGGCAGCGACGACTACAATCTCGACCTTTCAAAGAATCGCGCGGAGGCCGTGAAACAATACTTCCTTTCTCATGGCGTGCCAGTCGAGCAGGTGGAAACCACCGGCTTCGGCAAGACTCTGCCGCTCAGCCCTAACGTGAAACCCGACGGCACCGACAATCCCGAAGGCCGCTCCCGCAACCGTCGCGCGGAAATCCTGCTGGATTTTTAGAATCGATCATCGCGCCGCTGCACAAACCAGTTCCTCGGTCGTTTCCCAGTCAATGCAGGGATCTGTTATGGATTGCCCGTAAACGAGGACGTCCCGTGAATCCGCCATCGCCTGCGCACCGGCAGCAATATTACTCTCCAACATCGCACCCATCACGCCACGCGCCCCTTCGCGCCGCTGTCGCAGGATTTCGCGGAAGACCGCCGGCATCTTGCGATAATCTTTGGAGCAGTTTGCATGGCTGGCATCAATCATGACTGCAGGCTGGAGACCGTTCTTCATGAGCAACTCCAGCGTTCTGCCAACATGCTCCTCGCTGAAGTTCGGCCCCTCGTCGCCGCCGCGCAGAATGACATGGCAGGCAGGATTGCCCGTGGTGTTGACCACACTGGCACGACCGTCGCCGCCGATGCCCAAAAAAGACTGGGGCTGGATGGCTGCTTTGATTGCATTGATGGCCGGCACCACAGCACCAGCGGTGGTGTTCTTGAAGCCCACTGGCATCGACAGCCCGCTGGCCATCTGCCGGTGCGTCTGCGATTCGGTGGTGCGCGCGCCGATCGCGCTCCAGCAGGTCAGATCGGCAATATATTGCGGCGTAATCGGGTCCAGCATCTCCGTCGCGGTCGGAACCCCGAGTTCCAGCACATCCCGCAGAAAAGTGCGCGCCAGCCGCAATCCCGTCGGGATATCGTTGGTGCCATCGAGATGAGGGTCCATGATCAGCCCCTTCCAGCCGACTGTGGTGCGTGGTTTTTTCAAAATAGACTCGCATCACCACCAGTACGCGTTCCCGCACTCCGTGAGCCAATGCTGCGAGCCGCTCAGCATATTCGCGCCCGCCCTTTAAGTCGTGAATGGAGCATGGGCCGACGATCAGCAGAAAGCGGTCATCTTCGCCGGAGAGAATCCGCGCAATCTCCTCTCGGCTCCTCGCCACGAAGGCCGCGTGCGCCTCGCTCCGTGGAATGCCCGCCACCAAGGCTTGCGGCGCCGGTAGTGGTGTATTGGCAACAACATGAAGATCAGAAACACGAGTCATGATTCTCGAATTAACCGCGCGCTGACGTTTACGCCAGCTTCCTTTGCGCTCATTTCAATCCGGCGTCCTGCCCGCTTTCCATCTTCTGAATGAACTTCAAACAAATGAGCAACGGAACCGCACCGAAAATTCCAAAACTGCAGTCGATCAAGCGCCAGTAAAATGGAATGCCGCGGATCGCGCCGCAGATCATCGCGAGCGGGATCACCAGTGCACATACTGCGAGTCCGACTCGCAGAACCCATGCATTGCCAATCGGATCACGCCACGGGCCGATGAAGAACAGTGCAATCATGAGATGCCCGAACGCCAGCCAGTCGGTGCCATAGGCCATCCATGGAAAACGCGCATAGGTTGTAACGAGCCCCTCGCGCACCACGCCAATCCAATGGGCGAGTCCGGTTAGCGCATCTGGTTTTGCATCAGGAGGAATCCCAAGCCAAGTCGACAGAAGCTGCAGCTCATGCAACAAGGGAAACGCCGTGACTCCGCTCAGGATCAATCCAACAATAAATAGCCCGAGCACCAGCCGATAGCGCAGAAGGAGAAGCGAATTCATCGCATCGTGGAGATTCGACTAACCAACGATCTTCCGCGCTTCAGCCAGCGCGTCTTCCAGCTTGTCGGCATCCTTGCCACCACCTCTCGCGAAGTCAGGCTTCCCGCCGCCTTTGCCGCCGACGATGGGGGCGATGGTCTGGATGATCTTTCCGGCTTGCACCCTAGCTTGGAATTCCTTGTCCACATTCGCGGTGAGGACAACGGCTCCATTGAAGGAACCGCCAAGGATAATGATGCCATTGAACTGACTCTTAAGCGCATCGTTGACCGCCATCACGTAGTCACCATCAACAGCGCCAAGATTGGCGATAATCGCGTCATTGCTCGCGGAGGCGAGGAGTTCCTTGGCGCGAGCGCTGGCTTCGCGTTGTTGCGCGGCTTTAAGGTTCTTCTCCAGCGTCTTCTGCTGTTCGAGCAATGCCTCAATCTTCTTTTCTAGATCGTGCGTGCCTTGCGCGCTGACTTTGCCGGCGATGGTCTTAAGAAGATCGGCATCACTGCGCGCAGCGTTGTAAGCTTCGAGTCCGGCGATGGCTTCGATGCGGCGCACGCCGGCGGCGACGGCGCTTTCGCCGACGAGGCGGAAGAGGCCGATCTCGCCGGTGCCGCGCGTGTGCGTGCCGCCGCAGAGTTCCATGCTCCAGCCGTCGAGCTTGTGCGACTGGCCGCCGATCTGCACGACGCGGACAAGGTCGCCATACTTCTCGCCAAAGAGGGCCATGATGCCGTGGTTGGCCTTGGCCTCGACATAGGGCACTTCGCTCCAGGAAACGGAATCGTTGTCGACGATGCGTTCGTTCACGAGGCGCTCGATGTCGCTGAGTTGCTGCGCGGTGAGCGCGGCGCTGTTGAAGTCGAAGGTGAGCTTGTCCGGCGTGACTGATGAGCCTTTCTGTGTGGCGTCCTTGCTCACGACTTCGTGCAAGGCCCAATGCAGGATGTGCGTGACGGTATGATGGCGCTCGATGGCGCGACGACGTGGCGCATCGACGACGAGGCGCACAGTCGCATCGACGGCGGGTGTTTCATCACCTTCGAGGAAGTGCAGCCAGGTGTTGCCGACCTTGGTGGTGGCGCTGATGGGGAAGGTATTCGCGCCGAGGATCAACTGGCCCGCATCGCCGACCTGTCCGCCCATCTCGGCGTAGCAGGTGGAGACATCGAGCACGACGGCATTCTTGTCTTTCATCGAGACGACTTCCAACACGCGCACATCGGCTTCCAGCGAGTCGTAACCGATGAACCGGGTCGGCGCCTTGGTTTCGATCTCGCTGACGGAGACGACTTGCTTGTTCTTCTTGCCAGCCTCGCGCGCGCGCTGCTTCTGCTCTTCCATGAGCTTCTCGAAGCCTGCGGTGTCCACAGTGAGTCCGCGTTCGCGGGCCATGAGTTCGGTGAGGTCGAGCGGGAAGCCTTGTTCGTCATACAACTTAAACGCGAATGCGCCGCTGATAAAAGCATTGGGGAGGACGGGCATCTTGCCCGTCTCAGCGAGCATCCTGCGAGCGTCATTCCCACGCTCCATCCCAGTCCAAGTCCAAAGCCACTCATATTTTTCATCCGCTCCGACCAGGCCGCCCTCCAATGGATTCCGGTAAACATAGAGAAATTTTTCCTCCAATTCCAAGTCGGAACGCATGAGCCGGTCACACGCTTCATCTTCCCATACTTTTGTGCCGGCGGTGTTCTCGGCTTTGTTGATTTCGTTGGCGGAGAATGACTTGATCGAGTGCAGGATTTCATCCAGGCCCCAGAAAACAGGATCGCCTGACGCATCGCCCGCTTTTACATGCGGCTGAATGATCACATGGACATGATCAGGCATGACGCACGCTGCGAAAAGGTCGTAGCGCTGGTTCTGAAAGTGTTTCCAGGCATCAAGGACGATGGTGCGCGATGCGGGAGTGAGCACCCGACGATTTTTCGTTGAGTATGAAATGTGGTAAATACCGTGCGGACGTTCGTAGTGCGGCAGGTGGCGCTTCCAGTATCGAGCGCCGGGGGCTTTTGATTCGCTCGCAGGATGCTCGCTGGGACGGGCTGGAAGCCCATCCTCCCCAATGCCCGCCAGTCGCGCGGCTTCGTCTTCGAAAAGTGTGATGCCCTTATCCAGCGTCCTGTTAAAGCTCTCCTCCTCCAGCTTGAGCACGGCTTTGACCTGCTCCTTCTTCGTGCGCAGTTCGGGGAACACGTCGCCCATGTGCTGGGCGATGACATCGACGAGCTTGTAGAAGAAGGGCTCTTTGAACTCGAGCGTGCGGCCATACTTCACGGCGCGGCGAAGAATGCGGCGGAGGGTGTAGTTGCGGTCGGAGTTGCCGGGCTGGATGCCGTCGGCGATGGCGAAGCTAAGCGTGCGCAGGTGGTCGGCGATAACGCGGAAGGCGACGTCAATTTTCTCCTGCTCGGTCACTGGGACGACATGGCCTTGAGCGTTGACCTTCGGCAGCGTGCTCTGGTAGGTCTTGCCGCACATCTTCGTCAGCTCGTCGAAGATGGGTTTGAAGACGTCGGTGTCGTAGTTGCTGATCTTGGCGTTCTCGAAGTCGGTGAAGTTCTTCGTGCCTTGGATGATGGAGACGACGCGCTCGAAGCCCATGCCGGTATCGACATGCTTCGCGGGCAGCGGAACGAATGTGCCATCAGGGTTCGCGTTGTATTGGATGAAGACGTTGTTCCAAATCTCGATGCATCTCGCGTCGCTGCCGTTGACGAGCTTGGCTCCGGCGCGCTGGCGGTCTTCGTCGAGGTTCGGAGCGCCGGGCGTGAGGTCGATATGGATCTCGGTGCAGGGGCCGCAGGGGCCGGTGTCGCCCATCATCCAGAAGTTGTCCTTTTTGTTGCCGTTGACGATGTGAATGTCGGGATCGAGGCCGATGCTGCGAAATTTTTCCGCCCAAATGTCCCATGCCTCTTGATCGCGGTCGGCGGGATCGCCAGCGCTGGGTTGATAGATGGTGGCGAAGACTCGGGTCGCCGGAAACTTCCAGCGCTCGATCACCAGCTCCCATGCCCAGGAGATGGCTTCCTTTTTGAAGTAGTCGCCGAAGCTCCAATTGCCGAGCATCTCGAAGAGCGTGTGGTGGTAGGTGTCGAGGCCGACGTCTTCGAGGTCGTTGTGCTTGCCGCCGGCGCGGATGCATTTCTGAGTGTCGGCAGCGCGTGTGGGCAATCCTTTGTGCAGCACGCCGGGCCAGGTGTCCACGTCAGCGCTGCGCTCGCCGAGGAAGATGGGCACGAACTGGTTCATGCCCGCGTTGGTGAAGATACGCGCGCCGTCGCGGCTGGTGTAGCCGACGTTGTCGCTGGGGACAATGGTGTGGTCCTTCGATTTGAAGAAGTCGAGGAAGCTCTGACGAATCTGGGCGCTGGTCATCATGGGGGCGGGCGGAGGGTGGGCATAGAACGCCAGAAAGCAGTCCGGCTCAACGGCATTGTTCCTGCTTCTCGATTTATTCCTCTTCAATAATGACTTGAGTCTCAAGCCTCCGTTGGCATACACTGGGCAAACAACCCGCCCCTTCCATCATGGACACCCCGCCCCCAGCCGCCCAGACCAAAAACGAAGTCGCCCAGGAAGCCCTGGGACTATTCAGCTCGCTCCTGGACTTTAACTTTGAGAAATTCGTCACTCCGAAACTGATCAGAGTGGGCTACTTTCTCATGCTGCTCGGCGTGATCTCTTTTGCGCTGGTGTTCCTAGGCTCGCAACTGTGGACCTTCAAGCCTCTCACGATGCTGTTCGGCCTCATCATGACCCCGATGATACTGATCGTCGGCGCCATCGGTGCCCGCGTCTATGTTGAGCTCGTGATGCTGGCCTTCAAAATTCTCGAAACCCTCCAACGCATCGAAGCCAAACAAAAATAACCTCCAATCCTCAAAACTATGAACCCGACCGACAACCAGCCCACACCCTCCCCTGAATCATTACCCACGGCACCCGCAGTGCCGCCGATAACCCCCGTAGCCACTCAAAACAAGAACGAGCAAAACATGGGGATGCTCTGCCACCTGTTGGCGCTGGCAGGCTGCCTCGTTCCCTTCGGCCACATCGTCGGGCCGCTCGTTTTGTGGATGATTAAACGGGAAGAAATGCCATTTGTCGAAAGCCAGGGCAAAGAGTCACTCAACTTTCAGATCTCCGTCACCATCTACGGAATCGTGGCATTCATTTCGATGTTCCTCCTGATCGGGTTTATTCTTTTGCCGGCGGTTCTGCTCTTTGACCTGGTCTGTGTGATACTCGCCTCGGTCGAAACTGCAAACGGCAAGCCCTACCGTTACCCGCTCTGCATCCGACTCATCAAATAGACCGCCCGCCCCGTCCGGGGCCATAGTCACGCGGCAAGGGGTGACGGCAAGATGCCCTCGCTCCTTGGCCGTGACGCACATGATTGTGCGACCGCTGCAAGGCTCAGGGCGCTTTTACTTTTTCTCGTCCAGGCCCTTCTCAATCTTATAAAGCACATGCGCGATGTGCGGCTTGTTGACTCGGGTGCGTTGGAGTTCGCCGATTTGAAGGACTCCTCAATCCTGCGGAGTTCATACAACGACACCGACTGCGCGGCAGGCAGATGCGACCCTCCCTTCACAATGCCGAGCAGGCGATCAACGTAATCAAGCTGCAAATCCTGCCTCATGGTGTTCACGGGCTGGAGAAGTT
>JANNQW010000057.1:0-4491 GCA_031400955.1 Verrucomicrobiota bacterium
GTGAGCAGAGGAGCGCCCACGGCGGTTACACTGAGGTTCAAGGCCTGATCCTTCGCGACTATCAGTGGGGCCGGAGGAGTGCTGATGCTAGGAACGCGATCATCCTTCAATGCCATCCTGACTCCAACGGAGTTATTGAGAGTGACTTTGGCAAGCGATGCGCGCGAAGTGTTAATAAGGGCGGTCGCAGGATCAGACCATCCTCCGCCACGGGTGTAGCCATTGGCTGCATTCAACGAATCGGTGTTAAAGATCCATTCAGCGACATTGCCGGCCAGGTCGTAAACACCTAGCGTATTTGCCGCATAGCTGCCCACAGCTTTAGTCTTGCCAAAGGTGGAGCCATAGTTTGCCAAAGTGCTGCTGACACTTGAGCCGGTGGGATACAAACGATTGGCGGTTCCGGAACGTCCGACCCACTCCCACTCGTAATCTTGAGGTAGGTAGTAACCGTTTTGAGCCGAGTCGCAGGACCATGTGGCAGGGATACACTTGGAGGTATAGCCACTAATCTGGTTTAGCACGACGGTGGACAGATAGGCGCCATACCAGGTAACTCCACGCGCCGGGTTGTTGGCGACAGTGCTTTTCACAAAAAAGCTTTCACTATTCGCATCGAGATCAACTTCATTGACGCCGAGATTACCCGACTCGGTGGCAAGGTGCGTAGTGAGAAGACATACGACCTGGCCCTGATAAGTAACGACTCGGCGTCCATTCGACTGGGGAGCGGAGATTTCCAGAACGCCCATCTGCTTGTGGGCATATTGCAGGATGCTGGCAAACTGGCGGTTGGTCAGCTCGTAGGCCGCCATCCAGAAAGGATCGACGGTCTTCGTAACACCACCGTCCAGAACGCTGGCAATGGAACCTTGAGGTATGCGCTTGAACACGACGCTGTTCAGAGCAGCTTGACCGTCCTTAATTGCCACAAAGTAAGTGGATGGTGTGCTGACAGGAATACCCTGCACGACCAAGGAAGCTGGGTTGCTGATGACAGTCGCAGCGGAATTACTGACAGCCACAGTATAGGAGGCACTATCAGAATACTGGACATTGGAGATGGCAAAAGTGGAGCTGGTCGCATTGGGAATGTTCACGCCATTCTTTCTCCATTGATAGCTAAGCGCCGCGGTGCCACTGGCCGCCACAGTAAAAGCTGCACCCTCCCCCAGTGTCGACGTCGCATTGACGGGCTGCATCGTGATGGCAGGCTGGACGTAACCTGCCTGCACCGTAATCGTAAAAGTC
Organism: Verrucomicrobiota bacterium; assembly: GCA_031400955.1. Taxonomy (GTDB): domain Bacteria; phylum Verrucomicrobiota; class Verrucomicrobiia; order Verrucomicrobiales; family Verrucomicrobiaceae; genus VFKE01. The sequence goes on from JANNQW010000057.1 coordinate 1,252, forward strand.
TGGCTGACGGTGTTGTTATCAAGGTCAGTGGCCAACACTGTCAACTGGCGTTGTCCGCCATTGACCAACCCTTCGATAATGAGGCTCTCCCCGACGATGGAGGCGGAAACGTTTGAGTCATCTATCGTTTGAATGGAGTAGCTCAGCGCAGGGATCGTGGTTACGCTGTTGATCAGGACATTCTGGGTGTTGTCCATTGAACCCGGGGCACTGTTAAGCATGGGCCAGTTGTCATAAGGCCCCGAAGCGCTGGTGCTGCCGTCAACATGAATGGAATAATCACCCTGTGGCAATGACGCGATCGAGTTCACTACATTCATCCCATTCCCCGCCACACGACCGAAGACGGTAAAGCCCCCATTTTGGTTGTCGAGACTGTTTGGGTCGGATGAGTTGTTGTCGGCGATATTGAAAAAGAAATCATGAGTCGCGCTGTTGGGCTGCCCCCCAATCTTCGCCATCGCCACGGTTCCATACTTGTTGGTAATTCCCGGCTCATTGGTGGGTGAAGGGCGTGCAACCACCGAGGTGAACTGGTCTGGAGCGGACACAGGCTTGAAGGCGCCCCCTTGCACAATAAATCCCGGGATGGCGCGGTGGAAAGCTACGCCGTTGTAGTCACCATTCTGCGCGTAGCTCATAAAGTTGGCCACGGTCTGTGGTGTCGCGGTCGGATAGAGGATGATATCCACATTGCCAAGGCTGGTGGATACGCGAACGGCGGACTCCGCGTCAGTATCTGCAAAAAGGCTGGACAAAGGAATGGTCACCGGCGAGTGCAAGCCTACCGTGCGGTTAGTCGCAATGTCAGGCAGAATGGGGGCGGATGGCGGAATGACGATCCGAAACACCAAAACAGCTTCACTGACTGATCCGTCGGCAAATGTCGCGGTCAGGGTGACCTGAAATACTCCGGCCACTGTTGGAGTCCCAGAGATGACCCCAGTGCCACTGTCAAAACTTAGTCCGGCAGGCAGGTTCGACACCTGCAAGCTGGTGCGATTGGGTGCGTTCAAAGTTTGCACCACATAGGAAAAAGCTGTGCCCAGTGTAATGGGTTCATAGAGCCTGCTGGTGAAGTTCTGCGCCGTGGAGAGCGGCTTGGTGGTGACTGTCACAATATTAGAAATATCGGAGTAATTCACCGAGACGCCATCCGTGAACGCGGCCCGCACAGCAATATCATATTGGCCGCCAGGAATCAGCGAACTGATACTCGTCGATGAGCTATTGGCGGCGATCTCCTCCAAAGCGGAGAAAGTGGTGGTGCCGGCAACCCGGGCCAGCACTTGGTAGCCGGTCTCCACCAGGGAATTGTCATTCCACGAGAGATTGACCGTGGAGCTGCCAGTGTCCACATTGTCAACCGTCGTGGCCACGAGGCTCGTAGGAACATAAAATGGGGTGGTCACTGTCACCACATTGGACGGCTTGCCGGTTACAATATCCTGCGCGACGTTCGCACGTTGAAATGCCGCACTTATCCGCCATTGGAAGGTTGCCCCAGGACCGGTAACGGGCTGGAAGCTCGTAGCGTTTGCAGCTGTATAGTTGAGCGCCGTGAAAGAATCCGTTGAAGAAGCACGGTATTCAATGGCGTAACCGTGTTCGCGTGCAGAGTAATCCAACCACCTCAGACTGACGCTGGTCTCGCTCACCGCAGTGGCCGTCAGCGCCGTGGAAGTGCCAAAAGGCATGGTCACCGTGACTACATTCGAGGAGGCGCCGAACACAACATTGTTTGGGTTCGACCAGTCTTCAAAGGTAAGGATGTTGGCGGTCGGCTTGATCCTCAGTGCCCTGACACGAAGGTCATAAGTAATGGTGGGATCGAACAAGAAGAGCAACTGATCAAGGCTGGTTGATGTCGAGTTGAAAGGAATCACAGAAGCCCCTGAAAAGGCGGCTTGGGAACTTTCCTTAAACTCAATCATATAACGCTCTTCCATGGTGGACTTGTCCGCCCAGGCCAGCTTCAATGAATTGTCCGTCGCGGTGGCTGTGAGTCCGGTCGGTGGATCAAAAACCTGCTGGGCATGAGTGAAGACCTTGACAGCAGGCGCAGAGACTATCGCGGAATACTCTGTCGGAGCACTTGCCGGACCTTTAAATGACCTAACTGCAAACTGAAAGGTTGAGCCAGGCGGAATCACATCCTCGCTGAAATACGCCTCAGTGAACGTTGAATTTGCCGGAATGATAAAAGCATTAGCGCCTGAAATGGCAAAAGGAGTCCATGCACCCTTGGTGCCAAGTCGCGCCATGAGTTGAAATCCTCCTTCGTCACTGGAGTTGTCATTCCAATTAATGCGATAGATCTGCCCCTTCCCGTCTATGTTACCCGCGGCATTGTTCGACGGTGAATAGCTCAGCGGTATGGTCATGGAGGCAGTCACCCCCGACGGAGCCACGACCGCCTGGACATGAGAAACCCACGCAGACAAAAACATCGCCAGTCCACCAAAGGCAGACAGCCACCTCCCGCTTGAACTAGAATAATGGCGAAGTGGGGATTTCAATGAAATTTATGGGACTAATTTAGCACAGTGTATTCAATTTGACTATCATGTAAAAGATTTGTTCACTCGTGGGAAACCGGGAACAGGGCTTGTAGGAGGCGGAAACAAGAAAATCAGCGCTTTCCGCCCCGCGTGATGCTCACTTCCAACCGGTAGGTGATACGCACCAGAAGATCGCCGCGACCACCCCGCAACTTGGGCAGACCCTCGCCAGGCACACGAATGACCGCGCCACGCGACACACCACGCGGAATGGCCAAAGAAACGCGTGAAACTCCCGCGCCAGGAATGGACTCGATGCCACCTTCGGCTGCACGACGGGCGTTAATTCGCAAGCCGCAGCGCAAATCACTACCTCGCACCTTGAAACGATAATCCGGCCGCACTTTGACGCGAACAGTGACAAAGCCGTTCTCAAAAGGCGCAGTGCGCGGAATCCGAAAACGGGTTCCCGGCGCGGTTTCCTCCGGCACCGTGAGTTCATAATTCTCCACTCCATTCGGATTCGCCGGATCATTCACCCGGACTGTCAATCGCGTTCCCCGAATGAATTCCTCGATCCTCAGCAACACATCATGGGAAATGCTAACATCCATCTTGTGTGCGACCGGTGAATTTTCCGGTCGCTTCGCCTCATCGATTTCGCGATCGTATTCTCGGCGGCGTTTCGCATCGCTTAAAACTTCGTGGGCGGTATTCAGCTCCTGAGTGCGGGCCACGG
>JANNQW010000058.1:0-2717 GCA_031400955.1 Verrucomicrobiota bacterium
GCCAGCAAGCTTGTTTCAGAGAAAAAAGAAGAAGGAGGCCGCATGAGTGCCAAGCTGGAGCTCGACAAAGTGACGATCCAGTTCGGCGGACTGAAAGCGGTGGGTGATCTCAGTTTCACGATCCATCCCGGCGAACTCATCGGTCTCATCGGTCCCAACGGCGCGGGCAAGACCACGGTCTTCAACCTCATCACCGGAGTCTATGTGCCCACCTCGGGTCGCATCCGCTTCAGCGGCATCTCTCTTCCCGGACACAAGCCGCATCAGATCACGCGGCTCGGCATCTCGCGCACCTTCCAGAACATCCGGTTGTTCTCTTCGCTCAGCGTCTTCGACAACGTGCGCAGCGCCTTCATCATGCACCTGCCCCACGGCATCGCCCATGCGCTGGTTCGCGGGCGGGCCTTCCACGACGAGGAGCTGGAACTGGAATCGGATGTTCTCGATCTTTTGGATATTTTCGGATTGAAGGATGCACAGCACACTCCGTGCAAGTCGCTGTCCTATGGCGACCAGCGCCGTCTGGAGATCGTGCGCGCGCTGGCGACGAAACCCAAGCTGCTGCTGCTCGACGAACCCGCCGCAGGAATGAACCCGACGGAAAAAGAGGAGTTGATGAAACTCATCCGGTTCATCAAGGACAAGTTCAACATCGCCATCATGCTGGTGGAACACGACATGAAAGTCGTGATGGGCATCTGCCAGCGCATCGTGGTGCTCAACTACGGCGAGAAGATTGCCGAGGGCACGCCGCATGAAGTGCAGAAAAATCCCGCCGTCATCGCCGCCTATCTTGGCGCGGACCACGAAGTTGTCGGAGGGGCCGCCGCCTGATTGCCATGTTGAAGATTGAAAACCTCAATGTCTCCTACGGATCGATCAAGGCGCTCAGCGACGTTTCGCTCGAAGTGAAGCAGGGCGCCATTGTCACGCTGATTGGCGCGAATGGCGCGGGCAAATCCACCACCCTGCGCGCGGTCTCCGGCCTGGTGAAAGCCTCGGGCGGCACGGTGCTTTATGAAGGAGAGGATATCACGAACTCACCGCCGCATTTACTCGTGCAACGCGGACTCTGCCACGTTCCGGAAGGACGCATGGTCTTCTCTAATCTTACGGTGCTGGAGAATCTTTACATGGGCGGCTACCGGCGCAAGCGTGATGCGAAATTCAAAAGCGATCTCGATTATGTTTTTAGCATCTTTCCGCGTCTTAAGGAGCGGTTGCAACAGAACGCCGGCACGCTTTCGGGCGGCGAACAGCAGATGCTGGCCATCGGCCGCGCGTTGATGAGCAGTCCGCGCTGTCTCATGCTCGATGAACCATCTCTCGGCATCGCGCCGCTGCTGGTAAAGACGATTTTTCAAAAGATCACCGAGATCAACCGCGACCTCGGCATCACCATTCTACTCGTTGAACAGAATGCGAATCTCGCGCTCGCGGCATCGAGTTATGGTTACGTGCTGGAAACCGGCAGCGTGATACTGCACGCACCGAGCGCGGAGTTGCGCATCAGTCCCCAGGTGCGGGAGGCTTATCTGGGCGGTTAAGCGGCTTCCCTGGCCGGCACGCCTTTTTGGTAGTGGGTGTAAAGATACACCGGGACTTCCAGATCGCCGAGATGAGTCTTGATCAGGGGCAGCACATGGTCCCACGACAAACCGCCGACGCCGGTCGCCAGACGGGGCAGGGCGACACTCTTCAAGCCGGACTTCTTCATGAGTTTGGCGAGTTCGCGCAGGCAGTGGTTTACATTCTCCACGGTTGCGCGACCGGGGTGACCGTGACCGTTGGGTGCGGGTTGCTGGGTCAGTAGATTGACGATTCGCTGTCCACTGGTCCCGGTCCAGACCCAGAGGCTCCCCGGTTCCGGATTCGTCGTATGGCAGAAATGGCGGAAGTCCTTGGACAAGGCTGGCCAGTCTTGACGCAGGCAGAGCGCCAGACCGCTGTCAAAATGGTCGTCGGGCGCAACACCGTGGGCGATGGCTTCGGCTTTGCTAAGAAGGATGTCTCCGGTGAGTTCGTGGATCATCTGGCGAACATACCGGGAACCGGGAAGTTTGCTGCTCGGCGATTGCGAATGACGAAGCCTTGCTTGTCAGACTTTGTGAAAAGTTTCACAAAGCGGTTGCCGCTCCGGCGCGCGGGACTAATCTGGCGGTATCATGACCGAAGCGCCCAGCTTGAACCAGTTTGGCTACGACTCGAAGATCGAGGGCAATGTCGTGCACACCAAGCTCGACGCTGCGATCAACTGGATGCGCAAGAGTTCGCTGTGGCCGATGCCGATGGGCCTGGCCTGCTGCGCGATCGAGATGATGGCCACGGCTTGCTCGCGCTACGACATGTCGCGTTTCGGCATGGAAGTTTTCCGTTTCTCGCCGCGACAATCCGACGTGATGATCGTGGCTGGCACCGTGACTTACAAAATGGCGCTGGCGGTGAAGCGCATCTGGGACCAAATGCCCGAGCCCAAGTGGTGCATCGCCATGGGCGCCTGCGCCTCCAGCGGCGGGATGTATCGCAGCTACGCGGTGCTACAGGGGATTGACCGGCTGATTCCTGTGGACGTTTATATTTCCGGCTGCCCTCCGCGACCCGAGGCTTTGCTCGAAGGTATGATGCGCTTACAGAGGAAGATCGAAACGGAAAGCTCGTTTGTGGAACAGAAGCGGGAATTCATCGAAAGCCTCGCCTGATTTTATGAATGCCGCGCA
>JANNQW010000059.1:0-2920 GCA_031400955.1 Verrucomicrobiota bacterium
GCCGATGATTTGTCCGGCGATCATGGCCGCGCCTGCGGTGAAGTTAACTGATTTGCTGAGGAGAAAGATCACGAGTGAACCGAGGTTGCTCGCGAGATTGGCCGCTTTCGTGTAACCGGTGGCGTGGCGGAGGTCGAGCCCCAGCAGTGCCACGCAGGCCACAGTCCAGAAGGAACCGGCACCGGGGCCGAAGAAGCCGTCATAAAATCCGAGCATGCTACCGAAGATAAGTGCGAACGCGACTAGGGGGAATTTCTGCCTCCCTTGGTGAATGCCGAAACGCGGATTGAGCGCGGTGAAGATGGCGACGATGGCCAGCATCCAGGGGATGAGTTTTTTCAGTGTGTCGTTGCTGATGATGGTGAGAATATGCGCGCCGCCCATGGAGGCGAAGAACGAGCACGCGACCGCAAGCCAGAGCCATGGAGTTTTCATCATGCCCGCGCAGGTGTAACGCCGCACGGTGATGATCGTGCCGCAGGAGGATTGAAATTTATTCGTGCCCAGAGCGATCTGCGGGGGCAACCCAGCAGCGAGCAGCGCAGGAACAGTGATCAGCCCGCCACCGCCCGCAATGGCGTCGATGAACCCGCCCGCCAGACCTGCGAGGAAGAGGAGGGCGAGAGTGGTGAGTGGCATTCCGGGGATGTAACACTCATCCAGTGGGCGTCGCAATGTTTGGAGCCGTCGTGTGTCGCGTCAGCGTTTCGGAGTGCGGTGCCCCTGCACCGCTTTCGCCCCGCGCGAGGGTGTGCATTATTGTGGACGTTCTTCCCCGTTGGAAAGCGCCGCACGGGCGGCGCACTCCGAAACGCTTCGCGTGATTTGATCGCGTATTACCAGTTGGTGTCGGGATCGTAATCGTCTTTGACTTTTAGTTTGTCAGTTTTGAACCGGTAGATGGTTTTGACTTGGGCGGGTGTGGCTGCGCGCTCGAACCAGGCTGCGGAACACCACGGATATTGGTTCGCAACGGGGACAAGGCCGTGCTTGACCGCGTTATGATGAACATAGTTCAACCGTGCGAAATAGGAGTATTGATGGGTGATCGTGGTTTCCCAGTAGTTGTGCCAGACTTCGCGGTTTGGCTGGTCGTCGAGTTTGTTGACCCAGCGGGCGGTCTTGGTGTGGAGCACGGAGATCATTGCGGAGAGACTGCTGGCGTCATCTTCGTTTGTCGGGCTGCGGGCGATGAAGTGGTAGTGATTTGAAAAAACGGCCCATGCTTCGAGCTGCCAGCCGTAATCTGCAGCGACGCGCAAGAGACCGCGATGGAGAACGGCGAGACGTTCCTTGCTGCGGAAGTGATGCGCATTTTGGTAAGTTGCTGCCGTGACCAGGTAGATGCCGGCTTCTCCGAGCAAATGCCTCGGTGCGTGCGGCCATGCGATCTCTGTCTTTGGCATAATGTTGGAAAATGGGTCTCGTGTGTGAATGCGCAACAAAAGTCGCTTTGCGTCTTCGGAGTGCGCCGCTCCTGCGGCGCTCTGGGGTGTAATGCGGGAACGCGAAGGAAAGACGGGGGTCAGGGGCGGTGGAGATAATCGGGAGACTTTCGAAAGCGCCGCAGGAGCGGCGCACTCCGAAACGCTTCGCGACTGCTACGGCTTCCGAGGAACAAGTTTAATAGGCGGCTGCTGGCCGCTGACGATGCCGTGGGTTTTGGTGGGGCGCTTGTAGATTTTGTCGCCGCAGGCGATGAGGAGTTCGCTGAGATCCTTGCCGCCGAAGCAGACGTCGTGCGGTTGTTGTGGAGTGGGGATGATGAAGTTCACGCGCCCGGCCGTGTCGCAGACTTGGATGCCCAGCGCGGTGGCGACGTAGAGCCAGCCGCTGGTGTCCACGCAAAGGCCACGGACGAAAGCTCCAGCGCGCGTAAAGAGATTCATCTGGAGTTCGGCGAATCGCTGGCCGTGCTTTACTGTGTGATCTGGCGAAATCTGGAAGGTCCACAGATAATCGCCGTCAGCGGCGAACAATTGGGTCTGATCTGGCGAAAGTGTGGTTGACCAAAGCCATGCTGCGTTCTCTGCCTGCATTTCTCCACGAAAAATCGTTTTCCCGCCTGCATTCAACGCGTGCATCCCCGGATGATGATATTCTGGCCAGTTACCCGAACCGATGTTTGGTTGCCCATACAGAGTTCCATCAGCCGCGACCGCTGGTGAGAGGATATTTTCGGGAGAAAATTCTTTTAGCTCTCCGTCTTTTGCAATGGCGAGACCCGTTATGTCTCTTGAATGGCAACTGACCAAGACTTCACCGTTGGGTAGAACTACGGGACGAGATCCTCCCAGAAACAACCCTTGGTAGCTTTCCAATCCGCCATTAGCATTTATTCTAAGAATCTGCTCCTCGTTAGTTGGTTCAGCAGTTTTAACCGTTCGCCACTGGAGCAGAGGAGTGCGTAGAACCACTGGGGGTGTTGATTGGCAGCGAGCAATCACGAAGATATCACCTTGGATGTTGGCACACAGGCCACCAAACTGAAACCTCTCGTCTGCCACGTGGAGTTTCTCCCACCCCCCATCCCCCAGCACCTTATACCCCACCCATTTCGATTCCCCCTTCGGATTCGCTTTGATCTCCTTCGCCGTGGCGTAGTCGCGCCAGAGCCAGCGCATCACGTCGGGGAAAATGGCGGTGGCGTGCTTTTGATTGTGGCCGCCGGTGCCCCAGGCGTGGTTCACATCATAACCTTCCCAGGTTAAAGAACGCTCCATCATCTGGTTGGCCAGCCACCAGTCGCCGCAATAGATGTTGTTGTCGTTCTCGCCGTCCTGGAGAAAAATGCGCAGGGGCTTGGGTTCGTGTTTGCGCACGAGGACGGGGAGCTGGTCGCCGCCGCGAATGCCGACGTAGGTGCCGATGCCGCTGAAGACGCGGCGGATGCGGTCGGGTCGGTGCCAGGCGGCCATGA
>JANNQW010000060.1:0-1682 GCA_031400955.1 Verrucomicrobiota bacterium
ATATGCGGCGCTTTCACCGAGCACAGCCCGCAGGACTTCACGGCTCTTCGGCCCTTGGATGGCGAGTCCGCCCATCTCCGCGCTGATGTCCGCCAGACGCACATCCGTGTCGCCGACATGCTGTTTCAACCAGACAAAATCGACATCAATCATCGAAGCATTGACCACGAGAAAAAACTCCCGCTCGCTCAACCGATAGGCGATCAGATCATCAATCACCCCGCCGCGTTCGTTCAACAGCAGGGTGTATTGGCCCTGACCGGGTGCGAGCTTGCTGATGTCGTTGGTCAGCATCCGATTAAGGAACGCCTCCGCATCCCGGCCTTCCAAGAGAAACTGACCCATGTGCGAGATGTCAAAAACACCCACGCTGGCGCGGACCGCCTTGTGCTCGTCCACGATGCCCGAATATTGCACCGGCATCTCCCAGCCCGCGAATGGCACCAGCCGCGCCCCGAGTGCCGCGTGGGCATCGTGCAACGGGCTGCGCTTCATCGGCGTGTTTACTGACATGGGACGGCGAATGTGGCAAAGCACGCCGGATTGTCAATCATCCGGCGGCGGGATTTCCAATATACTGGACGAGGCCTTTCCCCATGCCGCCCAGATTCAGGGACGCAAAATCATGATTACCTGCTGGCGCAGCGTCCGGCTCTGCGCAAGCATCACGTCCATGTCACTGATCAACACACTGGAAAATAAATTTGGCCGCCATGCGATTCCCGGCCTCGTGAATATCATCGCCGGCTTTCAGGTAGCGGTGTGGATCCTCTCGAAATTTCAACCGGACTTCCTCGCTTGGCTCACCTTGAACAAGGTCATGATTCTGCGTGGCGAAGTGTGGCGCCTGGTGACATTCGTATTTCTTCCAGGACAGGACCACCCAATCTGGATGCTGGTAGCCGTCATGCTTCTGCTCACTGTCGGCCGGGTTCTCGAAGAGACATGGGGAGCGTTCCGGGTCAACCTATATGTGCTCGGCGGAATATTTTTCGCCGCAGTGGGCGTGCTGCTCCAGCAACAATGGACGCTCGACGTAGGAGCGATGTGCTCCCTCTGGTTCGGCATGAGCATCTTCTTCGCGTTTGCCTGCGTCGTGCCGAATTATGAAATCCTCCTATTCATGATTCTCCCTCTCAAGGTAAAATACATCGCCATGCTCGGCGGCGCCAAGTTGCTGCTGGATTTCATCGATAGCGAGGCTCTGCGTGTGCCGATGATTTTCAGTCTCCTGAACTTCTTTATCGCCTGCGGCCCCACATTCTGGCGCGACTTTACCCAGCGCACCAAAGTCGCGGCCCGCCGCTCGCGTTTCGAGTCCGCCCAATCATCTTCCGGTTCATTTTTCCACAAATGCGCCATCTGCAGCAAGACGGAAATCGACGACGCCACCCTTGAATTCCGCGTCACGGCGGACGGCGAGGAATATTGCAGCGTGTGCCGCCCAAAGAAAGGTTGAGCCCAGCACTCAGCCTTCGTAACGATAGCCCGCGCCGTGAACCGTGCGAATGATCTTGGGAGACGCTAGATCAATCTCGATGCGCTTGCGCAACTGCGAGACCTGCTGATCCACCGCCCGACTCTCAGGAAAGAAATCCACACCCCATGCGACATCCGCCAGCGCGTCGCGGTCCACCACCTTGCCACGACGATCATGGAACAAGCGCAGGATTTTCACGTCG
>JANNQW010000061.1:0-2923 GCA_031400955.1 Verrucomicrobiota bacterium
CTTCTGGTGCGACAAGCCGGTGCTGGTGCGCGACAATAAAACTGCGGTTCAGCTCTATCGCATCGCCCAAGAAGCGATGGGCAACGCCATCAAGCACAGCCACGCCGATCGCATCGAGCTCTCGCTTTCCGCCGCCGATGGACAAATCATGCTGCGCATCCGCGACAACGGCGTCGGCATCCCCGATCACGCACCCGGTCGCGGCACCGGCCTTGGCTTGCTCACCATGACGCATCGCGCGAAAATGCTGGGTGGCCGAGTGACAGTGGGGCCCGACGAATTTGGCGGCACCGAAGTTCTCTGCACCGTGCCGCTAACGGAATCCTCGATCAAACCGGCTGCGTTATGAATAAGGTCAAAAGACGAATTCTCTTGGTGGATGATCATCCGATCATGCGGCACGGCTTGGCGCAGTTGATCAACTCCGAAGCCGACCTCCAGATCTGCGGTGAAGCTGGAAGCTCCGCGGAAGGATTGCGGGCCGTGGAAAAACTCCAGCCCGATCTGGTCATAGCCGACCTCACCTTGCCCGACAAGCACGGACTGGAATTCATCAAGGATCTTCACGCCATGTTTCCTGGCACGCAGGTGCTCGTGCTCTCGATGCACGATGAATCCCTCTACGCCGAGCGCGCGCTGCGTGCTGGTGCTCGCGGCTATCTGATGAAGGAAACCGCGGCGGACCATGTGGTAAAAGCAGTGCACCGCGTGCTGGAAGGTGGCATCTACCTCAGCGAAAAAATGGCGGGGCATCTCCTTGAGAGCATTGCCGGCCAGCGCAAAGCCAGCGACAGTTCACTGCTGGGACGGCTCACCGACCGCGAACTTCAGGTGCTTCAGCTCATCGGAAAGGGCAAGGCCACGCGGCATATTGCGGAGCAATTGCATGTGAGCGCCCGCACCGTCGACGCCCATCGCGCCCACATGAAGGAGAAGCTTCAGCTCGCCGACGGCGCGGCGCTCGTCCATTACGCTGTGCGCTGGGTGGAGAGTGCGGGATCCGAAGCGTGAGCGTGGCTCATGCTGTTGGCCGCATGAGCCACCTTGCCGGCTACTGGATTCCACTACGCTGGACTGCGAATTCCAGCATCACAAAATGTCGTAGGGCCTACGAATATCGCACTGCGCATTTCTTGCCTAAGGTCGGGCGTAACCCAAAACCAAACGCCATGAACACTGCATCCAATAGCAACGAATCCGCCGATCTTGTCACGCGCCTCCTCCATAGCGATATCTTTGAGCGCTATCGCGAAGCCTTCCGACTCACCACTGGCTGCGCTCTGCGCATCGTGCGTGACGAACTCCACCAGCACGACAAGAGCGCAAATTATGCGTTCGTGACCGAGCTTTGCGTCCCGGTTTCACTGAGTGGACGTCCGTTCATTCATCTCTGCGCCGAACCGATCCGCATCAGCGACCAGACTGCCTCCCGGTTTGAGGACGCTGCCCGCCAAATGCTCAATGAAGGTTGCACACCGGGCGATCTTCGCGCCGCCCGCCACTGGTTTGACAAGCTGCCGGTCATGACCTCGGATCGCGCCCATGCCGTAGAAACCATGCTTCAATTTTTCGGGGCACAGCTCAGTGAATACGCCGAGCGACTCTTCCTGCAAACCGTGGACAGCGAACCGGAGTCTGTGAAACGCGCGCGCCAGTTCATTCTCGGCAATCTCACGGAGCCGATGGCCTTGGAAGATGTCTCGCGTTACGCGGGCGTCAGCCCCTTCCACTTCTGCAAGGTCTTCAAGCGCGCCACCGGCATGACTTTCACCGAATTCGTCAATCGCGCCCGGGTGGAGCAGGCCAAGCGTCTCCTCCTCAAGCCGCAGGCCCGCATCACCGAAGTCGCCTACGACGTCGGTTTTCAGTCGCTCTCGCAGTTCAACCGCAGTTTCCGACGTGTGACCGCAAGTTCTCCGACGGAATACCGCGCCCAGGTGCGCAAGCCCGCGCTTGTCGCGGCGTAATTATGTAATTCAAAACCCGGCTAAACATATCACAAGGACTGCCACACTTGACAACCCTTCATAGGGGTTCGGCGACGTTCGATACATCCACAGTAGTCTGAAAACGAGCGAAGTAGGGTAATGCCTCGCGCTCGAACGCGTCCAGTGCTCGGTTGATCGACGGTGCGACGTGCTCTTCGTATTTGACGACATAAAACTGTTGATCCGAAAGCCAACGAGCGTGGCGAAGTCCTGGCGACCAATCATCTCCGTCTGGCACTAACGAAACCCCATATGCGATTGTGACGGCATGGCTTCTCATTTTTTGGAAGAACATTGCGTCGCGAACTGGCCCTCGATCCCGGATGAAGTAATTCGATGAACCGAACTGACTGAAGCCGAAGCGTGTGAGTCCTTCATTCAAGTTACGCGTGATCAGACGGCGTATCTTCGGGAACGGGCGGGGTTCAGCCATAGCGTGCGGAGTCGCCTAACATTATATTATCCGACAGGGAATGCACGGAGCTGTGCACGGTTGGCTTTTGCTACACCTTGAATCAACTTGGTTTATGAAAGCAGGCCTGCAAATTTCCATCAAGGACTATTGCGAAAAAAGACATGAACTTCGGCAATGCGTCTACGGCTTAAAGAGGTATTTGTAGGGCAAGCGCTCCGCTTGCCGTGATATTCATGGGATATGAGAGCGCAGTGCCAGGATATTCCGGCAAGCGGAGCGCTTGCCCTACAACATCGGTTCAAACAGGGACTACGGTTTAATTTAATCTGCTCTAACGGATGCGCGGCATAGCCTCGCCGTGCTGGCGCACTTTCCAAATCATGTCTTCCGGTAACACACCGGAAAAGTTGGCCAGCGGATGGATCACGCAGCGGCGGCCGATCAGGCTGCCGGGGTTGATCACGCTGTTGCAGCCGATCTCCGCATGATCGCCGATGATCGCGCTGAATTTTTTCAAGCC
>JANNQW010000062.1:0-1665 GCA_031400955.1 Verrucomicrobiota bacterium
CCCAGTTTTTGCGGGGTCTTTGCGGTTAATGTAATTGGGAAACCATTCCGTGACCACGCCGCTCTTCATGGTGACCTCCGCAGTGACCGACATCGGTTTATTGGGGTAGAAATAGAGCACTGGTGTCTCCATGCGAGCGTAAAATCCGACGCTCGCAGTTCCAGACTTTCCAGCCACGGAGAAACCGGAAATGGCCGCTCGGCGCACGCCATCAATCTTAATCCGGCGTGGATAAACAAAATCCGGCAATTCCAACAATGATTCGTTCGGCTGATACCACTGGATCTGCCACCCGTCTGATCCGCTGACAACGGTGAAGGTTCCCCATTCGTGAACATCGAGCGTGGCGGCGTCCTCGACGGCGCGGGCCGAAGTGATGAAGATGACACCTAGGCAGCAAAGGATCTTTAATTGCGTTTTCATGCCAACATCTTGCCACGAAGAATGGCAACGCGTCGAGAGCAGGCTTGTAAGAAGTTTGTCAGGCGCCCCTCCACGATGCAGGATATTGATCGTTTGCTGACACGCTTGTCATTGGGGAGGGCGGGCATCCTGCCTGCCGCGGTTGGCATCTTGCCAAACGCACATCATCTGCGGCGCTTCACGCCGGTTATTCTCGGATTGATGTTCCCGACAAGATGCCGGCAACGACTGGCAAGATGCCCGTCCTCCCGTCACATCCCCGTCGGATGATCAATGAACTCCCACGGCAGCCCGAATTTTTCCGCGAGATGCGCCGCCAGCGCTTTCACACCGAAGGTCTCCGTCGCGTAGTGACCGCCATAGAAAACATTCACACCCAACTCTTCCGCCAGCGTGTAGCTCCAGTGCGGGCCTTCGCCCGTGATGAAGGTGTCGATGCCCAGCGCCTTCATGGCGGCGACCTCCGATCCCGCGCCGCCAGTGACGATGCCGATGTGACGCACCTTGTCCGGCCCGCCGGCGCACATGAGAGGCTTGGCACCGAGCACCGCCTCCAATCGCCGCGCCACCTCGCGCCGTGTCATCTGCACCTTGGCGCGCACCCCGATATTGTAGCCCTTGAATTCGAAAAATGGCTCTGTTTCATCCAGGCCCATCGCCCGGGCCAGCAGCACGCTGTTGCCGAGTTCCGCATGTCCATCCAGCGGCAGATGTGCGCTGTAGATCGCCAGGCTGTTATCACACGCCGTCTTGATTTTTACAAACGACGCCTCCGTGATCGGCTGCGCGCCGCTCCAAAACAAACCGTGATGCACCAACAGCAGATCGCAGCCACGCGCGACCGCTTGTTTTACCACCGGCAGATGCGAGTCCACGCTGGCGGCAATCTTGGTAACTTCACCGCGATGATTCTCCAGTTGCAGGCCGTTCACCGCATTCGGGTAGTCCGGCACCGCCGCAATTTGCAGAAGATCATTCGTGTAAGTGATGAGTTGGGCAAGTTTCATAGAATGCTTGTAGTGTGTGTTCGATCCGTTATCATCCCCGCATGTGTTGCTTTTCTGGAAAGATCGTATCCGTGAAGAATACGCGCATCTTTGCGCGGATGGGCGAGCATGGCAATCAGGTCGTGATTTATTCCATGTCGCTAAATTCGAAACAAGACGTGGCCATGGTGCTGCCGCTGCCCGTCGCAGCTGGAAGCGGCGCAGATGCGGTCAAGTTTTTCAACTTCGAGAAATA
>JANNQW010000063.1:0-10191 GCA_031400955.1 Verrucomicrobiota bacterium
GAATCGTGGCCGCTATTTCGCTATTTCTCCTGGTCGGATTTATTCTGGTTCCGGCGGTTCTGATCTTTGATCTGGTCTGTGTCATCCTAGCATCCATTGAAACCGCCAATGGCAAGCCCTACCGCTACCCGCTCTGCATTCGGTTCATTAAGTAGCCCGAGAGACTTACGGTGATCGTGAAAACTTCAGCCGGATGACTTTTCATCCAGTCCCTTTCCAATTTTGAAGAGCACATGAGCAATGTGCGGCTTGCTGGCCTCGGGCGCGTTGGAGTTGGCTGTTTTAAAGGACTCCTCCATATTGCGGAGTTCATATAGCGCGACCGACTGGGCGGCGGGCAGATGCGTCCGGCCCTTCACAATGCCGAGCAGGCGATCAACGTAATCAAGCTGCAAATCCTGCCTCATGGTGTTCACGGGCTGGAGAAGTTCCTGCCACGTGACGATTGAGTTCGTCAGATCACGCATCATCTCGCCCAGCGGATACTTGTTTCCATACAGGGCGGAATCGAGAATACGATTCTGCGTGTTTGCATGCAGCAGATGATCCAGCAGCGCGCGCTGGAACTTCAGCGTGCGTTCGTGCAGCTTCGGATCCTCACCCTCGCTCCGGAAATCGAAACCGCGACGCTGCTGCTGGAGATGCCGCAAAAGTGCGTCATCCACCTTCCAGGCATCAGCACTAAAGGCATGCTTTGCGAGCGCAGACATTGCAGCCTTCTGTTTCTCCGGCTCCACCGCACGCAACGGATCCGGGGCGTTTTTCTTGACCTGGCCAACGAAGGCGCGCTCGACATACACGCCGCCGATGTAACGGCTGATGGCGGTGAGAGCGTTGCTCGATTCGGTGGTGAGGGAGATGTAAGCCTGTGTCAACTCCTGCCAGCTCTTGCCTTCGGTCGGATATTCCTTGAGCAGTTTCGCCATTGCCTTGCGCGTCATTTCGCAGCGCTGGCTTCCGTAGGCGATGGGATCGCTGCTCATGTCGAAGACCTGCGCGCGCGGATCGATGCCCTTGCCCGCCATGCGCATGTCGTCGGAGTCGTTGGCAAACGCGAGTTCCTTTTCGTTCGATCTCCCCGCGATCGCGGCAAGCCGCTTCGCTTCCGCAGCGGCGTCCGGCACTGCCACGCTGTAGCCGTATTCAATCGCCCAATCGTCGTATGGGCCCGGTGCATTGATGTAATACTGGCCCTGCTGCGCCTTGTCCGGAGCGAGGTTGAGCGGCATGTAATCCATCACGGAACCACTGAGTCCTTTGCGCCCGGTTAGTGCGCGATCCTGCAACTCCGCGGGTGCATGCAGATGGCTGGCCCGAAAGTTGTGGTTAAGTCCGAGTGTGTGGCCGAGCTCGTGCAGGATGAGCTGGGTCATCGACTCCTTGAGCATGGTGCCAAAGTCCACTTGATCAGCCTTGCGCAGTCGCATCATGCTCGATCCATAAAGCAAACCCTGCTGAGTCATCGTCGCCGCGGCACAGGCGTGCGGATCGAAGAGATTGTTGTCCTTGCTCTGGGAGAATCCAGCCATGCCCAGCTCGTCCCACAGCCGGCGGGCCATGATCCGGCCCTTCACAAAACCAAACTCCAACATAATGTCCGCGCCGATGATCTGACCGGTGCGCGGATTGACAAAGTGCGGGCCGTAACCGCCGAAAGGAGGCTTGGGCGACGAAGTCCAGCGCATGACATTGTGATCGATGTCGTCGGCATTCCACTTGGCGTCGTCGGGCTGCTCGTTGATGACAAGAGCGTTCTTGAAACCGATTTTTTCAAAGGACTTGTTCCAGAGCAGCGCGGCATTCTTGATGGTCTCGCGGAATTCGTGCGGCGTGGTGTTTTCAATCCACCACACAATGGGTTCCACAGGCTCACTGAGCGGGGCGGCGGGATCTTTTTTCTTCAAGTTCCAGCGGTGGATGAAATCGCGGTAGGGCGTGACCTCGGTGCTGGTCTGGTCTGTGAGCTGGGTCATGAAATAGCCAATACGCGGATCGTCCACGCGAGGCAGGTAATCGTTGTCCGGCACGGCCACGAAAGTGTGCTGCACTCGAATGCTCACGTAACGCGGGTCAGCCAGTTCCCGTGACAGCCTGACGTCACCGTCCGACTTTGACGGCGGCGCGGGATTCTCATAGACGTATTCCACGTTGAAAAACGTATTTCGTGGGAACGATCCCCACGCCATAAACTTGGTTTTGGAATCAGAGAGTTTGCCCAGCACCGATTTGGATTCGCTTTCCGGGCTGCGCTTCACCTGCATGAAGGTTTCCTTCAGAAATAGATTGGCCGCGTTGACGAGATAACCCTGTTCGTCCGAGGCCATGACCGGTTCCGAGGCCACGAGTGCGTTGCCCACGTTGGCATTTGCGGCGCGTGCCAGTGGATGCTCGGGATCAAAATAGAATGATGTGTTTTGCGTGGTGAATTCCAGGCGTTCAAAGCGCTTGGAAATGCTGAACACCTCCTGGTCATCAAATTGCCCGCGATTGCGACCGGCGCTGACCACGCCGTCACTCACTTGCGAGAAGTAAAGAAACTCATTTTGCAGCTGATCCTTCCGAACATAAAGATACATCGCTCCACTCTCGGGATCGGCATAAACTCGGAAAAGCCCATCGTGGGCCTGGCAACCTTTTGTGATCTCCCCGATGCTGCGTTTTTTCGGCTCGGTGTTTCCGGGTGCTTTGGGGGACGCGGGCGTTTTGGTTGCGTCAAGCTCAGGCGTCGCCGCGCTCGCAGCACCAGGTTTGTCTGGATCAGGCTTGGGCGGGTCCGGATTCGGTGCAGGAGCTGGAACCGGTTTCGGTTCAGGGCAAGGTTTCGGCTCAGGCGTCTGGGCGAAGCCATGGCACGCAAAGATGAGGAGGATAAATGAAAGTTTCATAGGGAGGAGGAATATACGTTCATCCATGCTGCCTTTACTGAATTTTTTTAGTTAGAAGCTGTTTACCTTTCGAGCCGCGTGAGGACACGCGGACTACTTTTGGCTCGGCTCACTGCCTAATAAACTCAAAGTCGCTCCAGCAGCTTCTGATGAATGCCCTCGAATCCGCCGTTGCTGAAGACGATGATCACATCCCCGTCCTTCACCAGGGGCTTCAGTCGCGAGATGATCGCGTCGGCATCCGCTTCGTGAAAGGCCTCGCGACCAGCGGACCGCACAGCTTCGGTCACGGCGTCAACATCGAGAAGCTGACCCGTCGGAACTTTTTCCGGCGCGTTCACCGCAGCCATGATGGAGCCGTCTGCTTCCTTGAGCGCGGCAATGAGTTCGTCCTGCAAGAGATTGCGCCGGCTCGTGTTCGACCGCGGCTCGAACAGCGCCCACAACCGCGCACCGCAATACTTCTGCCGCAGGCCGCGCAAGGTCTCGCGTATAGCGGTGGGATGATGGCCGAAGTCATCAATGATCCGGATGCCATGCACCGTGCCGCGCTCCGTCTGGCGACGGCGCACTCCTTTAAAAGTCAGCAGTCCGGCGCGAACCTGAGCATCGGTCAATCCAGCGTGCCGCGCGGCGCAAACGGCCATCGCGGCATTGCGGACATTGAACTCGCCAATCATCGGGACGCAAAACTCGTCTCCATTCAGATTGAAGCCCGTGTGCTCCGGCGCAGCATCTGTGATCTTGATTTTGATGTCACAGTTGTCGCTGGTGCCAACTGTCGAGACCGGCGCGGGACAGTCCTTGATGAGGCTGCGGCAGTTTTCCTCATCGCCATTCAGGAAGACGCGTCCGCTGCGCGGCACCAGTCGCAGCATCCGGCTGAACTCGCGCTGGATCTCTTTGACGGACTCGAAGATGTCCGCGTGGTCCATCTCAAGATTGTTCACGATGACGCACTCGGGCAGGTAGTGAATGAACTTCGAACGCTTGTCGAAAAATGCCGTGTCGTATTCGTCGCCCTCGATCACGAAAAACTCGGAGGGATTGAAGCGCGCACCGACATCGAAATTGTCCGGCACCCCGCCGATGAGATAGCCGGGAGCCTTGCCCGCGTGCTCCAGCAGCCAGGCCAGAATCGCGGTCGTGGTCGTTTTTCCGTGGGTTCCGGTGACGACAAAATTGCGCCGTCCCTGCAAGACTTCGTGCCGGAGCAGTTCGGCCAGTGAGGTGTATGGCAGGCGGCGTTCCAGCACCGCTTCAACCTCCGCATTGCCGCGGGAGATAGCGTTGCCTACAACGATGCAGTCTGCGTCGGGCGGAAGATTTTCCGGCTTATAGCCCTCCATCAGGGTGATGCCGCACTTCTCCAGCATCGTGGACATGGGCGGATAAACTTTTTGATCAGAACCGGAAACCGTATGCCCCGCCTCACGCAAAGCCGCCGCCGCAGAGCCCATTGCCGTGCCGCAGATGCCGATGAAATGAAAATGCTTTTTGCCGCTCATGAATTCAGGCCGCACAGCACTGCCACACGGAGCGCGGCCATAGCGCAGAGGGCGTTCTTGTGCAAGGAAATCGCAGTTTACGCAACGGGAGTCACATGGTATGCTCCAACTATGAGTGCAACAGAAGTCATCAATCTCATCAAGACACTGCCTGAAGAAGACCGGCAGGAGGTTGTGCGTGCCGTGACCAAAATGAATACCGAGGCGCCTACGACTGCGGCTCGCTACTTGGACGAAGCCAAGGCCAGCCGGATTGCAGAGCAGATTTTCACGGAGCACGAGGAGTTGTTCCAAAAGCTGGCTCAATGAGCACACAGCAGCTTGGATTTGTCTCACGAAGCATCGCGGATATGCTTCATGCCAAGTCGCTCGCCAAGTTCGGTGGCATGGCTGGCGTGCGTGACGACGGTTTAGTTGAATCTGCGCTTGCCGCAGCGGAGAACACATGGTTCTACGGAGGGGGCGATACCTTTGACGTTGCTGCCGCGTATGCATTTCATCTCTCGCAGGCGCAGGCCTATTTCGATGGCAATAAGCGCACAGCTGTTGCCGCAGCGTTCATGTTTCTGGAAGGCAACGGCGTTGCAGTTGACTGCAAGCACGACATGAAAATCTACGACGCGCTCATCTCCATCGCGGAGCGTCGCATGACCAAGCCGGAACTCGCCGAGCTGTTTCGCACGCTGTTCACGGCTCAGTAACCCGGCGCACTCACGGTCGCATTTTCCACCTCGGCGCGCTTGCGGCGCAGGATGCCGTCGGCGATCTCGGAAATCATTTCCTCCAGCAACAGTCGCAGGTGACTTCCGGGGCGGTAGTCGCTGGGCGCAATGTGCTTCACGCGATCAGCGTGGGTGCTGAGCTGGTAGCTCTTGCGGAAGCTGGTGCGGCTTTTGTCATCGGGATTGTAAACCGCGATGGCATTGCCGCCGTAACGGCGGATCAGGGTGAAGCAGGGCACATCAGTCGGGCCGTCGCCAATGTAAATCATGTTCTGGAACGGAATCGGGCGCAGCTCGGGCGGCATGTGATCGTTCACGTCCTCGTGCGGCTCCAGCATGCCTTTGTTGATGCGAAAAATAAACTGCGTCTTCGTGGTGTGACTGACAATGCGCTTCGGAAAGCTGATGCGACCGCTGCCGTCCTCCGCGAACTCGCTGGCGAACACCGCCTTCACATGCTGGCGCAGCGCGCTGCCTTCCAGTAGTTCCTTCAAGCCGGCGCTGATGATGTAGTGCTCCAGCTTCACGCCGATGACCCGGTGCTCGTCGCGAAGCACGGACTCCAGTTCCGTGAACATCTGGGGCAGACCGGGAAAGAATTTCAGCTTCGGCCCCAGCTTGCGCAGGTCGGCATTCGACGGCGGATCGGTCGTGAGACAGTCGAGCAGCGTTTTGAGATAGGCCATCTCTGCGTCGTAACCCTGCTCATCCACCAGCGCGTGGGAGCGTTTCCAAAACTGGTCGCCATTGATGCCGAAGTGCGGGAACAGCACCTCGTCGGTCATGTAGCCGGGACTGAGCGTCTGATCGTAGTCGTAGACGAGGCCGATGGTGGTTTGCGGAGCGGACATGCGAAAGAAGGGAAAAGGGACAAGAGAATAGGGATAAGTCAAAACCGATGATGCATCGGAATAGAAGTCTTCTCTAGAGCAACGATGCTAGCGCCTCGTCCAAGCCGGGATGCCGGAATTCATAGCCGGAATCCAGCGCCAGCCTCGGTTCCACCCGCTGGCTGTCGAGCATCACGTCGGCGAGTTCGCCAAGCACCAGACGCAGACCGAATGCCGGTGCCGGGAGAATCGCGGGCCGGTGCACCGCGTGGGCGACCGCCCGGGTGAATGCGGCATTGGTGACGGGATTTGGCGAGACAAGATTAAGCGGCCCGGTGATTTGTGCATTCTCCAGCGCATGAAGAATCAATCCAACCTCATCGTCGAGATGAATCCAAGACATCCACTGATTGCCGTTTCCGAGCCTACCGCCGATGCCAAACCTAAAGATGCGTTTTAGCAAAGGCCAAGCAGCACCGCACTTCCCCAGCACCATGCCCGTGCGCAACAGAACCACGCGCAAGCCAGTCGATTCCGCCTTAATCGCCGCCGCTTCCCAGTCGGCGCATACATCCGCGAGAAATCCACTGCCGCGCGATGACGACTCGGTGAGAATTTCGTCGCCACGATCGCCATAGGCACCGGTGCCTGAGGCGTTGATCAGGATCCTCGGTCCATTCTGCGCCTGCGAAATCGATTCCACGACACGGTCTGTCAGAGCGATGCGACTCTCGCGTATGCGCTGCTTCTTTGACGCCGTCCAGCGACTGAGGACGCTTTCACCGGCCAGATTCACCAAGGCATCAAGGCCAGCGGCGTCGATCGCCAATCCTGTTGCCGCCATGGGTCGGGTCTCGCGAAACCCAGGGAGCGACAAACCAGGCTGGCGGGTGAAGGCCGTCACCTCATGTCCGCGCTGGCTGGCGACCCGCGCCAGTGCACTGCCGATGAATCCCGTGGCGCCGATGATGCCGATGCGCATGGAGAGACACAAGACGAGAAGATACAAGATGCAAGACAAAGCAACGACACCCGGTCTTGTATTTTGTTTCCCCCCATCTAGCGTCCTCAATCTTCCCATCTTGCATCTCTCTTGAATGACAGAATTGTCAGTTTTTAATCGCATGAACCCAGTTAAGGGCTAAAAAGAATCGAAATCGTGATATTGCTTCTCACAGCCGGCTTCGGGGACGGGCACAACACTGCGGCGCGCAATGTGGCTGCGGGACTCGTCCGTCTGACCCCGGACGAAGCAACGCGCATCGTGGACCTGAGCGACGAGGCTTACCCGTTTCTATCACCCATCGTCAAGGGCTTCTACCAGACCATGATCACGCGCACGCCGTCGTTGTGGGGCAAGTTTTTTCATAACACCGCGAAGCAGAAGATTGACCGCCGCACCGACTTGGTGGTGGGCGGCTTTGAGCGGGCGCTGGATGAACTGCTTCGCCGGGAGAAACCCCGGGGCATCATCTGCACGTATCCGATGTTTCAAGGCGCTCTGCAAAACCTCCGCGAAAATGGCAGAACACTGCCGCCAGTTTTCACGGTCATCACGGATTCCATCACGATCCATCCCCTGTGGCTGCTTGGTCCCAGCGATCGCTACTACGTTGCAGACGGGGATTCGAAAGCCGGAATGACTTCTCGCGGTGTGGATGAAAAGGACATCGTCGTCAGCGGCTTCCCGGTGCATTTGAATTTCATGGACCATGCGCATAGCCGGCCCCCATGTCCTGCGGGCAGGATGCTCTATCTTCCTTCGACCGGCGAACGCCATGTGCTGCAGACGCTGGATGCACTGCGTCCGCTGCTGGAGCGTGGAGCGCACCTCACGCTCCCGCTGGGGAAACATTACAGCCGGCTTTATCACGTCTCCACGCGTTTCGTGGATTCCATGCCGCACGCTTCCATTGATGTGGTGGCATGGACGCCGGAGATTCCGCGCTTTTTGCAGACGCACGACTTGGTGATCTGCAAGGCCGGGGGCGCCATCCTGCATGAGGCGCTGGCCGCGCAGTGTCCGGCCATCATCGATTACATCGTGCCCGGCCAGGAAGAGGGCAACGCTGAGCTGCTCGCCAAACACGAATGCGGTGTCGTCACCCGCACGCCAGCGGAAACTGGATTGCAAGCCGAGCGAATGCTCGCCAACGACATGGTCATGGCAAGGCGCATGAAGGAGAACACGCGGCCGCATTCCATGCCGGATGCCTCGCTGCGGATCGCCAAAGACGTCATCGCCACCATCGGGGCGAGTCAAGTCACCCCACATTCATGAGCCGCGCGTTTCTCTTTGATATCGGCAATGTCATCCTTCGCTTTGATTTCAGACCTGCCGCGAATCGGCTTGCCGGACAGAGCGACATGACTTCCGACCAAGTGTTGCATCGCCTCGCCGATTTCAAGTCCGCGCTGGAGTCCGGCGCAATCAGTGATGCCGACTTCATCACGCAGAGCATCAACAGCATCGGATTTCGCGGCACGCGGGATGAGTTCGCGGAAATCTGGAGTGATATTTTTACAGAGAACACACCGATGATCTCCCTCGTGGAGCAACTCGCGGAGAAGCATCCGCTTTATTTGTTTTCCAACACCAGTGGGCTGCACAAGGACTGGTTCATGAAACGCTTCGAAGTCTTCGCGCGGTTCAAGGGCGGCATTTTTTCGCACGAAGTGCTCTGTATGAAGCCCGATCCGGCGTTCTACGAACAAGCAGTCTCCCAATTTGGTCTTGATCCCGCAATAACCTTCTACATCGACGATCTGCCGGAAAACATTTCCGCTGGTGAGCAATCCGGCTTTGTCTGCCATCATTATGCCCCGGAGCAGCACGCTGCGCTGGAGCAGCGAATTGAGCAGTGGCTGGTCGATTGAATGCGCGTGCCTTGGATAAACGTCAGCCCAGTCATTGCCAAAGCGACCGTTCGCTGCTAATCAGCAAGCTTTATGTTTCACCAACTCATCCACATGTGGTTTTCCTGGGTTCAGGACTGGGGGTATTTCGGCGTCATCGTATTGATGGCGATGGAGAGCTCCATCTTTCCTGTTCCCAGCGAAGTCGTGATGCCGCCTGCGGCATTCCTAGCGGCACAAGGAAAGATGAACATCTGGCTGGTGATTTTGGCCGGCACCTTCGGATCGTGGCTGGGATCGGCCATCACTTACTGGGTTTCCCGCTGGCTGGGCCACGCAGTGATCAAGAAATGGGGGAAATATTTATTGATCAGCGAGGAGAAGCTTAAGCGCGCGGAACATTTTGCCCAACGCTATGAGGCCGGCGGCATTTTCTTCGCGCGACTGCTGCCGGTGGTGCGGCATCTGATCTCGATTCCGGCAGGGATTCTAGAGATGCGCTTCGGCATCTTCAGCACGATGACCATCATTGGTTCCGCCATCTGGTGCTCCATCCTCGCGTGGTATGGCCACGGCCTCGCCGAGCGCGCTCCCGATCTGATGACCGATCCCGACAAGCTGATTCACATCATCAAACAAGAGTCGCTCTGGCTGGTCGGCGGCATCGCGGTGGTGGGTGCGCTGTATTTCGTGATGCTTAAAATGACGGCGAAGAAGAACGATGCGGTAGAAAGTTGAACAATCGATGGCAATGGTTCGCGATTGTTTGCCGTAGTTGAAGCATCACCCAACCATGGCAAACTAAAGCCAACAACTGCCAACGATCGCAAACTTCACACAGCCATGCCCTTCACCCTGCCCCCCATTTCCCGTCGCCGTTTCCTCGGCGGATCGTTCGCTGCTGCCGCTGGAAGTTTTCTGACGCAACGTGATTCTTTCGCTGACACGAAAGCAGATCCTTCCTCGTGGATATTCTTCAGTGATTCTCATATCGCGGCGGATCGGGAACTCATCTCGCGTGACGCCAAGATGGCGGCGAACCTCGAGGCCTGCGTGAAGCAGGCACTAAGCGCACAAGGCTCTGCAGCGGGAGCGTTCCTCAGCGGCGACTGCGCGTTTCTCGATGGCAAGATGGACGATTACGCCACGCTTGCGGCGCTGCTCAAGCCGCTGCGGGAGGCTGGGCTGCCGGTGCATCTCATGCTGGGCAACCATGATCATCGGGAGAACTTTCTGACTTCGGCCAACAAACCGGGCCTGCCGTCGCCGGTCGAACACAAAACCGTGGGCGTGGTGGAAAGCCCGCTGGTGAACTGGTTCATGCTCGACTCGCTGGACAAGACCAACGAGACACCCGGCTTGCTCGGCCCCGAGCAGCGCGCCTGGCTGG
>JANNQW010000064.1:0-4434 GCA_031400955.1 Verrucomicrobiota bacterium
GTCGCATTTTTCCTTCCACTTCCAACGCGTAGCCCGCGACCGTCTGCCCTTCGCCGAGAGGGAATACCAACTCTCCCTCCAGCACGCGCGCGTTGGGATTGAAGAAGGTCATCTCGATGTTCGTTGTCGACAGATGGCCGCGCACCTTGATGTCCACGTCCACGCTCTGCACCTCCATCGGCTTCAGCTTGCCCTGCTGCGGATCGATCCAGATCACCGGCGGCATCGGTCGCGAAATAGGCTTGGAATCTGGCCACGGAACGAGGGGTGGACGCACAACTCTTGTGGCTTGAATAAAACTGCCCATAAGCAAAAACGCGAGGCAGAGGAGCGGAAGACGGGGCAATGTTTTCATGGCGAGTGCAGGATTATACAAATGTTAGCAAATATCGACAGAGAGAACACGAAGCATTACGCGGACGGCATGAGATTCTTGGAATAATTTCCCCAAAGTAGTCCGCCTGTCCACAGGCGGCTCATGCGTGATAACCGCCTGAGGAAAGGCGGACTACTTCCTCAACTATTCAACCTCCCGCAAATACCTCCGCAACTCGTCGCCCATATCCGCCCGCCGCAGTCCCCACCAAATATTCGCCTTCACAAAATCAACCTTGTTCCCGATGTCGTGACGCTTGCCCGCATACTTCACCCCGAAGAGCGGCTCGCGCTTCATGAGCGATGCCATCGCGTCAGTGAGTTGGAGTTCCCCGCTTTTGCCGGGTGGAGTCCGGTCCAGTTCTTCGAAAATCGAAGCCGATAATATGTAACGCGCACTGACTGCGAGACTCGACGGCGCCTCTTCCGGCCTGGGCTTCTCGATGAACTGCTGCGCGCGAATCACGCCTGGCTCGATCTCCTCGCCGCCCATGATGCCGTAGCGGCTGACCTTCTCGAGCGGCACCTCTTCCAGCGCCACAACGGAGCCGCCGTGCTTTTCATGCACATCCATCAACTGCCGCGTGACCGGCTTCGCCCCTTCGCTCGCCGAAACCAGCGCATCTCCCAGCAGCACCGCGAACGGCTCATCGCCCACCGCCTCACGAGCGCAACGCACCGCATCGCCCAGTCCGCCCATCTTGGGTTGCAACACATATTGGATGCGAGGCAGCGCCCTAAGTTTGAGCAGCTCACCCAGCGCTTCCGTCTTGCCCTTTGATTTCAGTTCCGCCTCCAGCGCTTCATTTGCCGTGAAGTGCTCTTCGATGGCCCGCTTCGTCGCGCTGATCACAATGATGATCTCCGTGATGCCGCTGGCCGCTGCTTCCTCGGCGACGTATTGAATCACCGGCTTGTCCACAATGGGCAGCATCTCCTTGGGCACCGCTTTGGCGATGGGCAGGAAGCGGGTGCCGAATCCAGCGGCGGGTATGACGGCTTTGCGGACAGGTTTGATCATGATATGCAGCGGCGCGGCATCGCACAGCGCCGCAGCCTTGTCCACCCCACTTTATCTGATTCAGCGCGGCGACACCTTGATCTTGCCCCGTCCCGCGCCCACAATTGCTGCGTCATGAAACGCCCTGTTTTCACCGCACCCATATGAAAGAATGAATATGACGACACTGGTGCTGCTGCCGGGGCTGGATGGCACCGATGTTTTGTTCTCCCCGCTGATGAGCAGTCTGCCTGCGTGGATTCATCCCGTCGTGGTTGAGTATCCAGATGCTGGACTCAATAACTATGAGGAACTGATTGAATGGGTCGACCAGCAAGTTGCTTCGCTCGAAAGCTTTTCGATACTTGGCTGGTCGTTTGGCGGGCCTTTGGCGTTGATGCTCGCAAACCGGCGTCCGTCACAGGTGTCCTCGGTGATCCTCTGCGCCACGTTTATCACACCGCCGATTCCCAAGCTGGTTCCATTCCGTTTTATCGTGACCACTCCGGTGATCGCGGTCACGCGCACATTACGGCGTCTGCGTTATTGGATTCCTGGATTTGCCCCCACGGAACTTCGCCGAGCCAAGGCATTGCTGTGGAAACGAGTCGTGGCCAGAGTGCTGGCGGCACGATCCAGAGCGGCGATGAGCGTGGACGCGCGTGCGCTGCTAAAGTCGTGCCGTGCGCCGATGATGTATCTCAGTTCCACCCACGATGATGTGGTTCGGCGACCGTGCCGTGATGAAGTCATCGAAGTTGCCCCCCACACGCAAGTTTGCGAAGTCGAGGGCGGGCATCTTGCGCTGTTCACGAATCCCGTGGATTCAGCGGAACGCATTTCCCGTTTTCTTCAAAACACATAAATTTCAACGACTCCGATCACATCGTGATCCAATCAAGAGGTTGCTGGCAGATTCATCAGTGCCTGCCCCATTTGAATCCGCATTCCGTTCTCGATTCCCGGGGCAAGCGTAAAACCCGGCGGTGCGAAAACGATGATCGTCGATCCGTGTTCGAACCAGCCCAGTTCCTCGCCTTTCTTCACGGTGTGATCGCAAGGGAATTCGTTCGGCCCCGGCCAGCGAAGGTGGAGCAGCACATCCAGAAAATGGAGCCGGATGCTGGCCACAAGAATCGCAGCAACGGGCACCAGGGCGAACGGCGTTCCATCGCGAAGCGACATGCGGATCACGGCGCGCTCATTTCGGCAGAAAAGGCGCTCGACACGTTTCAGTGCGACAGGGTTTACATTCCAAGTGTCTCCGCTGATGTAGCTGACATGTTCAACGCGCCCATCCGCCGGAGCGTGAAAACGGTGATACATGCTCGAAGTCAGACGCAACGTCACGTAAGTGCCTCCCTCGAAAGGCTGCGCGCGATCAGCCTGCCCGAAGAGATCATTGATGCGATAGGGGAAACCCTTGGCCTGAAAAACTTCGCCCGACTGCACAGTGCCGCTGGCACCAACGATGGCGTCGCAAGGGCTTGCGATGATTTTTGGATCGCCGTCGACCGTGCGCGCACCGGGCCGCAATTCACGTGTGAAGCAGCCATGCAGGCTCTCAAATTTCTTTTGCTTCGCCTCGCTGAGATCCAGATCGCTGAACATGCGCCAGATGGCAATCGAAGCGCGACAGACGATGGGATTGCGAATCTTGCTGAACCAGCCCATAAAAAGCGTCAGCGCACGACGCGGCACGCGGTTGGTCAGTAGAAAATTAAGATCCTCCTGAAGCAGCAGACGGTCCCTAAGCTTGCGAACGTGTGACATCAATTTCATTGCCAATTTGCTGAACAGCAATACAGAAACTTTGTCAACGAACCAAACGGAATCCGATCGAACCGCTCACCTTTACTGTAATCTCGGCGGCCGCCCTCGCCGCAGCCTGGCGACCTGTCCGCCAGCGAATTGAACTGTCGCTGGCGAAGCATCGGTCGCTCACCGGCCATTCGCGCATGGCGAAACGCTTCGCCTCGCTGGTGCCTGGCTACTCGTATGGCGAGGACCGGTTTTTTTCGTGCGACGGTGCTCCGCCAGAAGTGCAGGCGCAGCGGCGCGCGGGTTTGGAAAAGCTCGCTGAAACGCTGAACACGCGTCACGCGAAGTCCGTCGCGCTGACGAAGCAGGCGCGAGGACCGATCTCCGACCTTCAGTTCACGGGCGCCTACCGGGTCCCGTTTCAGTGTGGCAAATATTTGAGGGCAAAGTTTTCCGTCGGTGCATTCCTGGAGAGTGCGGACGGTGTCACGGTCACCGACCTCGACGGAAACAGTTTCATCGATCTGACCGGTTCCTATGGCGTGAATGTCTTCGGGCACGATTTTTACAAATCCTGCATGATGGAAGGCACCGCGCGCGCCACGGCCATGGGCATGGTGCTCGGCAGCTATCATCCCGCAGTCGCTTGGAATGCCGGGGAGCTGTGCCGCATTTCCGGAATGGACGAAGTTTCCTTCCATATGTCCGGCACGGAGGCGGTGATGCAGGCGGTGCGGCTGGCGCGCTACCACACGCGACGGCGCAAGATCGTGCGCTTCTGCGGAGCTTATCACGGCTGGTGGGATGATGTGCAGCCGGGCCCGGGCAATCCAATGCCGCCGGGCAAAGTATACACACTGGCGGAGATGAGTGAAGCTGCGTTGCGCGTGCTGCGCAAGCGTCGCGATATCGCGTGTGTGCTCGTCAATCCCTTGCAGGCGCTGCATCCGAACATGGCCGCGCAAGGCGATGGTTCTCTGATCGACAGCAGCCGCGGCGCGCACTTCGATCGTGCGGCCTACACGAAGTGGCTTCAGCAACTCCGCGAAGTCTGCACCGCGCGAGGCATCGTGCTGATCTTTGACGAAGTGTTTCTTGGTTTCCGGCTCGCCCCGGGCGGAGCGCAGGAATACTTCGGCGTGAAAGCCGACATGGTGACTTACGGCAAGACGGTCGCCGGGGGTTTCCCCGTGGGCGTGGTCTGCGGCAGGCGTGAATTGATGAAGCGATTTCGCGAGGATCGTCCGGCTGACATCTGCTTCGCGCGCGGCACGTTTAACTCGCACCCTCATGTGATG
>JANNQW010000065.1:0-3008 GCA_031400955.1 Verrucomicrobiota bacterium
CGATGATCACCTGCGCACCATTAACGAAATCGCCAAACTGCGCCTCCCAGCAGATCAATACATTCGGCGCCAGCAGCGAATATCCGTAGTCAAATCCCAGCACCGCCGCCTCGCTCAGCAGCGAGTTGTAAACGCAAAATCGACCCTGCTCTGGCGCGATGTTCTGCAGCGGGATGTAACGCTCGCGCGTCTCATTGTCATAGAGCACGCAATGCCGCTGCGAAAATGTGCCGCGCCGAACGTCCTGTCCGCTCAAGCGCACCCCAAGCCCTTCGCCAAGCAGCGTGCCGAACGCCAGCGCCTCCGCATGCGCCCAGTCAAATCCAGTACCTGTTTCAAGCGCCTTCTTGCGCGCGGCCAGGAATCGTTTTCCAATCGTCGGGTGCAGTTTGAAATCTTCCGGCGGATCCACCAGCTTCAATCCTAATGCGCGAAGTTTTTCCACTTCAATTCCCGTCGGCACGGGATCATGCGTGTAACGCGGTTGCGGCTGCGCCGTGCTGCCTTCAAAGGGATTGCTGCCTTTGCGCCTCTCTTCTTCAATCAGTTCGTTGAAGCCCTGCTCCAGCGCGTCATCGAGCTCCTTTTGCAGCGCATCCGCCCCGTCTGCCGTGAGCACCCCACCCTCAATGAGCCGCTGACGGAACAATGTCGCCGTGCTGGGCAACTCGGCGATCGAGCGTGCCATGTTCGGTTGAGTGAAGCCCGGCTCGTCTGTTTCATTGTGTCCGTGCCGACGATAACAAACAATGTCGATCACCACATCGCGCGCGAATTTCTGACGAAACTCCAGCGCCAGTTGCGCGGCGAAAGCCACGTCCATCGGCGAATCGCCGTTCACATGAATCACCGGGGCCTCGATCATCTTGGCAACATCCGTGCAGTAATCCGACGAGCGCGCATCTGCCGGTGACGTGGTGAAACCGATCTGATTGTTGATGATGATATGGATGGTGCCGCCAGTGCAATAACCCGGAAGCTGCGAGAGGTTCAACACCTCCGCGACAATCCCCTGCCCCGCGAACGCCGCATCACCATGCAAAATGAGGGGTATCACTTTCTTGCGATCCACCGTGTCTTCGAGCATGCGCTGTCGCGCCCGAGCCTTGCCTTCCACCACCGGATCGACGGCTTCAAGATGACTCGGATTCGCCGCGAGATCAATGCGCAGTTCCTCACCCGTTTTCGCACGGCGGGTGCCGACGAAGCCGAGGTGATATTTCACATCGCCATCGCCCGCCACCATGTTGGGCACATAGTTCTCCGAGAATTCATAGAATAAAATCTTCAGCGGCTTCTTCAGAAAATTCGCCAGCACACTGAGCCGGCCGCGATGGGACATGCCCATGCAGATTTCCCGCCCGCCCAGCGCCGGAAGATTTTCCAGGATCGTTTCCAAGGCCACCATGACCGACTCGCCGCCCTCCAGTGAAAAGCGTTTCTGCCCGACGTAACGTTTGTGCAGGAACCTCTCGAACGTCTCCGCCTCCAGCAGCCACCGCAGCACTTTCGTCTTTCTCTCCGCAGAGGCCGCAGGTTCATGCAGGCGGGCCTCGATGCGCTCACGAATCCAGGCTCGCACTTCGCGGTTGTGCATGTGCATGAACTCAAAGCCAATCCGGTCGCAATAGATGCGCCGCAGTTCCTCCAGCATCACCCGCAGCTTCGTGGGCCGGCCACTCGCATGAAATTGCGTCAGTGCTTCTTCATCCAACTCCGCTTCGGAAAAACCAAGCCCGACCAGCGTGAGCGAAGGCTGTTCCGGCGGTGACTTGCTCAAGGGATCGAGCCGGGCCGCTGTGTGTCCGTTGCGGCGGAAGTCGAGAATCGCATTCGTGACCTTGCCGCGAAAATTGATAGCGGCCTCGGAAAGCTGCGTGCCGCCCTCCTTGTTTGCAGGACCAGAAGCTGCCCGCTGCGCCATGCCCAGCTCGAAGCCCTCAAAAAACGAAGCCCATGTCGTTTCCACACTCCGGGGATCACCTTTCCAGGCGGCATATTTTTCTTCGAGCAGGTCGGCGTTGGCCCTAAACGGGAGAGTGGCGTTCATCGTCAATTGTGCAGCGGGGAACATGGCGCGGAAGTCTTAAAAGGCCAAGAGCATTTTCACGGCATGTGCGGCTGCTTTCGCAACGGGCAGGCAGGCGGATAATTTTCCGCGATCTGCCCGATCATTTTAAATCTAACTTATCGGGGTCTTTGAACTCAGCATTCCACAACATTGACAGCCAGTCCGCCCAGGCTTGTCTCCTTATATTTTGAGCGCATATCTTCACCGGTTTGCCTCATCGTTTCGATGACTGCATCGAGACTGACAATGTGGCCGCCATCACCGTGCAACGCCAGATAGGCGGCATTGATGGCCTTGATCGCGCCCATCGTGTTGCGTTCGATGCATGGTATTTGCACGAGCCCGCCGATGGGATCGCAGGTCAGTCCCAGATTATGTTCCATTCCAATTTCCGCAGCATTTTCTATCTGGGCATTACTGCCGCCCAGCACCGCCGCCAACCCGGCTGCAGCCATCGAACAGGCAACGCCCACTTCGCCCTGACATCCCATTTCAGCCGCCGAGATCGACGCGCGCATTTTATATAAGAAGCCAATAGCTGAAGCTGTTAACAAGAAAAGGCGGCTTCCTTCAGTCGTAGGTCGCGCGGTAAAAACTTCATAATATTTCAGCACCGCCGGGATCACGCCTGCCGCGCCATTGGTGGGAGCGGTCACCACGCGCCCGCCCGCCGCATTTTCTTCATTCACCGCCAGCGCCCACAGGCTGACCCATTCAAAAACCGTTGAAGGGTCGCTGCGTGGTCCACGCGCGATCAGGCTGTCGTGCAATAACTGGGCGCGACGTTTGACGTTCAACCCGCCGGGCAAGATGCCCCCGGTGTGACAGCCGCGTGTGATGCAGGCAAACATAGCGTCACGCACTCGATCGATAAATTGAATACTCTCCTCTGCCGACCGACAAACGCCTTCATTGGCCATCACGATCTCGCCAATCG
>JANNQW010000066.1:0-11209 GCA_031400955.1 Verrucomicrobiota bacterium
TGCCGCCGGTGAGATTGTAGACTTCCTTGTGGCCGAGATGACGCAGCACCTGAGCCGCGTGCGAAGATCGCATGCCGTGGTGGCAGTAAACGATAATGGGCTTGTCCTTTTCCGGCAGGCGAAGCGGAGCCTGCTCCGCCAATTGCGCGAGCGGAATCAACTCCGCCCCATCGAGCTGACAGATCGCAAACTCATCCTCCTCACGAACATCAATGAGCCGGAACAGTCTCTGACCGGGACTCAGCATTAACTTCTGAAGTTCGACAGGCGAGATTTCCATCGGATCGAGTAAGCGGGCGAATATGGCTTGCGGACGGATGCCATCCCGATCACCGGACATCGACCGGCGTGCCAACTTGAACATTACGGTAGAATGTTTCCGCCATATGCTGCGGCATGCGGATGCAACCGTGTGACGCTGCGTATCCCGGAAGATAACCGGCATGCATCCCGATGCCGCGCGTGATGCGCATGAAGTAAAACATGTTGGCACCGTCAAACTTCGCGCCATCGGGCAGCGGATCAATTTTACGATCGATGTTTTTTTGAATTGCGTTGCCCTCGGCGTCCACATAGTCCCCGTATTGGCTCGATTGATGCCACTGATCCTTCTGCTGCACGCTAAAGTGCCCTCGTGGTGTCGGATGCTGCTCGTCTCCGCTGGAGATCGACGACACACCAACCAGCCTCCCATCTTTATAAAAGTAAGCCTTCTGCTGACTGAGCGAGATCGTGATCGCGGGTTCGCCCACCACTCCATCGCCACGCCACCATGATTCGGTGTCAGCTTGCTGATTGCTGTAGCGTGGATCACCCGGAGTGTAGCCCTCAAGGTAGCGCGTCCCGCCCAAGGCTGCGCTGGGGCCATAATAATACAGATTGGTGCAAGAACCGAGCGCGCCACAAAGCATCGCCAGCATGACGAGTTCCCAACGGAGCTTCTCAAAAGTATGATGCATGATTTGCGCGCATCATGAAACAGTCATCTCACGGTGTCCACTCTTGTGATCGTGACATTTTCGAGGATGAACGCGAGTGGGATTGACCTTGCCATAGCGCGCGGATTGCGGCATTGATCCGGTTCACATTCCGCTCATCAATAAACATGCCCACCTACGAATACGAGTGCCAGACCTGCGGCCATCAGTTTGAGGCAGTGCAGTCCATGAAGGATCCGCGCCTGACCGATTGCCCGAAAGAAGGCTGCCCCGGTCCGGTTCATCGCAAAATCGGTCGCGGAGCAGGCATCATCTTCAAGGGCAGCGGTTTTTACCAGACTGACTACCGTAGCGACTCCTACAAAGCCGCAGCTAAAAAAGATTCCGATTCCAGCACCAGTTCACCGCCACCATCAACAACACCGGCCGCTCCACCGGCATCTGCACCTGCTTCCAGTTCTGCTTCCACTGCCTCGTCCACCCAGTCGGCCTGACCTTGCGACAGACCGCGCCCAACACCCCAACGCGCGCTTGATCCGCTTCCTCCTCAATGTCCTGATCACTGCATGGCTGGGCTTTCTTGCTGCTGCCACAATCGAAGTCCATCGTCCCGCAAGCCTGACGGACGTTCAGGGGCTCGATGCCACCGATAAACCGGCAGCGACTGATCTTCTCGACCGTATCGAGCAGGCCATTTGGCGACGGAACGCAACACTGGAGTTGAGCGAGACCGATGTGAACCACTATCTGGCATCCAGCCTGAGTGGAAAACAGCAATACCCATCCTCGCTACTGGTTAAATTCGACCGTGTCGCGGTGAGTTTTAAACCAGGACTCTGCAGGGTCTGGCTCTGCTGGACGGCCAGCGGGCATCCGGTGACTGCGGCGCTTGATTTTACCGTCACCCGCGACAATCGGAATTTTCTCGTTGAACCGTGCGGTGGCAGTCTCGGCCGACTTCCGGTGTTTCGCGGCGCACTGGCCTCGCTCATCCCTGGCATGCGCAGTCTGAGTCACGCTCTTGAAGAAGAAATACACGCCGTGTTCAAGATGAACCAAATTCGTTTTGAGGACCACAAAGTTGTTCTCGATCCGCGGTTTGACCAAAAAAAATGACCGCCGCCATGCCTGTTGCCAGATTTAGATGCATCCGTCATGCCTTCATGACGTTGTTTTTAGCTATCGCCGCCGGGGCCCAGCAGCCGGGCAAGCCACCGGCACAAAGCTCCACTAGCGCCACGGGTCAATTCGTCATCCACGGCGCTGATCTCGCAACACGCGGAAATTTCTGCCTGACGTGCGACGACATCGCCGCAGCATTGGGTCGTCTTCTGCGCGACGAAGCCCGTTACACGCTGCCGGTGGTCGTCGCACTAAAATCGCCGCCCGATGTCTCGCTCTCAGGACCTGCGGTATCTTGGAACATCAGCCAACTGGCGCACGGCGGTTTTCATCTCCAGGTCAATGCCACGCTCCGCACTGATTTTCGTGGCGACGATTTTGCGCGTGAACTTGTCCGGGTCCTCCTCGCCGAACGCATCTTGCGCAGCCACAAGGAATTAAAAACGAGGCGCCCGAACGTGCTCCCGAACTGGATACTGACCGGCGTAACCCATGCGCTTGAGTTCCGGGGCCGTTCCCGGCCCAGCCTCCTCTTCGCCGCAGTCTTTCACAGCGGCCAGATTTATAGTATCGACAAAATACTCTCTGCTGATCCCGGACAACTCGATGCACTAGCCCGCGGCGTTTACGAAACGTCCGCCTGCGCATTAGTTCTCGCGCTACTCGATCAACCCGATGGTTCCTTGCGCTTCGCCAAGTTCCTCGACGCGCTGGCGCGTGATGACAAGTCGGATCGTGAACTGCTCCGCCAGTTGTTTCCCACACTCGGAGCATCAAAAAACAGCCTCGAAAAATGGTGGTCGCTCCAGATGGCCACGCTGGCCACACCCTCGGCTCTGGAGACACTGGGCATTGACGAAACTGAAGCCAAGCTTCGTGACGCGCTCACGCTCGTGTTCGACCCACTGCCTGAAACTAAAAAAGGCAAAACCGAAGACGCGACGCCCGTGAAAAAATCTGAACCGCAGGAAAAATCAAATAGCCGGGGATTAAAATCCATCTTTGGTTCGCCAGATTCCAGAACACCGATCAGTGGCGGTAAAAAAATTCTCTTCGTGCCGGTTAGCGACGCCGATACCGATGGCAGCAGTGCCAGCGCAAAAAAACCCATCGCCGATCAGGGCATCAAGGACAGCAAGCCTGCCCCTGTAAAAGGCACCGCAAAGAAAACCTCTGATAATCAGAAGTCACCCGCTAAAGAATCACCGAAGAAAGTTGAGGCCCGACCGGCGGCCTCCAAGGATGAACCGACCAAGCGGAACATGCTGGATCCGCGCAATTGGTTCCGGGAAAAGGGAAAATCAGATGAGGAATCGTCAAAGAATGAAGCGCCCGGGAAAAGCAGCGCCGTTCAAGGCAAAAAAACACAGGAACCCACGTCTGACACCGCGCGCCTGAATTCAACCAATGCCAAACTGGAGCCTGGCGAACAACGTGGCAGCAGCCTGCCACTCGAAGAATTCGCCGCCATCTGGAATCGCAAGGATCGCGACAAAATATTTCAACGAACCATCAACCAGCTCAACACAGTGAAAGCGCAGGCACATCCTCTTTACCGTCCGCTCATCAGGGAATACATGGCCGCCGTTCAGCTCCTCATCGGCGGAAAACAGAAGAGTGCCACCGAGAGGCTCGCCGGCCTGAGCGAGCAGCACGCAGTGATACTCAAACAGGCCCGCGCGGTGGAGTCGCATATGGACTGGTATGAAGCTTCCCAGACAAAAAGTTACAGTGGAGTCTTCGACGACTACTTGAAGCTCGGCGACCAGATTGACCGTGAATCACGCATCCGCAACGATGCGCTTTCAAAATACCTCGATACGCTGGCGAAGGAGTATGAAAAGTAAGTCCGCTTGATTCGATCAATGTGCCGGTGCCAACTGTGAAATAATTTTCTGTTGCTGACATCCATGAATTCACCCCCGAGATTTTTAATCGTCGACGGGCACAGCATCATTCATGCATGGGACGACTTGCGGAAACTGCACTTGCGCGCTGCTTCGCGCTATCTCGCGCGGGAAGAGTTGCTCAAGCGCATGAGACTGCTGCAAGACATGACCACCCAGCGCGTGGTGGTGGTCTTTGACGGCGCCCAATCACAGCTCACCGACGAACGTGAAGCAAATGGCATCCAGGTATTCTACGCGGACATAGGTCAAACCGCTGATTCGGTCATCGAACGGCTCGCCGCAAAATATGCCCGAAAGTTTGAACTGCGAGTCTGCACCGCAGATCGCATGATCTGGGAAACCGTGCGCGCTTTCGAGGCTCACTGGATATCGCCGGATGATCTCAGGCATGAGCTCGACCGGGCCGAAGCTGAATTGCGGGGTAAGCTTAGGAAGTGAAGCGTCCGGTCACTTGCTGACATCAATCACAGACTCACGAATCAACTTCGCAGCGGCGTTGAATTTGCTCTTGTCGTTGTGGATCGATTCCAGATGATCGGTGATCTCCGACTGGTTCCATGCAACGACGACATCGAGACTGGGGATGATCCACAAGACCGCACGGCCAAACAAGCCCACGGCGAGCACGGTGTCTTCCGGCGCATCAGGAACTGGCAATCTTCCCTGTGCATATTCATGATTCAACCACCAGTTAAAACTGTAGAAACCAGGGCCGATGCTAGTGTCGTTCGTAGTCATTGAGGTTCCATAGGAACGTTGACCGGGAAGCATATCGGATTCTTTTCCTGATGTCATCGGAAGCGAGCCAGAAACACCTTCACTCAGCATTTGATCAATCCGATGCGCCTTCAGAAGTTGCTTGCCGTTCCAGTTTCCCTGACGCAACACAAACAGTCCGAAGCGGGCAAAATCCCGCACCGACATGCGCAGCGAGCCGGACACCGAATCAGCAC
The DNA here is from genome assembly GCA_031400955.1 of Verrucomicrobiota bacterium. Taxonomy (GTDB): domain Bacteria; phylum Verrucomicrobiota; class Verrucomicrobiia; order Verrucomicrobiales; family Verrucomicrobiaceae; genus VFKE01. The sequence goes on from JANNQW010000066.1 coordinate 4,924, forward strand.
CCTCTTTTTCAAAAAAACAGGCGTCTTCAAAACCAAGCGGCTCTGTGATCCTGCGGCGCAGCACCTCATTCGGATCACTTCGGAACACGCCATTCATCAGCGAATCATAGTAGAGCGCGATGGCAAAATCATTGTAGGCGAACGCTTTGCCCGGCTTTTCCACAAGGCCATAGCCAGACGTCTGGCAGGCCAGATGTCGCCAGGTGATCGCGGCGTCCTTGCCACCGTTGATCTCGCGCAGCCTTGGCTCTACCTCCACGACATGACGATCCACATCGCGCAAGAGTTTTTCCTGCACGGCGAACATAAGCAGCGTGCTGATCACGGGTTTGCCGGCAGACCAGAGGCGCTGATCCGGCGTCTGCCGTCCCCATTTGTGAACCATGTATCCATGCCGAACCACGACTCCGGCGCCGCCAATAAGTTTCTCCAAACTGGTCAACTGGGCCAAATCCATTCCCAACTCGGCGGGTTCTTTGTGTTTCCATTTCGGTCTTGGAAACACATCAGGTAGCCTGTTGCCCTCCCGACCGCAGGCAGTCAGCATCACCCAGGCCAGCGAGAAAATCCAAATTCGAAGCAACATGTCAGCGCGGAGTCAAGGTTACTCAGCTGCACACGGGCATCATCACTTACCCGCCTCACCACCACTGGCGGCACCGACAGCGGCATCTTCGGGCGGCAGGAAACCCTTGAAACGATTTTTATCGATGGCCTTCATGTAAGCCTCCATGGGTGTGATGTAACCCTCACGAAGTTTTTCCCAGATGGCATCGTCCATAAACTGCATTCCCTGGGCCTTCCCGCCAATGATCACATCATAAAGTTTTTGTGTCGCGCCCTCGCGGATGATGGCACCTACTGCAGGCGTAGAAACCATGACTTCATTAACAGCGGCGCGGCCTTTGCCGTCAAATTTCTTGACGAGCAACTGTGCGACCACGCCGCGCAACGAGGCAGCGAGCATGGTTCGCACCTGCGACTGCTGATCGGCAGGGAACACGTCCACGATACGATCGACGGTCTTGCGGGCGTTGTTGGTGTGCAGGGTGCCGAAGACAAGCAATCCTGTTTCCGCTGCTGTCAGCGCCAGGGAAATGGTTTCATAATCTCGCATTTCACCAACGAGCACGATGTCCGCGTCCTCGCGCAAAGCGGCGCGAAGACCATCCGAGAAGCTGGGGGTCTGGATGGGAACTTCACGCTGGGTGAAAATGCTTTTTTTGTTCCGGTGCACGAACTCGATCGGCTCCTCGATGGTGATGATATGCCGGGAGAAGTTCGTATTAACGTAATCCAGCAGGGCCGCGAGCGTAGTTGATTTGCCGGAACCCGTGGGGCCTGTGACAAGAACCAGTCCGCTGCGCAGGTGGCCAAATTCACGGACGACTTGTGGAATGCCCAGTTGCTCAAGCGTCGCGATCTTCGTTGGGATGATACGAAAGACGGCGGCATAGCCGTTGAGCTGGCGCAGGTAGTTGCAACGGAAACGGGAGTCTTCATCCATCTCGTAGGCGAAGTCCATGTCACCGAGTTCCTTATAACGTTCCCATGCACGCGGCGCGCAGATTTCGCGCATCATGGATTCAATAATGGACTCAGAAAGCGCCTCCTCACCCGGAATTGGCGTGATGCCGCCGTGGACGCGGATTTTCGGAGGCTGACCTTGCGTGATGTGCAAGTCGGAACCGCCGAGTTCGATGAGCTTGTGAAAGTAATTATCAATGACCGGCATAAAATTGGAGGATCACGATTCGAGAAATTTCTTCATGGTCTGCTTGTCTTCAGAGCGGCCCTGGCACTCTTCCCGGCTGATGAGTCCGGACGAGTAGAGGTTTTGCAGGCTGTCGTCCATGGTGATCATACCCACAGCCTTACCGGTCTGCATGACGCCGGGAAGCATGAAGGTCTTGCCTTCACGAATGCAATTAGCAACAGCGGGAGTGTTGATCAAAATTTCAAGCGCCATGATACGTCCGCTTCCGTCCAGTCGCGGAACGAGTTGTTGGGAGATGACGCCACGCAGTGACTCGCTCACCATGACGCGGATCTGGCCGCGTTGGTCGCTGGGAAAAACGTCGAGCACGCGGTCGAGTGTGCGCGGCGCATTGCCGGTATGGAGTGTTCCGAGAACAAGGTGCCCCGTCTCTGCTGCGGTGATGGCCAAGGAGATGGTTTCCAAATCGCGCATTTCTCCCACCATGATGACATCGGGATCCTCGCGCAGCGCGCCGCGAAGGGCGGCGGCGAAACTTTTTGTGTGGGAACCCACTTCGCGCTGGTTAATGTGGCAACCCTTCGGAGCGAAGACGTATTCGATGGGATCCTCCAGCGTGATGATGTGGTCGTCGCGCTCCTTGTTGACCTCGTCAACCAGCGCGGCGAGCGTCGTGGACTTACCGGAACCAGTCGCGCCAGTCACCAAGACTAGACCGTTTTGAAAACGGGTGAGTGTGCGACAGGTTTCCGGCAGTTTGAGTTCATCTAGCGAGCGAATGTTATTATTGATGACACGAAACACCATATCGATTCCGAGACGCTGCTGCACTAGAGAGCAGCGGAAGCGACCAAAATCCGGCGAGTAAGCGAAGTCGACGTCACCACGCTTTTCAAGTATCTGGGCATGCTCTTGCGTAAGAAATGCACTAGCCAGCCGACGGGTGTCATCTGAGGTGAGTCGCTCTGCATTGTCCCAGATAGGACACAATTGACCGAAGCGGCGCCATGACGGCATCGAACCGGTGGCAATGTGTATGTCTGAACAATCGTATTGCTGCGCAATCTTTAGATACTCGTCCACCGATGAGAGCGCCTGAACCGCGGATGCGGGTTCTGCTGCGACTGCCGTTTCTTCTTGTTGGTGATCGCTCATTCAGATTTGTCCTGGTCTGGGGATTGATGCTGACTGCCAAGGTAGGATGCAAAATGTGTTTTTGCAAAATTAAGCACCGGCTCTTGAAAAAAGGACCACAGCGTGGTCGCCGCCAGGCCCGTGAGTTTTCCCCGCAAGGACGAACCCGCTGTCTTCTCTTTGCGCGGCATCAAAAAAATACGGGTGGCTCCCAGCCCGATAAACGCTGCGGTCACCATCAGTGCGATCTTGTGCTTCTCCACGCTGTGCAGGAGAAGCTTGCGCGGGCTCCATTCCGTGCGGACACGCAACAACTCGCCGCCCAGCACCACTCGGGATTCGCCAAGTGCCTGCATGGCGGCTGATTTCAATGCTTGTCGTTCAGTTGCTCCAGCCATTTTCGATCCTTCCCAAATTCACTTAAGGTATGTTCGAACCAGCGCGCCGAACTGAGACGACGCCAGAAGGCAACGACGCAGACTGCAGTCAGAATCAAATTGGCCAAGCCTCCAGCCACTGTCGCCTGCACCCATGTCCATCCGCTTTTATCCGCCAAATAACAAACACCTCCGGCCATCAAGAGCAGCCATGCACTGAGGCCAAATATTGCTGCCACCACACTCCAGAAAACGACTCTCAACAGATGTTGTGCCGCCTCCTGCCCCTCGACCGAGAGCAATACTCCCCGGGCTTCCAGGTATCTCAGCAAACCCGCCGGAATGGCACTGTAGGAGGAGCCTCCCGCATGGCTGCGAAACTTCTTTTCAGGATCTGGCGGCGGTTCCTCCATATCATGCTTTTGCTGATTGCCAGATGTCAGCGTGATCTCAACGACGGAAAATTACCCCGGCGATAAAGCCGACACCGAATGCGGCCAGCAATGCTTGCACCGGTTTTTCACGGGCGAATTTTTCCGCTTCGGCAGTGATAATTTTCATCTGGCCGCTGGCCTCGCCCCACGCTTTGTCTGCACAGTCCTTGATCTCCGCAGCCTTGTCGCTGGCGGCAGACGTGAATTGTGCCGCGCGCTGCTCCGCGACCTGGCGGATTTCATGCGCTTTTGCCGCGGCGGCGGCCCGGAGGTCTTCGGCTGCTTTGATCGCACTGATTTTTGCAGCGGCAAAAGGGTCGATTGAAGGTGCCCCAAATGGGTTCTCGGTGGTGGTGGTGTCGCTCATGGTGTAAAAATAGTTGAGTTGGTACTTACTGGAAGCACTTCCCTTTTAGTCGCAGCAATTGCCGCTGGCGAGAAAAAAGTGTTGTGATACGAAATGAAATTCATTGTGCCGCACAACGCCCTTGGCATACTGGCTGTTCTCTTTTTCAGAAATTATGTGCGGCATCTACGGTTTCGCGGGCTTCAAGGAGGACGGTCTCATCGACCGCATGGGACGGGCCATGGTCCATCGCGGACCGGACGGCGAAGGCCGCTTTGAAGCGCCGGACGGAGCGCTCTTCGCCATGGGCATGCGCCGTCTGAGCATCATCGATCTGGAAGGCGGCTGGCAACCGGTCTACAACGAGGACAAGACCATCGCCATCTGCTACAACGGCGAGACCTACAATTACGTCGAATTACGCGATGAACTGGAGAAGAAGGGGCACGTGTTCCGGACTCATAGCGACACCGAGTGCATCGTCCACGGTTACGAAGAATGGGGCATCGAAGGTGTGCTCCAGCATATGAATGGGATGTTTGCCTTCTGCCTCTACGACTCTCGAAAAAAGGAGTTCTTCATCGGCCGCGATCGCTGCGGCCAGAAACCGCTTTACTACCATCAGCGCAACGGACGCTTTCTGTTCGCCAGCGAGGTCAAGAGCCTCCTGCAGAGCCAGCACGTCACCGCCCAGCCCAATGTGGCGGCCATCGATCCCTATCTTACGCTGCGGAACGTTCCCGAACCTCAGACGATGTTTCAGGACATCTTCATCCTGCCCGTCGCTCACTACCTGCACTACCGGCTCTCCGACGCCAGCCTGCGGATCACCCGCTACTGGGAAGTTCCCCTGCTCGATGCCCGCACGGCTCACTACAAATCCGACGGTGAATACTTCGAGGCCATGGAGTCGCTTTTCTACGACAGCGTGAAGCTCTGCATGCGGAGCGATGTGCCCGTAGGAGCCTATCTGAGTGCGGGCGTGGATTCCTCGCTCACGGTGGCGGCGATGACGAAATACGCGTCGAACATCAATACCTATTCGGTCGGTTTCAACTCCCCGGTCGACGAGACTCCTGCCGCGCGAGAAACAGCCAAGTTCCTCGGAACCCATCACCACGAAATCATCTGCCAGCCGGAGGACTTCGATCTCCTGCCAAAGATCATCTGGCACATGGACCGACCCGTCGGCGACGCGTTGCTCATCGCATTCTACAAACTCGCGCAAGGGGCGGCCAAGGATCTGAAAGTGGTCCTTGGTGGCGAAGGCGCAGACGAAGCTTTCGCGGGATACTCATTCCAAGGTGTAATCTCGAAGGTCGAGAAGATGCGGCGCAAGTTCTCAGGCATCCCGACACTCGGCGCCATGGCTTTTCAAACGATCCCGCACTCGCTGCTGAACAAGCTTTTCGTCTTCCCGGCCGATCTCGGCTCCCAAGGCAAGAAACGGGTGGTCGACTTCCTCCGTAACTACACAAAGCGCGATCTGAACCACAACTTCAATGCGCTGCGCACACTCTGGTCGCAGGACGAAAGGCACGACATCTACACGGATAGTTGGAAATCACAGGCCACGGAAAACTGGATGGCCAATGAGAAGGAAAAAAACAAACAGGGCCCCTTCCTCGACCGCCTGCTCAAGCTGCATTACGACGAATGGCTGCAAGACTGGGCGCTGATCCGCCAGGACAAAAACACCATGGCGCACTCGCTGGAGTATCGCCTGCCCTTCCTCGATCACCGCCTGATCGAACTGGCCTTCACCATGCCAGCGCATCTCAAGATCAACGGCAAAACCGACAAGTTCATCGAGCGCCAACTGGCCGACAAGGTCTTCCCGCTGCATATCGCGCGTCGCACCAAGATTCCGTTCTATCTGCCCGTGGAATATTTCCTCGACAAACCCCAGTTCAAAAACCTGGTGGCTGATACGCTCAATGCAGATGCCGTGCGCCAGCGCGGCTACTTTGAACCCAAGAAAGTCACGGCGCTCATCGAGTCCATGAACCGGACGCGTGAGTTCGTCTACTGCAAGCAGGTGGTCTCACTGGTCGTGCTGGAGTTGTGGCACCGGGTGTTTGTGGACCGGAGCATCCGGTTTGATTGATAAACGTAGATGATGCGTCTCGCTTCATCTCAGCGCATTTTTCGTTCATCCCACAGTGAGAATCTCACGGTAAAACTCCGACATTGGAAACTCCCGTGTGAGTGAAGCGAGACGCATGGCAGGCTGCGGTCGGGCTGCCGCACTACGCGTCACGCCACCAAATCCGCTACA
>JANNQW010000067.1:0-39293 GCA_031400955.1 Verrucomicrobiota bacterium
CTCCCTGTCCAGAATTGGCTTTGGCGACCGGATGCACTCGTCCTGTTACCACTGGCCGAAGCGGTGCCGGACATCGAGAAACTCATTTGCGACTGTCTGGACAAAAATAACGGGGGAGCCGTGCGCGATCTTCGCTGGCTGGCGAGATATCTTGATGCTCTGGAAAATGTTCTGCCACTGGAGACCGACGAAGCCCTGTCGCATTTGCGCTTGGTCCCGGCGGAACCTCGATTCGTCATTGAACTCGACGGCTCGCCGCGCCAGGCCACGGCGAGGGTGGAAGCGATCGTCAGCACCGTGTCGCATCCTCTGTCATTGCCGAATCAGGAATCGTCAGGCGAGCCCTATCCGATCCGGGCGGGAGACGGCACTCTGACTTTCTACCAAAGAAATCCCGCCCGTGAAATCCGATTGCGAACAGAACTGGAAGCCGCCGGATTCAACGCCACCCCCGATGGCGAGTGGCTTCTGAAAGGCGAGCGCGAGGTGGCAGAGTTCTTCGCCGTTACACTGCCGACATTGCAACGGCGGCACGAAGTCACCTTCTCGGAACGCTGGCAGTCGGCTTTCCACGGATGGAAGCGTATGGCGCCGACGGTGCGTGCAGCTGATCGGGACAAGGGTGTCCCGTCTCCCGGGGCTGGCTGGCTGGACATGGAGTTCGCCTATGAGGCGGCGGACGGCTTCCGCGTGCCGCGCCATGAAGTGCTCCGGCTCATCCGCAGCGGCCAGCGAACCGTTCGCGGCTCGCAAGGTCAGACTTACGCGCTCGATAGCGACTCTTGCGACGAGTTTGAATCACTCCTGAGTGAGTCCGGCGCGCGATTGGGCGAGGGCCCTTCGACAGGCTCAGGACGGGTGGCGTTGTCAGCCGAGAATGGTCATGTCCTGAATGAATTTCTCGCCGTCGGCCAGCCAGTTTCCAAATTGGTCCTGCCGGATTTGGCGGAAGTTCGGCGACGCCTCGGCGAACTGGCTGGCAAGCTGAGGGACTATCAACTGGAAGGGGTTCGGTGGCTGATCGCATCGGCCGAGGCCGGTCGGGGGGCATTGCTGGCAGACGACATGGGACTGGGCAAAACGGTGCAGGTCATTGCGCTCCTGCGCTGGCTGGCAACTTGTGAACAACTGGCCAATTGTGAACAACTTCCAGCCAGATCGGCGCTGGTAGTCTGCCCGACATCATTGATTTCAAATTGGAGTGAAGAAATAGAACGATTTGCACATGATATACACGTTCATATCATGCATGGATTAGACCGAGTTATTAACAATAATATTAACTATAAATTTAATGTGATAATAACAACTTATGCGTTGTTATCAAGAGATTTACAACAACATAATAAAAGTTATTACCAAGCTATTATCCTAGATGAGGCCAGCCACATCCGAAATCCCGACACAGCGGTGGCTAAAGCCGTATGCAGCCTGAACTCGCCCATCCGGGTAGCCCTGACCGGCACGCCGGTCGAAAACTCCGTCCAGGACCTCTGGAGCTTGATGCGCTTTGTCCAGCCTGGGTTCCTCGGCGGTCAGAAGGACTTTGCCGAGCGCTACGTTAAACCACTGGCATCAGTGGCTACGGATCCCGCCACGGCTGGTCGAACGGCACGTCGGCTGCGGACCAGGCTGGGGCCTTTCGTCTTGCGCCGCACCAAGAAGGAAGTCGTGCGCGAGCTGCCGGACAAGATCGAGAAGATCATTCTCTGTGAATTGTCCGCTCAGCAGAAAGAGGTTTACAAGCGTCTGCTGGAGGAAGGTTTGGCGGAAATAAAAGATGCTCGCCGTCGCAGTGCCGGGGCAGGGCGCATGACCATGTTCACCGTCTTGCTGCGACTCCGGCAGGTGTGCAATGACCTTAGACTCTTGGGAATTAATCGTGACGAAGGAGGCGAAACTCTTTCTACCCCCGTCGAGGGCGAGGCGCCCTCGCTACTTGGAGGCAAATGGCCCGCCTTGGTTGATATCGTGGACGACGCGCTTGGCGGTGCCCACAAAATCCTCATTTTCAGCCAGTTTACCGGCATGTTGCGCCTGCTGCACGACTGGCTGGACGCCCGTAGCATCGGCCACAGCTACCTCGACGGCTCCACGCGCGACCGCGGGGCGCAAGTCGCCACCTTCCAGACCGACCCCGCGCGACGCGTTTTCCTCATCAGCCTCAAGGCCGGTGGCTACGGCCTGAACCTCACCGCCGCCGACCACGTCATTCTCGTCGAGCCCTGGTGGAATCCCGCCGTCGAAGCCCAGGCCATCGACCGTGCGCACCGCATCGGCCAGGCTAGCGTCGTCACCGCCAGCCGCCTCATCGCGCGCGGCACCGTCGAGGAGCGCATCCTGAAGCTCCAGGCCACCAAGCGCCAGTTCATGGCCTCTGCCGTCGAGGACGACCCGCTCACGCTGCCCGGACTGACCGACGACGACTTGGAGTCACTATTGAAGTGAGATGCTGCGTTTCGGTTGAGGTAAACGGCGACCGCAGGGGCTTATACGAACGGCAGCGTGGCAAACTCGCAACAGGTTGATTAACCGCCACCCGCTTCGACCAAACAACCACATTTAATAACTTTATACAATATATGTAATGTAAAATATAAAAGAAGTAGGTCTGATGCGCTATGATAATTCAGTCTCCCCCTTAGATGCCCGCCGCTTTAAGGTTGAGATAGCAAGGGCGCGGGATTTGATCCTCTTGGCTCTTGGGGTTGGCTTGAAAGCCCTCGGAGTCGTGCGCGGGCGGTCAAACTTTGCAAACGCCGCCTCAAACTCCGCAGCTTATTTACTGACAAAGTGAGCCCTCGCCCATCTCTAGCCGGCCCTGGATTTTTCACAACACGGGCTACGTTCCGCGATTGGATGACCGGTTGTTCGACTTCCCCATTACCGGCCACTACCTGTATCATCCGAGTGGTTGATGGTTGCGCCATCGCGCATTCCCCCGATGCTGACGCGCATGGACGAGAGCGAATTGATGGCCCGCATGCAGGCGGACATGGCAGCCATCGGGCAGATGAACATGCCGTTTGGGAAGTTCGGCCCCAAGACTTTTCCGCCCCACGGCGTGCCGATCTATGATCTGCCGGCGGAATACCTCGCATGGTTCACGAAGAAAGGATTTCCCAAAGGCCGGCTTGGCGATCTGCTGAAAATCGTGCACCAGATGAAAGCCGACGGCAGTGATTCCGCCTTCGATAATTTCCGTCGTGAGCGTGGCAGAACCAAGCTCCGTCCCGAACGAAAGCGCGAATGGAACAATGCGAACGGAGAGATTCCGTTTTGAGATGAAAGTAGAAAATCGGACAGGATTAACACGATTTTTCAGGATTCAGAATAATCCCGTGAATCATGTAAATCCTGTCTAAAATCTGACTGCTGCTGACGATTTAAATAAACTCGTTGACCAAGTTCTCCAGCATTTCCTGACGACCACTGCCGATCATGGCTTCGCCATTCTTCAGTGTCCAGGCTTCAAGTTCAGCGAAACCAATTTCGCCCTTCTCAATCTGTGCGCCGATGCTGCTGTCGAAGCTGGAATAACGCTGCTTCACAAAGTTGTCGAGACGACCGTCTTCGATGATGGCGGCAGCGATCTTCAAGCCGCGGGCGAACGCATCCATGCCACCGATGTGGGCATGGAAGAGATCAACCGGCTCAAAGCTTTCGCGGCGCACCTTGGCGTCGAAGTTCAGTCCGCCCGTGGTGAACCCGCCCATCTTCAGCAGCACCAGCATGATCTGCGTGGTGAGGTAAATATCCGTCGGGAACTGGTCGGTGTCCCAGCCGATGAGTTCATCGCCCGTGTTGGCATCGATGGAACCGAGTGCCCCAGCGGCAAGCGCGACTTCCAGCTCATGGCGCATGGTGTGGCCGGCGAGCGTGGCGTGATTGGTCTCAATGTTAAGCTTGAAATGCTCCATCAGATCGTATTGCCGCAGGAAATTCAGGCAGGCGGCGCTGTCGGAATCATACTGGTGCGTGGATGGCTCGCGCGGTTTGGGCTCGATGTAGAACGGCCCCTTGAACCCGATCTTCTTTTTGTAGTCCACGGCCATGTGGAGGAATGCGGCCAGGTGATCCATCTCCCGTTTGAGGTTCGTGTTCCAAAGTGTGGCGTAACCTTCACGACCACCCCAGAAAGTGTAACCCTCGCCGCCGAGACGATGTGTCACCTCGAGAGCCTTTTTAACCTGGGCCGCTGCGTAGGCAAAAACACTGGCGCTGGGACTGGTCGCCGCACCCTGGTTATAACGAGGATGAGCGAAGAGACATGCGGTTCCCCAGAGCAATTTCTTGCCCGTGGCGCGCTGAAGTTTTTCCAGTTCATCAGCCACGGTATCAAAGGCCTTGTTGCTCTCAGTCAGCGTCGCGCATTCCGGCGCTACATCGCGATCGTGGAAACAATAATAATCCACACCGAGCTTCTCCATGAACTCAAAACAAACGTGCGTGCGCTTCACCGCGTTCTCCACGCTGTTGCTGCCATCGTCCCAAGGTTTCTGCGATGTGCCCGCACCAAAGGGATCGGCCAGCGTATTGCGCATCGCGTGCCAGTAGGCGACACCAAAGCGCATGTGATCGCGCATCTTCTTGCCGGCGACAACTTCGTCCGCGTTGTAATGCTTGAAGGCTAGCGGGTTTTTCGACTTCGGGCCTTCGTATTTGATTTTCTGGATGTCAGGAAATGCTTCGCTCATAGGGCGACTATTTCAGCCGCGATGCGGCATGGCGTCAAGCTCGGGATGAAACGCGATTTAGGTGCTTTTCCGGCGGCGGTCACAAAAGATAAGAAACTCCCATAAATGGCCGCAAGTCATCCACACCATGCGTGGACCGATAATTACAGATCAAACACAAACGGGATCCCCTGCCCTGCCATCATCTTTTTCTCTTTCGTCAGGTGCTTGTCGGCCAGCTTTGTGAAGCCTCCCCCGGCGCGGTATTGCTTGAGAAACTCGTTCACTTTTTCGCGCAGCGCATCATCGCCCTGGCGCAGACCGATGGCCCAGAACTCTTCGCGCAAGGGATTGAGCACAGCCCGGGTCGCTTCCGGTTGCTGCTCGTGATAACGCATGATCGAAATCTGGTCGTAAATCCACGCGTCCACATTGCCGTTCACCACTTCCAGCACGCACGCGGAGTCCGAGTCCAGCGCGGTAATCTTCGCTTCTTTTAAAAAATCATGCGCATACGATTCACCCGTGGTGCCGAGGCGCACGACTATCTTCCGCCCGGGCGCCAGAAGATCATCTGACGAGCGCACGGTTGACTTGACTGAGATCAGCATGGCCAGCCCGTTCTTCACATAGGGTTCACTGAAGGCGATGGATTTGCGCCGCAAGTCATTGGCCGTCATCGATGAGATCACACAATCGATGCTGCCCGTCTTCAGCGCAGTGATGAGGCCGTCGAATTTGATGTTGCGGAACTCCACTTCGCGTCCCAAATGCACCGCCAGCGCGCGGCCGAGATCAACGCTGACCCCGCTGCATTCGCCTTTGGCATCTAGAACTTCAAACGGCGGATAGGTCGCGTCCATGCCGATGACGAACTTATCAGAACGCCCGCAGGCGACCAAGCCCCAGCACAACGGCACGACTGCGAGAAGACGAAGAAAGTTCATGCCGCAAAGCTACCGCGCCGCATTGTCTGCGCAAATCACTTCACCATCTCGCCGTCTTCAAGCACCGGCAATCACTGCCTGGACTGGAGGAATGGCTCGCAATACGGCTTGCGCAATGAACTTCTCGCGCTCAGCCTAGGAGACGCCATGACCCACTTTCAAGTCGTAAGTTCGCCAGAGAAATCCGTCGATTGATCCCCATTCGTTTTTAGGCTCTCGTTTGAACCATGCACGTCATACGCTTACTGACCGTCTTTATACTACTGCTGGCAACCTGCGTCCGAGCGGACGAGGTGCAGCATCATGGCCTTGTCTTCGAGCAATGGATCCGCGACACATTCTTTGGGGGTTACAAGCCAAAAAGTTATACCCAGATTTGGGACATTCCTGCCGAGATGAATCGGAACCACGGCAAGATTCCGTCAAATCCAAAGGCTATCAAATATGGCTCACCCTTGGACATGGGCGATGCGCTGCGACAATTCAATATCTCGGAAAAAGGCGAGCGATTCCTCCTCATCATTGGATTCTGGACTCAAGACGGGGAGAGCAAAAAGTGGGTCAACGCGGTCGCGGTCGAAATCACGCCTGAACAGTTCAGAAAACTCTGGGAGCCCATCACCCGCGGCGACCTGGAAAAACTCGACGCCGTGATCAAAGACAAGTCGCTCTCGCTGGACGATGCCCGCGCAGAGGCGCAGAGCATCAAGAGTCGCGCGCCCTTCACGAAGTCCGTCATGCAGGTGAATCCGAAAATCAACTCCCAGCAGCGCCGCCTGCAATGCAGCATTCGGTTCGGTGATTTTTTCCACTTTCTCGCCCCCCAGGCGGACAGCACGAAACAGGACAAGCCCATGATCTGGGGAGTGCCACTGCCGGATGCGTTCGAGTCCGCTCCGCGGAAACTGCCTAAGAAAGAGTGACAGCCGTCTGCTTCAGGGAAGAACCAAGCGGAGCGAGATAGCCAGCACAAGCTGCCCGTAGGGTTGGCATGGAATCGTAGGGCTTTGCAGAACGCTTTCACTGCTCATTTGTGCGATTTCTAGGACTGACCCGAATTGCGCTTAGTTAAGCGTCTTATCAGTATTCAAGCCCTTGATTCTCCTTGGAAATATCAGTGAAAACAGTCCTTAACTAAGTGCCATTCAGGACCGACCCCTTTTATAGGCTGCCTCACCATGTAACCCATGTCCCCGGTCCGAACCCAGCACCCATCACTTCCTTTTGAGGAGGAGAAGCAGCCACGCTGCACCTGCTGTTGCGGCAATGACCACGAGAAGCCACACGAGCCAGTTCTGGCCAACGGTTGTTGAAGGTTCAGACGCAGCTTTTGATTGGACACGCACGGCGAGTTGATTGATCTGCGAGGTGTTTCCCTGTAGCACATTGGGTGACTGAACATCATGCGGATTTGTGTTTGCCGTGGGCTGACTGGCTTTCATGGCTTCGGCTCTTGCTTTTTCACGGGTTTTTATTACGTCGGGAATCTCTGCGGCAAGTTGGCGGAGCGATTCGATGCTGTCAGCACTCGTGCCGGGCAAGCTGTCTGCAAGTTTATTTAAGAAATCCACATCGTCCAAGGTGCCGTTTCTGATAAACAGAGTAGTCATCATCCGGCGCAATTCCGAGTCGACAGCTGGAGCCAACATAGCATCTCTCAGATTGGCCCGGGCCCAGGGCAGCAACTTGTCGGGATTTACCCCGAAATCCTCAGTAAGCGCGAAGGCATTAACCCACTGCTTCTTTAGAGACGGCTGGTTGAGCACTGCCAGCAACTCCTCCTGAATCTGTTCCTTCGTTGCCAATCTCCGGAGCTTGTCCTCCGCCCTTGCACGCTTCATGATGTCGCTGTAAATACCATCGCGTCGCTCGTTGAGCAGACTAAGTAATACGTCATTAAAATCGGATGCCGAGGCAAATGTCGACAGTCCAAATATGAGCAGCAGAATGAAGTGGAAAGTTTTCATATTTCGCAATGTAAAATGCTATGGGTTGTTGAAGAGTATTTTGCTTTCCTCGGGCCAGATGCGTTTTTCGAGCAATGGCTGTTCCAGCGTTCCTGCGGCTGTGGAAAACATCAGTCTATGCCAAGGGAAGTCGGGCGCACCTGGCTGATCTGTGTCGGTAGGTTCCCCATGTAGGAAATGTTGTAAATTAAGGGCATGACCGATCTCGTGCGCTAGAACCGTCTCAATTTTTAAATACCGTGTCTCGTTTGAGGAAATCAAAATAGTGCCGTCGTGAGCACCGAAATCGTGCTGCAGGCCGTAGTCAGTCGTGGTTTTCGAATTGAGAGTGACGCCGAGGGGATCGCCGTCGTATGTCTTCTCGTAACCACCTGTTGGCAACAACTTCTTTCATGAGAGTGCCCTATATGGCAAATAGACCACTCTGATAGCACCACCTGACCAGGCCGCTTGGGTTGCCACTTCATCAAGCATCTGCCTCGTTTCAACATCTAAAAGCATCTTCTCAGGGCTGAGCAATGACTGATAACGCCACTCCAAATTCCCAAGCCCATCAATCACATTGCCTGACGCATCGTAGCGCTCCTTGAGCGCATCGTTCACTTTGCCCGTGAAAGGAATGCTTGTTGGCGGTTTGGTGAATCTTAGCTCAATCAAGTGTTGAGCGTATGTCTCTTTGGCTCTCTTCTTTGACTTGTCGAAGGCTTGATTCACCGCTGCAAAAGATCCCGCGCCCTGTGCATTAACAATTGCCGCCTCTACAGCAATTTGCTTCTTCGATGCCGAGACAGGATACTTGATCTTTGTATCGTTCACCGATGGTAAGTCGATTTCTAGACTTCCTCCCATCCATGCGATGAAGGTAGCGTCTTCAGTATCGTCCTGTGCTTTTTTCACTCCTGTATTGGCATCGTCGGCATCCGCCTTGTTCGTCACCAGTATCATTGGATTGGACTCAAACCAGCCGCCGTTTTTGGTCAGAGTGATAACGGTGGCTGCTTGTTCATACTCGCTTCCATTCTCCATGCCTTGCGGCGCCTTGGTGGACAGCTTGGCCTTCACGGTCGTCTTGTCCGACGCTACGGCTGCGGGGATTCTGATCACGAACCTGTCTGGGTCGTCTTTAATGAAGCCCTTGTTCAGGTTAAATGGCGCTGCATCGGGATAGGCTTTCCACCAACGTGAAAACCTCACATCATCAACCTTGGTCAATGCGCCACCATTGCCCTGGGCATCGACGGTCGGTTGCACTATCTCAACCGACGTGAGAATCAGAAACACGTTCACACCATCGAAGTCGATTTTACCACCGTATTTCTCGGTCAGATTGGCGGTGTTGCGGTATTCCAGTGTGAGTTTGTATTTACGCCCGGCTGGAATGAGCTTGTCGGATTCATTGAATTCTTTGTAGGATTTTTGCACATTCCAAAGCGCGGTGCCTTTTACTTCATAGGTTCCTTTGAACGGGACATGGCCTGACTCTTCTTTGCCGGTGAGGACTTCATCGACCTTCAATATGGCGATGTCATCTACTTGAATCGCAATTTGCACAAACCCTATTTCTCCGGTCAAATCTAGATCGGTCGGGGAGAAACTTATGAGATCAGGTTCGGACGTGATGGTTTCCACTTGAGAGCTTTTGTATGCCAGAAAATCGGGATTGGCGGCGGAGTCCTTTTCCATGATTGATTTTGCCGCGGCAATATTTATGCCAATGGCGTTGTCCCTATGCCAATGCACTTTGTCCAGCGTCCATGCTTGGAGTTTGCCCTTGTCATCAAAGGTGCCATTGGCAAATGGGAATGGAACTTCCTCTGCCATAGCACTACTGCCAAGCATGGCCAGGCCCAAGATCAATCGCATTTTAACCAGGGGGCTCATGATTTGGTTTTCGGTGTCGGTTTTGGCGTGGGTTTAGGGTAGGCTGCGTTGAACAAGGTCTGGTAGCGCTGGTATTGGGCGGCGTGGTCTTTGGGATATAGGCGATTGAAGAGTATTCCTATGATGACGCTGCCGGGTGCCCGATGGGGATCGACCCCTTCATTGGTATGGGCGCAGTAGATGGCGTAACTGAGCAGGCCGACGCTGACTTGCTCGTTGTTGATATGGCCCCGATACATATCTTGATCGTTCTTACTTAGCATGGGGTGTTGCTCTTGGATGCGCAGCAGCCATTTGCAGAAATTGACGTTGTCCGCAGGGCTATACTCGGAAAAGCCAGACCGAATGAGAATACGAGTCATTCCCGATATTTGTCCGAGGAAGTCAGCCATGACAGCCCAGCCGATGTCCCTGCTGGCTGGTGTCATGAAGCTTGCACCCAGTGCTTTATTGAAGGGCAGGCTCAACGTATTGGCTATAAACACGCCATCGAGAACCGGTATCGCTTCCTGCTTGTCTTTAGGAGTGCCGCAGGCGTAGATGAAGTCAACGACCAAGAGTCCTTCGAGATAGTTGCTGACAAATGTTTTCTCATTGGCCGGGGTATTGGCGCATTTGTGGCTGGCCAGCATGAGCTGCTCATACTTTTGCCCGATTTCTTTAACGCTGCCTGAGAAGCGCTCGGTGGGAATGGGGACTTCGATGCCATAGTGCTCCAGCAGTGGCTGCACCCAGGGGTAGCGTTTGACAAAGCGTGCGCGATGGGCTGCAAGGCCGGCAGTGTCTCCGAAAACTGAAGTCTTGGAGTTTTCTAAGTAGCGAAATTTCGGGGCGATGCCTTTGGTGTTGTAAACGGCGATGGCGGCCTCGGATGGTTTTTCAGGGAGACGATTGAATGGCTCCAGGTAGTTCCAGAATTCGATCTGGGCGGGTGTGCGCTTGGGGGCAGGATCGACGCGCGGCCCAAGTGACTCTGGCGTGGTCTTCTCAGCAAGCGCAGACTTAGTCTGGCCTTGCGGATCTGACTTTTTCCCGCAGGAAGGGAGCAAAGTCGCAATCAGCGCACTAATGGCAAGACGTGCCAAGGACGTGCCGATTTTGGTGGAGAAATTGTTCATGCACAGAAATGTTTCTTAAATGAACAAAGCATTTACTTCAACAGAGTATCAGACATTTTTGTGTGCGAAGACCACTGATCACTCGTCAAACGCCGTTATTTGAGCTGAATTCCTCGGCACAGCCAGCCTTGCTTGCCTTGCCACATTTCACTTCAGATTTGGCAATCAAAACCCTCAAATCAGCCCCATCTCCCGAACCGCGTCGCGCTCTTCCTTGAGCTCATTCACTGTAGCGTTGATCCTGCCCTGACTAAATTCATTAACCGGCAAGCCCTGCACGATCTCCCACTTGCTGCCGTTGCTGCGAATAGGAAAGCTGGTCATGATGTCTTTCACGACTTCGTGGCTAACGACATTTTCTTACAGAGGGGCAGACACCATGTGATGTTCGGCGGGCGCGGAATTATTCAATCAATAGTTGCTGACTGACCCCGCTTTCCCAATTCATTCACCATGGGACAGGCAACAATGGAGGCGCTCACCGATCACTTGTCCGTCGCTTGAGCACCAGCCACAGCAAGCCAACGGCAGTCACGATCCCCAAAACAACCATGGCCAAGGACTTTGCTTTAGACTCTATTGAAGGTTGATTCATCTTGGGATAAGTCTCTCCTTGAGATGACGTTCGCGATTGCGATTTTTGATCGGGTGCATGTTGGATTTGGGGTCTTGCATCACTTAATGCTGACTCGTCGAGAAGCTTTGCGCCAACAAGGAGTTCAGCTTGCTCTTTCCACAGCGGACGCCCATGTCGAAGAACTCGCGCGTGATTCTCCAGAAACGTCGCTTCACGATCTTTTAGTTCCGGCGGCTTCAGTGGGTCAACGATGTTGATGCCACTCTTTGAAGTTTCGGAAAGAATTCGCTCCAACATCTCAACATCCTCCCATGTTCCATGTGTGTAGAGATAGCTATACGTTGCTGTAAGTTCTTTGTGGGACAGAGACTGCTTAGTTCGTCCGACAATAATTTCGCCTTCCATCCAATGGAGCCGTGCCCGCACGGCAGGCAGTAGCCACCGAGCCAGTGTTGGATCATCATTTACTGCGTGAAGTATTTTTCCTCGCCCCTCGCCTTTCAGGTCGGTGATGCCCTGTAGAACTGATGGGTCGTTTGACATGGTGGCTGGAACGTCCAATGTAACTTTCGGCTCCTTCACATAAAGCCAGACTAGTGCGTATCCTGATTTTTCTCTGAGCAAAATGAGCTTCCTTAACGCTTCAATGGATTCAGGCGGCATCATTTTTACCGTCTCAGCTCCGCTCTCTGCCACAATGTTACACAACTGCTCCACTTGAGCTACGAGTTCTTGCGAGGCCTTGGGGAGCAAGTTCTCAATCGGCTTCGCCCAATTTGGTATTGGAACAGGTGACTCCGCAGCAACTAAACTATGCAACCAGAAGAATGCGAGATATGCCCTTAGCATGGCTCGAATCCAAAATTGCATAGGTTTCATTTGTGAAGTGCTCATTGAGCTGGTCGGGAATAGGGTAAGCGTTGATGCACCACGTCAGTATCCTTGACATACCAATGCTTGCCAGATTGCTCCGGGGAACCGTCGATGATATTGTTGCCGCCTCCTGTAGCCATTAAATTGTATTTTGGAAGTTCCACAGTATGTATCGTAATTGATGTATATACTCCTGCAGTTTCAGTATGGCCAGCTCCACGGAGGATGTGGCCACATTCATGCGATACCACGGGCGCTAGTTGATAAGCGGTAACAGCGTCTCTAGCAAGGGCGTGTAAATACACGAATACAATTTCGCCCAGTTTGTCATCACGCCAAATGGTCTCACCAACCATTTCACCGAGCAGGCCTAGACGCTTTGCGTCCTTGCTCACGAAGATTACCTTGATCACATCAGCAGGCAGTCCAAGGGCGTCCACCTTCGCTGTCAGTGCATCAACATCAGCATCAGTGACCGTCCCGTCGCCAATAATGCTTTGAACATCCGCCTCGCTGAAAACTGTTTGTGCATGTTCCAACTCGACTTGTTCATGAATGGGAGCGTAGATTTCGGGAAGCCTTATCAAACTATTAACCATTGCATTAGGGCAGTTTGCACCTGCCATGTTTCCCGCAGTTCCCCACGAGACTTTGAACTTATGGCTAAACTTTTTGATCTGGAACTCATAAGTCGTGTTATTGAGAAAGGGTGCCTTGATTACAAGTTTGCCCCCTGGCCATCCGATGAAGGTTGGGTCGTGCTTTGCGCCATCTGTGGCTCGTCCGTTGGCCCAACGATCGTCATTTTGATCTGCGACTAATACGATAGGTTCAGACTTAAATATTCCGGGTGTCGATCCTTCTTTAAGTGTGATGTCCGCTCCGGAATCGTTGTAACTCCCGTTTTCTCCACCGGGTGCTCCACTTGCTCCTTTGGTGCTTACATGAACAATTTTTTCACCTGAGCCTGGTGTGAACGGGATTAAAATCACAATTTGATCGGGATCTGAAGCGGGAAACTCTTTAATTTTATCAAGCGTATCTTTGATGACTGCATGCCGAGGACTATTCCAACGACACATGCGCACCTCCTGAACAGCCTCCAATTCACCAGATGAGCCGTCTGCGTTGATTATTGGCTGCTTTATCTCAATGGGCGGAAGGTCAAATTGCGTCATGCTGGCGTAAAGCGTGGCACCGTCGATGTCGAACTTGCCGGGTTTGGGGTTGTAGTCAGATTGACAGTATTCAACCTTCACATCGTAGAGAGTATCCCGCTTAAATACGATTGGCAAGGTTGCGAATGCAGCGGCGGTGAGCGCTTGGCCGGTCTCGAATTTCTTGATATACGGTTGATACTTATCATCGACCCCTCCGTGCTCCTTCACACTCACGGTGCAGCCATCGTCGGATATAATCGCCATGTTTCCAAACGAGCCGACGAATTTAATCGTGCCTTCGAACGTTTGTTTGAACATCTTATCGGGGTTCGTGGGATACCCAGGTTTGACAGGCTCGGTGTTTTGATAAACCAGCTTATTTTTGTCTTTTGTAATACCTTCCAGTATTTGTTCGAGATCGTTCGTCACTTCTAACCAATTTTTACACGTCTTCACGATGTTTTTGAGGTTGCGAGGATCTACTCCGGGAAATTCCCCGCCAATTTCGATCCTCGTTTCTGGTTCAACAGCCCAGGCGGGAATCGAAAGCCATAGCAATAGACCAACCATGAGCCATCGGCTTCCAATCTCTTTTGATTTCAACCTATGCTTCATTTTAATGTTTTTTGCTGGTAGTTTGTTCCTTTGAAAAGTTTCGTTTCAAAAAATCGATGTTGCGCTTCTTCATCCATCCCGCCTGGCCGTCATCGCGAATTTGAGACCAGACTTCTATGGCTTCCTTGTTGTGTTGGGCGCGGCCCAAGGCGCAAGCTTTTCCGTAAAGCGCCATGTCCATGGCGTTAGCTGATCGCGCGTTTTTTATCAGGAGGTCATAAAACTGGAGGTTGCGGACAAGATCGTCGGTTGCGAAGATTGTGGAGCAGTTGGAAATGACTCCATCACGGGTCTGTGAATCAAAATTGTCTTCTAAAGGAACGAGTTCGATTCGAAAATAAATGTAAACATCGAAGATGGCGCTGGTCAGCAACGTGTCGGGAGCGTAGTGGTTGATCGAGCTGGCAGTGATCGACGCCAAATAAACGCCGCGGAGGCGGGATGGTGCATCTGGTTGTGACAGGAGCCATTCAACACGCTGAAGAACCAGCTCGGCGAGACGATAGATGCCATCGGGATCGTGCTCCAGCGCATGGTAGCGCTCCATGGCTGCATAATAAGCGAAGGAAGGATCAGGTTCGAGCGGTGGCACGCTGGACTCGTCGAATGATGCGGACAACTTGGCCCGGAGATATTCGTGGATTTGTGGAACGATCATCGCCGGGTAGGCGCTCGGCTTATGGCGGATGCTCTCCAGCGGAGAGGCTGCTGCAGTGCGTGATGCCAGCACGGCTGGCACGCTTTGTTTTGATGCGACTGACACTGGAGGAGATGGCTGGAGCTTCATTTGGCGGACCAATTCCATCAGGTTTGTGGAATCCGCAGGCACGAGTTGGGCACTACCCTGAAATGCAAGCGTGATTCCTTCCAGCGTGATAGCCAGAACCTCCAACGGCCGACCCGGTGCAAGTGTCACCTGACCCATCTGCCGCTGGTTGATCAACACCGGAAATGCAGTCGGCTTCACCAGAAGAACCTGCTGCGGCCATAGGGTGCGGTTTTTTACGACGTCGACAAAACTCAGATCCGAAGCGGGAGTTGATTGGCCGAGAGCCAATCCAGATAAAAGAACAAACAGCAGGCCTGCAATTAACTTACAAGGACGTGCCAAGGACGTGCCAAGGACGTGCCAAGGACGTGCCAAGGACGTGCCAAGGACGTGCCAAGGACGTGCCAATTTGGTTGAGGAAATTCTTCATGCACGGAATCGTCTCTTAAGTGAATAAAGCATTTACGTCAACAGAGTATCAGACATTTTTGTGTGCGAAGACCACTGATCACTCGTCAGACGCCGTTATTTGAGCTGAAGTCCTCGGCACAGTCAGCCTCGCTTGCCTTGCCACATTTCACTGCAGATTTGGCAATCAAAACCCTCAAATCAACCCCAGTTCCCGAACCGCGTCGCGTTCTTCCTTGAGTTCATTTACCGTGGCATTGATCCGGCCCTGACTGAATTCATTGACCGGCACACCCTGGACGATTTCCCACTTGCCGCCGTTGCTGCGGATGGGAAAGCTGGTCATGATGTCCTTCTCCACACCGTAACTGCCATCGCTGCATACGGCGACACTGGTCCAGTCGCCCGCAGGCGTTGGCGTGGTCAAGGAACGTACGGTGTCCACCACGGCGTTGGCGGCAGAGGCGGCGGACGAGGAACCTCTGGCTTTGATGATGGCAGCGCCGCGCTGCTGCACAGTACTGATGAATTCACCTTGAAGCCAAGCATGGTCACTGATGACTTCAGTGACCGGTTTGCCGTTGATTTTTGCGTTGTAAAAATCAGGATATTGCGTGGCCGAGTGGTTGCCCCAGATAGCGACGTTGGTGACGGCGCTGACATGGACGCCCGCCTTCTGCGCGAGCTGTGATTTCGCGCGGTTCTCGTCGAGCCGTGTCATGGCGAACCAGCGCTCGGCGGGGACGTCCTTGGCGTTGCTCTTGGCGATGAGACAGTTCGTGTTGCATGGATTGCCGACGACGAGCACCCGCACATCGGATGCGGCGTTGGCGGCGATGGCCTTGCCCTGTCCTGTGAATATTTTGCCGTTGATGTTGAGCAGATCCTTGCGCTCCATCCCCGCTTTGCGCGGCACACTGCCGACGAGCAGAGCCCAGTTCACACCTTTGAATCCTTCGTTCACATCACTTGTGGGTATGATGCTGTGCAACAGCGGGAATGCACAGTCGTCGAGTTCCATCACCACGCCGCCGAGAGCCGCCATGCCGGGTTCGATCTCGATCAAGCGCAGCGCGACCGGTTGATTGGGTCCGAACATGGCGCCGGAAGCGATACGAAAAAGTAGGGAGTATCCGATTTGTCCGGCGGCTCCGGTGATGGCGACAGTGATGGGGGCTTTCATGGGTGATTGTAGGGAAGCGCCCTGATAAAGCTGCTTTTGCCGCCCAATCAAGTATTGTCTGCTGCCAATCTCCGCTTCCTCTGCCGCTAGGGCACCTTGATTTCGTTCTTCGTGTTCAGACGCGTGTCGAGCAGACGGACTGTCAGCGGTTTACCCAATCCTTTAGCTGCGATGTCCTCGCCAATTTGTTGAAAGGCCGATACGACCTTCTCAGCCTTCCAATCCCATTCGCCAACGAAGGAAACCACGGTTCCATCCTTGTCATCCTTCTTGAGGAGCACGTCCACTGCGTTCTTGCCACTCATGTAACCATTGGCTTTAAGGGCTTCACCAAGGCTTTTCGCGTCTGCTTCAGTGGCTTTCCCGGAATAGTTGACAGATTCCTTTTCGCTAACTTTGTAGCGTTTGCCCATCATGAGCTTCTGGCCGAAGAAAATCATCGCAACCACGAGGATCGCGATGACCGAGATAACTTTGGTTGCGATATTGCCGAATCGCGATGCCTTAGCGGGTGCTGGTGAGTTGTCCATGGCCCAGCGGTAAATGACTTAAAGAATTGAACAAGTGGAAAATGCTCCTCCCCTTAATCCATGGAGGCGTGATCCAGCGCCCGCTTCATGCGATCCACGATGACTTCAGTGGGCTCCAGGCCGCATGATACGCGAATGAGCGTGCGATCCACACCACAGCTTTCCGCCCAGTCGAGTTCATCATAATGCGCCAGCAATGTGTAAGGACAAACCAGGGTAAAATTCGTGCCGAGGCTGGGGCCTTTGCAGAATTCCATCGCATCATACACCGCTGGAGTTTTTGTCGCATCCTTCAGGACGAAGCTCAACAGGCAGCCGTGACCGCCATCCTTCTTGCGCAGATGATCGTAGATGCCGCTGCGGTCAGTGATGGAATGAAACACCTTTCCGACTGCGGGATGCTCTGCGAGAAATTCATAGAGCTCAATGCTGTTGCGGCTCATCACTTTCACCCGCTCCACGTAATCCCGTGAATTCAGTTCCAGTGCCACGGCATCTCCGCACCAAAGGTCGCTGTCCTGATGCTTTTGCAGAAATGCGGCAAATTTCTCGTGATAGGGCGAATCGCCGTTCAGGATCACGCAGCCCGCCAGAACATCACCGGCACCGGAAAACGACTTGGTTAAACTGGTCGTGACGGCATCCGCGATCAGGAACGCATCGACGTTCACATTGGTGGCCACCGTATCATCCACGATAAGGGGCACATTATTATCTTCATTGAGCAGCAGTTCGCTGACGCGGCGCAAGTCGACGCATTTTAACAGCGGATTACTGGGCAACTCGGCAAAGATGCCGGCCAGAGGTTCCGTCTTAATGATGGTCCTCAGTTTTTCGAAATCGCTCTCGTCGTTGAACGGAAGAAACGTGACGCCGCTGCCGAACAACTCCTGTAATTTAAGCACGTCCACGTAGGGAAAATCGAGCTGCACAGTCTTGCGGCCCGGGGTCAGCGAAGTCAGCATTCGGTGCACGGCGAAATTGGCCGCCATGCCGGAAGGGAAAAGGAATACGTCGTCAACAGACTGACCAGTGATTCCGGCCAGTCGATCTTTAATGACACGACGTGCGGTCTCACCATCGGCTTTCGATGTCACAGCGGAAATGCCCAGTGCTGCTTCCGATTGCCGGGCGCTGACAATCTCGCCGCAGTAACGCCAGTAACGCCGGGCAACATCATAGCCAGCGGCGGGAAACAGGGTCACACCGAGAGCCTCGGCGCCAAACTTCTCAACTCGCGATCCAATCCCAGCGTGCTTGATTAGAAACTCCGCGCAACGCTCCGCTTGGATTCGAGACGGAAACACGAAGGCCCGCTCCCCTTCCCTTGCCTGCTGTTTTTCCACCTCGGCGATGAGCCTGGCGATGATGGGCGGAATGAAGAATCGCGGGTAACCGCTCTGAAACTTTGATAGCACTTCCGTTTTTTTTTCCTCATAACCGATGACGTGCTCCCAAAGCGGCAGGCAGACCGAGACACCGTATGGCGATGGCGGAATTGGCACGCCCAAGTCTTCAGCGCGACACATGGGGTCTGTCAGCAGGTCACGCATCACGCCAAATACGCTTCCTCAATGTCATTCCACAAATCGTCGATGTGCTCGATGCCTATGGAAAAACGAACGACGCCGTCAGTGATGCCTACCGCCTCCCGCGCCTCGCGCGGCACGCTGGTGTGGGTCATGCTCGCAGGATGGCAGCACAAGCTCTCGATTCCACCGAGGCTTTCAGCCTTCGGGAAATACTTCAAGCGACCAAGAAATGACAGGGTCTCCTCCAGCGACAATCCAAGGTCCGCAGTCACAATGCCGCTGCCGTTGCGCATTTGCCGCTTGGCGAGTCCATGCTGAGGATGTGAAGGAAGAAACGGGTAACGCACCCAGCGCACGCCTTTGGTGTTCTCCAATCGCTCGGCAAAAGTGAGCGCGTTTGAGCCGTGGCGCTCCATGCGCAGGGCTTCCGTTTTGATGCCGCGAGAAATAAGCCACGCATCGAAGGGACTGGGCTGCAATCCGAGAGCTTTCTGAGCGAAGATCATTTTCTCCTGCCATTCATCACTGTCGGTGCAGACCGCGCCGCCGAGGACGTCAGAGTGACCGTTGGAATACTTGGTCGTGCTCAGGAGTGAGAGCGTCGCGCCGAGTTTGACGGGTTGCTGGAGGTAACTGGAGGCAAAGGTGTTGTCCACGATCACCGGGGCATTCACCTTGCGCGCGATCTCGCTGATCGCGGCGATGTCGAGCACCTTGAGCATAGGGTTCGTCGGCGACTCGATCCAGACCAGAGCCGGCTTGTGCTCTGATATCTTCGCGTAATTCGCGGGATTGCTCAAATCCGTGTAAACCGCACTCACACCGAATTTCTCAAACACCCGTGCGAACAGGCGATAGGTGCATCCGTAGACATTTTCTTCAAGCACCACGACATCGCCTGACTTGAGAGTGGACACCACGGCGGTGATGGCAGAAACACCGCTGGCAAAAACGCAGGCGTGTTTGCATTGTTCGAGCGCCGCAAGCGTCTGCTGAAGATTGCGAAAGTTTGGATTACCAGAGCGGGTATAATCGAAGCCACCGGAATTGCCGTATTCGAAAGTGCTGGTGAGGAACACGGGCGGGATGACGGCGCCGGTTTGCTCGCGCCAGTCCAGGCCTGTATGGATGGCTTGCGTTTCGAAGTGCTCGCTGGAATTCGGTGATGGCACGGGCGCGAAGTTTCGCACAGAGCGCGTCGTGGTCAAGGTGGGTCGGCAAAGTGGGTCGGCAGCCCCCTGCCTATCTTTATATCTGCGCAATTTTTCGCTTCGCGCTAGTTTTAGATTTCGGAAGAGGGCTGCCGAGCCACTTTCAAAGCCTCCATTAACTCACGCCCATCCGTCTCCCCATGCATGACCTCGCCCAACACCGGAACATCGAGCATGTCCTCCAGAATCATCCGGTGCGGGATGCTGGCAGGGTCGCGTTCGTCGCTGACATGGTTCAAAATCAGGCCCGCGCACTTCATCTTTCTCGCTTGAATATTTTTCACGGTAAGAATGGTATGGTTCAATGCGCCAAGTTTGTTGTTCACCACCACGACCACCGGAAGTTCGAGTGACTCCGCAAAATCGGCGGAGGTGTATTGCGGTGCCAGCGGCACCTCCCATCCGCCCACGCCTTCGACGAGCACATCCTCACAGGAGTGCGTGAGATCGTGGAAGGCCTCGGAAACCCGCTCCAAGTCGAGCAACCGGTTCTCGATCAAGGCGGCGGCATAGGGTGATGCGGGTGTCTTAAGCCAGACGGGATTCAATTCGTCGATCGATAATCCATCGGCACCGGCATTAAACAACGCGATGGAGTCCTCGCGACCGCCACAGCAGAAAGGTTTAAAGCCGACCGCGCGGCGACCCTGAGCTTTGAGGGCTTGCAAGAGCAGGCACGTAATATAGGTCTTGCCGGAGTTGGTATCAGTGGCGGTGATGAAGAGATGCATCCGCTTATGTTGGTCTTCACAGAAGGAAACGTCAAAGAAGAAGGAGCCGTAGTAAGATAAGGGGATGTGCATAAACAGGATGGCGAATGGCCGGCATCAAATTTCCCCTTCCTTTTGACCGCCGCTATGCCATTCTATTTTAGATCAACGCACCCCCATTCTCATGAAACCAATCTTCCATCTTCTCCTTCTCATCATTCTCACCACACTCGCCAGCGCTCAGACGCCGGCTCCAACACCGGCTCCAGCACCACCGGCAGACATCAACAGCAATCCGAATTTCTGGCAGGCGAGTTTCACAAATGGCGGGCATTATCTGGTGAAGCTGAATCACGTCAACTGCGCCTCCAAACACGAATATATTTCCGATGGCGTAGCCCGCGTTGTGGAGGTGACCATCGGCACCGATACCGCAGTAGTTGCGCGCTTTTACTTTTTCGAGCCAGCGGGCAAGGATACGCCGCTCAATGCCGGGCAAATTCTTATGAATCGCGCCCAAGACACAGCCCAGCAGGCTGCGGCGCGTCTTTCGCCATCCGCTGCGAAACTCAATGTGGTGAAAAATTATCCAGCCTCGACGCACGCGCACACGGTTGAATTTTCCGTGCAGGATGAGGCCTCGCTTAGTTCTCTCTACACGAGTCTGTTGGGTGCCATCAACTCCGGACGCGGACGGACTTGGAAAGAAGGCGGCGGCGAGGGCGCGAAGTGATCATCCAGCTCGAGATGTGACCGCAAAAAAAACGCGGAGGCCGGAACCACCGCGTTTTTTTAATTTCATACCGGCGAGTTATCGCTCAGGCTTTTTCAGCCTTGGCTTTCTTTGCTTTCGGGGCCTTCTTCGGTTTCACATCGACTTCCGTTGCCGCTTCTGGTTCGATCTCATCCTGTTTTGGGACAAAAGCATCCACCCATTCGATGAACGCCATTGGTGCAGAGTCTGCTTGCCGCTGGCCGAGTTTGGTGATGCGCGTGTAACCGCCTGGACGATCCTTGGAGGCAGTAGCAATGTTGTGGAAGAGCTTGAACACAAGATCCCGATCGCGCAGCTTGGCGAAGGCCTGCCGGTTAAGATGCACCACGTTGGCGCCGCGTTCCTGCTCATTCTTGCCGGTGGGCTTGAGCGCACGTTTGCCGAGGGTGACGAGTTTCTCCGCAAATGGGGCCACAGCCTTGGCTTTGGCCAGAGTAGTGCGAATGCGGTTATGCTCGATGAGGCTCTTGCACAGGTTTTTGATCAGAGCATCACGATGGCTCTTCCTGCGCTGGAGTTTTGAGATTTTTTTCCCGTGTGTCATGGAATTATTTTAATAGGTCGGTCGGCTCACAGTGTTATTTTTCGTCTTCACCGTCCTCGGGAAGATTGGCGCTGATGAGTCTCGCGAAGTTGTCGGCATCGCCGCCTTCTTCATCGTCTTCGCGGCGGAATCCGGGTGCACGCAGCATGGAGATGCCGCCAGGAAGAGGTTCGAGCAGAATAGGATCGAGCTTCATGCCCAGGCCGAGGCCAAGTTCGTTAAGCTTTTCCCTGATCTCGGTGAGTGATTTTTTGCCGAAGTTGCGGTAGCGCAGCATCTCAGCCTCGGTCTTCATGGCGAGTTGGCCCACGGAGGTGATGTTGGCGTTGTTGAGGCAGTTCGCGGCGCGAACGCTGAGCTCGATCTCGTTGACCGACATGTTGAGCAGCTTGCGCAACTCGAGATTTTCTTCGCTCTGAGCTTCGGGTGCGGCGTCGAACTCGACGAGACTGTCGTCATAATTAACGAACACGTCGAGGTGGTGGCGCAGGATTGCGGAAGATTGTGTGAGGGCGTCCTGGGGGCTGATCCGGCCGTCCGTCCACACATCGACGATGAGCTTATCATAGTCGGTGTTCTGGCCGACGCGGGTGGAGTCCACCGCATACTTCACACGGGTGACGGGAGAGAAAATGGAATCAATCGGGATCACACCGATGGGCATGTCCAAACGCTTGTTGTCCTCGCCAGTGGCGAATCCACGGCCGACTTTGACTTCGATCTCGGCTTCAAACTTGCCCTTGCGATCAAGCGTGCAGATCACCAAGTCTTTATTGATGACATGGTAGTGCTGGTTCTCCTTGATGTCGCCAGCGGTCACAACGCCTTCTTTGTCGGCGTGGATCTGGAGGAGCTGGGTTTCCTTGTTTTCGAAATGCTGGAACTTCACCTTCTTCAGGTTTAGCACGATCTGGGTCACGTCTTCAAGCACGCCGGGCAGGGTGGAGAATTCGTGTTCCGCGCCCTTGATCCGGACGCTGGTAATGGCCGCGCCTTCCAGCGAGGAGAGGAGCACGCGGCGCAGGCTGTTACCGATGGTGTGGCCGTAACCGCGGTCGAAGGGCTCAGCGACGAACTGGCCGAAGGTTTCAGTGGCCGTCGTCTCGTTCTTCACGAGGCGGGTCGGCATTTCAAATCTAGCTAGACGGATGGACATGTGTTTTGGATGGTGACCGGGTTACCTTTGGGACGAGCGCTCCACAGACACTAAAGTATCAGCAGAACCCAAAGACCGACGGTGATGAACGTGGCTCGTGAGGGCCGGGAAGAAACACGAACCGGGCGGTTTGGCAAGAAAAATCGCGACATACGTATTTCCCTCCGCCACAGGTTCACTCCGCCACTGCCATCATGGTCTTTTGGAACTGATTTCATTCACGGCCAATGCCACGCATTCGATCCTGGCACTGCTGCGGTTATGGACATAGACTGAGGCGCCGGGCCGGATTTGCCTCGGGCCCGATTGACTCTTTCCAGTGTTCCGGCGGCAGTCTGGCGGGTTTCATTCTCGGCAGACTTCTGGACAAAAGCTGGGACTACTATCTCTACTTCATGGCCCCCTTTGGGATTATTGGCGGAATTCTCATGATATTCAGCTATACCCGTATCACAGTCGCCGTGAAACCCGACCATTGGCCCGTCGTCACGCGCGAAACATCGCCCCCAGCTTTTTTCCCAGCATCATGCCGGCTCCGATGAGTGTAATGCCCAAAAACACCATGGCCCAGACGCCCAGCGCGGCGGCGAGGAACGGGCCGTTACCGAGGGCGCTGACCAACTGGTAGATAGCCTTGGTGATCGGGAAATGCGCGGCCTGTTGCGCAAGAATCATGGAGTCGGACACCTCCAGCATGGCGAAGGAAAATGCCAGCAACCCGCCCGCAATCAGGTTCGGCGCAATCAGCGGAAGTGTGATTTTTTTAAGCGCATTCAAAGGTGATGCCCCGAGATTTTGCGCGGCATCCTCCAACTCAGGGCTGATCTGTTGGAACCCGGCACTCGCCGAGCGCACCACATAAGGAAGTCGTCGCACTGCATACGCAATGATCAAAAGGATGGCGGGATTTTCTCCAATCATCAGGAAATGAAATCGCTCGCCCTCACGCGACATGGCGAGATAACCGAATGCCATGACGAGTCCGGGGACGGCAAGCGGCAGCATGGCCATGGCATCGAGAACTTGCCGGCCCCAGATTTTTGTGCGGACGCAGACATAGGCCACGCCCACACCGAGCACGAGGTCGAGCAGGGTTGAGATCGTGGCATATTTAACGCTGTTGGCGATGGCCCTGAGCGTGAGTTCGTAACTGAGCACCTCATGAAAATGCCGCAGTGTGAATCCCTCGGGCAGCACGGTGCGATACCAGTCAGTCGAGACCGACAGCAGCAGCACGCCAAGATGCGGCATTGAGATCACCCCAATGCTCACGACAAACAACAGCGTGCAAAGCCAGGCCATGTGCGGCGGCAGCTTGACTGTCTCTCGCGCTGTCATCGCTCTCCCGCCGCCCGACGCACTGCCGCGCTCGAACAACATCTTGCTGGCCACGTAGCACAGCACAGTGAACACCAGCATCACCACCACCAATGCATACGGCATCGTGTTGCCGCTGATGTCCTTTAGCAGATTGAATATCTGCACGGCGGTCACGCGATCGAAGTCAAAAACCAGTGGCACGCCGAGATCAGTGAACGACCAGATGAAAATAATGGTGCCCCCCGCAAAAACTCCCGGCATGATCAGCGGCAGGGTGATCTTCCGGAAGCGCGCGAAGGGCTTGCAACCGAGATTGGCGGCGGCCTCCTCCAGCGCGGGATCGAGATTGGCCAGCGCGGCGCTGGCGTTCAAATAAAGGATGGGAAAACGAGTCAGAATGTTGAGGATGATCACGCCAGAAATCTGGCTGCTGCCCAGCCAGTCCACGGGATGTTCAGCACTCATCAGGCCCAGCTTGATCAGAAGGCTGTTCACGGAGCCGGCCTGCCCCATCATCGCGCGCACGCCGATGGCCCCCACGAAAGGCGGAATGATCATCGGCAACAACAACAGGGAATTGAGCAGAGATTTGCCTGGGAAATCATATCGCGTGAAAACCAGGGCCAGCGGCAGGCCCAGTGCCACACATCCAATCGTAGAAAAGGTGCCGATCAAAAATGAGTTCCACAAGCCCTGCCGATAAAGCGGATTGCTAAACACCTCCCAAATGTGATCCATCGTGAATCCGCCGTTGGCATCGGCGAATGCGACTCGCAGCGTGGTCCAGATGGGCGCAACAAAGAAGCACGCGAAGAACAAGACCATCGCGGCGAAGACAGTGAATGAGGCTCGTCGGCTCATGTCAGAATTTGTTCATTGTCCACTGCGGGCAAGTTCTCCGGCCTGGACATATTGCTGTCGGAACCGCATGGCAAAGTCACGCGACTTCCGAACTTCGAGATCCCTGTCCTTGCGCTTCAGTTCCACGGCCAGATTCTGCGAGTGCTGATAGTTCACGAAATTCACGTCGCCGAAAACTATCATTGCACGGTCGGGAAACCCATGCTTTCCCATCAAATGCCACGCGTGCTTCTGCTCGTCATGCGCGTCAACGGACATGACCTTCACCACAAAGCGAATCACATTGGTCAGCGATGCCGTCCATTCCGGATGATAGGTAAAAGCTTTGGCATCTTCAAAAGGCTGCGCAGTTGAATCGCTCATCAGCGCGCGATTGGACTCCGTGTAAAAATCGCGCCGCACGGGCAGACGGCGCAAGGCATCCTGTATCGGCCCGCCCTGCGTTCCGACCCGGTAATTCCAGAGTTTCTGCCCTTCATCGCTGAGGACAAACTCCATGAACGCCTCGGCCACAGCCGGCTCCGGTGCGCCACGCAACATTCCCACCGGATCGACTCCAAACGACGACCCGCCCTTCGGCGCGATGAAGCCCACACGCGTCGTGCCGTCCGGCTTGCGCAACTGTTCCTCGAAGGAACGACCATAGAAATCAATGCACATGCCCGCCGCAGCATCACCTTGCGCTACCTCGAGCGGAATCTTGGTTGCGGCATCAGTGAAATAGCGCGCATTGGCACAGATGCACTGGATGAGCCGCAGCCCCCTCTCCCACCCCAGGGCCACGCCCTTGTCCGTGACTTCCTTCTCGCCACCACGGTAAGCCTTGGGATCCTTGCGCCATTCCCGGCGCAATTCTTCGATGGCCAGTTGCATCTGCTGCTGGATGATTTGCTCTAGCGCCTTCGTCACGGTCCCGCTCTTGTTCGGATCGGACAGGGCAATCTGACCTGCATAACGTGGATCGGCCAGATCCGCCCACTGCGAAGGTTCCTTCTCGATCTTCAGCCGCTTGAGCACGTCGCGGTTGAATACAATGCCCATGGTCGAAAGACAGGTCCCCACCCAGCGCCGATCCTTGTCATAGAATGGCTCGCCGCTCACGCTCTGCGGGATGACGTCGTCTTTGAACCAATCCGCGCGCCGCGCCATCAACGGCCCGAGTCCATGCTTCCCGTCCTCGTCGGAGCTGACGAGGATGCCCGCCTTGGCCTGCTGTTCGAAGTCAAACGACCCGCCGCCAAAAAATAGATCAATTTTAATCCCGACATGCGAATCAAGAAACGCCTTCCGCGCCTCCTGCTCCAGCGTGAGTATCGCCCCAGGTTCATTGGGAACGGTCACCTTGTCATTCCCAAACGCAGATGCCACCAGTGGCGTCCAGTCGCGCGTCAAATCGCGCGTCCAGTGCCGCTGAAAGGCCGCAGTAAACTCCGAGCGCAGGAACATGGAAATCTCAGAGGTGCCGCCCGGCACCCGCCAGTCCACATAAAGTGTCTCGCCAGTCTTCTGTTTCCAGTGCCGGGCGAAGGCCACGCCGAATTCGTGGCGGATGTTTTCGTTATTGGGCGTGATGATCACAATGCGTCTGTCGTAACGCGAAGGCGCGGATGTCTCTTTAGGCTTCAGCGCCCACGGTGCAGCCAGCGTCAGCAGTAGTGCGATAGTGATCCCCAATTCCTTGGACCATTGGCGCAGAAAATTCGCTGTCGGTGACTTGAGCAGACCGGACAGAAAATTGCGCGAAGGTTCAGATGAGGAATCAGCTGTCATCGGGTGACGCACCATCCAAGCGGAGTTGTCGTTGCAGTGCAAGAGCGAGAATACTCACCTTCTATGTGAACAAGAAAGTGCACCCCAATACCGGTAACAAGGAGTTGAGTGCAGCGATGTTCCTCGTAGGAAAAAGAAATTTCATGCATCATGGTAATGTCAGTCGATGGGTGCGCGCCGCTGACTGGCTGCCAATGCCCCGCGATACAGAATGCGAAAATCATCTCGAGGGGTGTCGCTGGACTTAACCCCTCGCTACGTGGCTTCTATGGCTCCGCCATGGATGAGTTGCATCGTCCGAACGATCCACGCTGCTTTCAATCTTCGGCTCCACGACAGGCCTTGTTTCAGGCTGATCGGCGCGCGTGAACTGGAGATTATGGCTCAGCAGCCAGAACCAGCCAATGGTGATAGCCAGTAAAAATAGTGACAGCAAGATGACCCATGAACGCATGGGTCATTGTGAAATAGAGAATCCGTCCCGCAAGGAGAAAGAGTCTCAAGCTACCCAGCCGTGTTGCGCTGAATTTTCTTGATCATCTGCGCGATATGCGGCGCGCTGTTCACGCGAGGCTTGAGGATGGCCAGGCTCTGGGACATGGAGCCCCATCTGATGACCTGGATATTCACTTTGCGTGAACCCCATTCTTTCATCAAAGACTTGGAGGGCTTGTAGAGATCGATCGTCCGTGTTCCAACCAAGGCCGAACCGTAGTCATCGACTTCATAAAGGTGCTTGTCGCCGTCGATTTTGAAGACGGTGCCGACGGGATAGACAGACCAGTCGGCGGCGGCGCTGCGGGTGGCGCCATATCTGAGAGTGCCACCAGCGGCGGTGGATACCTTGTATTTCAAGTGATCGCTCTCGGTATGCGTGTAGGCGGTTGTTTTCACATCCGAGATGCGTGGAGAATGTCTGCTGGCGATATTTTCGCAAGAGGAGGAACCTGCACTGAGTGCGGCTAGGACGAGGAATTGGAATATCAGCATTATTTGTGGGGTTTGATTTCGGCCAGCCCTGTAATATTGAGGCTATGGTCATGATCCTTGGGGTCGCGATTATTGGCGGCCACCGAGGGCTTGCTTGTGCTTGAGGGGCTGATTCAGACCATCCTGATTGGCCGCTGTTCAAGAATAACTGGCAATATCAGCTCATTTTATGCGCGATCAGCCTCCAAATAACTCTTATTCTTCTTAACTACATGCACTTATGACGATATATAATACTCTCTGATTTGGATCACAAGAAAGCAAGAGCCTCCAAAAAATTGCTGGATTACCCTACGAAAAGGTTTGCCTCCCGCGTTCTTACGCGCCATGAAAGGTGAACCGCGCTGTTGCCTTGTCTTTATCACGTCCGCATGTCCTTGTAGTCATCCCTGCGCGCTGGGGTTCCACCCGGTTCCCCGGCAAGCCGCTGCACCTCATCGCCGGAAAACCGCTCGTTCAGCATGTCTGGGAACGCTGCAAACAGTGCCGCCACGTGGACAAGGTGGTGATCGCGACCGATGACGAGCGCATTGCCGACGCCGTGAGCCTCTTTAACGCAGTGTTTGTGCTCACCTCGCCCGATCATCCCAGCGGCACCGACCGGGTGGCGGAAACCGCAAAATCTTTCCCAACTCACGACATCGTGATCAACGTCCAGGGAGATGAGCCGCTCATCTCTCCCGCGCTGATTGATGAACTGGCCCAAACGCTCTCCGCCGACGCGTCCATCCCCATGATCACCGCGGCCGCGCCGCTGGAGGACAAAGCACTGCGGAGCGATGTGAACGTCGTGAAAGTCGTGATGAACATGCAGAGCGATGCGCTCTACTTCTCGCGCGCGCTCATCCCCCACCCGCGCAATGCGGACACAGAAGTGAATCACTTCCGGCACCTGGGCATCTACGGCTTTCGTCGTGAATTTCTCTTCCAGTTCGTCTCATGGCCCCAGTCTCCACTGGAAAAGGCCGAGTCGCTGGAGCAGCTTCGCGCCTTGGAAAACAACGCCCGCATTCGCGTAGTCATCACGCGCGACAACTCGCCGGGTGTGGATACCGAGGAGCAGGCTCGTGCGGTGGAAGCACTTCTTGCCAAATAAGCCTTTTCCACTTTTCACATAGCGATTACCACTAAGCAGAGCATGAAATACATTTTTGTTACCGGCGGCGTAGTCAGTTCACTCGGCAAAGGACTTGCCGCGGCATCGCTGGGCACATTGCTGGAGCACCGAGGGCAGAAAGTGATCCTGCAAAAATTCGACCCTTATCTGAACATCGATCCCGGCACCATGAACCCCTACGAGCACGGCGAGGTTTACGTGCTCGACGACGGTGCGGAAACAGATCTCGATCTCGGACACTACGAACGTTTCACCAGCACCAACCTGTCGCGCCTCAATAACCTCACCAGCGGTCAGGTCTACCAGAGCGTGCTCAAAAAGGAACGTGACGGCGAATATCTCGGCGGCACGGTGCAGGTCATCCCGCACGTCACCAACGAGATCAAGGATCGCATCCGCAAGGTCGCGCGCGAGATGACGGCGGATATCATTATCACCGAGATCGGCGGCACCGTGGGTGACATCGAAGGACTTCCCTTCCTCGAGGCCATCCGTCAGTTCGCCCAGGATGTCGGGCCGGAGAACGTGCTCTTCATTCACACCACTCTCATCATCTACATGCGCGCAGCGGGCGAGCTCAAGACCAAGCCCACACAGCAGAGCATCGCCAAGCTTCGAGAGATCGGCATCAGCCCCGGCATCATCCTATGCCGCACCGAACTGCCGCTCGACCACGATGTGAAGGACAAGATATCCCTCTTCTGCAACGTCTCGCCTGACGCCGTCATTGAGGCGCGCGACGTAAAGAACTCCATCTACGAAGTGCCGCTGAAGCTGCACGAAGAAAAACTCGACGACCTGGTCTGCAAGCTCCTCAACATCCAGACACCGCAGCCGGATCTGACCCGCTGGCGGCACTTTGTCCAGCGCGTCATCAGCCCCATCCAGCATGTGCGCATCGGCGTGGTCGGAAAATACATCGAACTTCAAGACGCTTACAAAAGCATCTACGAAGCACTGGTTCACGCCGGCGCGTCGCATGACACGAAGATCGACATCGTAAAAGTCGACTCTGAGCATATTGAAAAAGAAGGTGCGGCACGCCACCTCGCCGGAATGCAGGGTATTCTCGTGCCCGGCGGCTTCGGCGACCGGGGAATCGAGGGCAAGATCGCAGCCTGCCGCTATGCGCGAGAACGGCACATCCCTTACTTCGGTATTTGCCTCGGCATGCAGATCGCGATCATCGAGTTTGCCCGCAATGTCTGCAAACTTGATGGTGCCAACAGCACCGAATTCGACAAAACCACGCCGCACCCCGTCGTCAGTCTGCTGGAAGAACAGCGGCACGTCACCACCGTCGGCGGCTCCATGCGACTCGGCTCCTGGGTCACCGATCTCGTCGCCGGCACCAAGGCTTTTGAGCTTTATCACAGCGCGACTATCACCGAGCGCCACCGCCACCGCTACGAATTCAACGCCGCATACAAATCACAAATGGAGGAAGCCGGCCTCGTTATAGGCGGCATGTCACCCGACGGTCTGCTCGCGGAGATGATCGAGCTACGCGACCATCCATTCTTCGTCGCCTGCCAGTTCCATCCGGAGTTTCTTTCCAAGCCAAATCATCCTCATCAGATTTTTCACGGATTCATCAAGGCGGCACTGCTGCAGCATGCGAAGAAATGAGGAGATAATTTTTTCTTAACTGGTTCGCTCAGTCCTCTGAGCGGGAATTTCAGGCTGCACAGAGGACTGCGCGGACCACTTTTTCACAGTCCCTGCGGCACGCGGATGGTGAACACCGTTTCCACACCGGGCGTGCTGCGCAGGGTGATTGTTCCCTTGTGCGCTTCCACAGCGCGACGAACAATGGAAAGGCCCAGTCCAGTGCCTTTGATCTCACGGCTGCTTTCGGACCGCATGACTCTGTAAAAGCGCTTGAAGACGAAAGGTAGATCCGCCTGAGGAATGCCCACGCCGTTGTCTCGGATGTCGATCTGCATGATCCGTCCATCCGTCTTCAATTCAATTTGCATCACCAAGCCGCGCGCGAGGTTTTCCTTGAGCGCGTTCTGCACAAGATTGAATATAATCTGGTCCCAGTAAAAGCGGTCGCCACGCAGTCGAGCGTCATATTTTACTGGGGTCAACACTTGCACGTCCGCTCCCTTGGCGGTGACGACCGGACTTAACCGGTGCACGACCTCTAGCGCACATTCGCGCAGATCAAACTCCTCGATTCGCAGGGCTTCATCATGCCCCGATTCCATTCGACTGATCACCAACAAATCTTCCACAATCTGCCCGAGCCGGTCGCCGTGCTTTTTCATCACGGCGAATGCGCGCTGTATATCCTGCGGTTCCTCAATCTGACGGTCTATGAGGTTTTCCAAATAGCCGATAATGATGGAAAGAGGCGTGCGAAGTTCATGCGAGGCGTTGGCCACGAAATCTTTTCTGATTTTCTCGAGCGTGAACTTGGCGGTTTCGTCACGCAGGATGAGCAGCAGATCACCTTCATCCGCCTGAGACCGGTCGCTTTGCAACGGCACCGCCATCACGTCGTAATTGCGATCCTCTGGCGGACCGCCGTCCGGCACGTGGGTAACCGGAATCTCCTCGGACTGCCGCTGCCCTTCCGCGAGGGCTTTTTCGGCGAGCGCCACGATCCGGGTGTGTGGGATGCAATCGACCAGCTTGCGTCCCACGGGTTCGTTGACCGGTGGAAAAAAATGTTGCGCCCCATGGTTCACAAAGAGCACGCGCATATCCGCACCAAGGATAAACAGGCCATCCTCAAGTCCATCAGCGAGGCGGTGCAACAATTCCGCACGGCGAAGTGTGCGACGGAGAAAGTCTGACTCCGTGAGTCGGCGGTCCTGGTTTTCAGTCCGTTCATGTCGTGCAGCCTGACGTTCACGCCGCCACAACACCGTGAGCGCCGCAATGACGACGAGGCAAATGGCAATTATATACGGCATCACTTAATGTAGCGGCACGCGCATTTCTGTCAGGCCCCGAGAGCGGAATCAGAGACGGGTTTCTTAAAAATGTATCCGAACCCACGCGAAGTCTGGATCCAATCGGCGTTGGCGCCGAGTTTCTCCCGCAGCCGTTTCACATGAGTGTCGAGCGTGCGGGTGCGCACGGTTTCCGAGTAGCCCCAGACTTCACGGAGCACCGTGTCACGATCCACCACCGTGCCGTGATTGGATGCCAGCAGGTAGAGCAGCTTGAATTCCAGCAACGTCAGCTCAGCCGCGACCCCGTTGATCGTGACCTGAACCGCCGCGATGTCGAAATGGAACGGGCCGATGTCCAGTTCGGTGCCGTCGGTGGTTGCGCCGGAACGACGGAGAATCGCCTGCACGCGCAGGATCAGTTCTTTGGGACTGAAAGGCTTGGCGATGTAATCGTCCGCCCCCTTCTCCAGGCCGGCGATGCGGTCTGCGGGCATACCCCTGGCTGTGAGCATGATGACCGGAACTTTTTGCAGGAATTCGTCCTGTCGCAATTCCTCACAGACCCGGAGACCATCGCGGCCCGGCATCATCACATCCAGCACAATCAAATTTGGGCGATGCGACCGAGCCTGCCGAAGCGCAGCCAAGCCGTCCGAAGCCTCGACCGTCTGGTATCCCGCACGCGCGAGATTCATACGCACAAGTTCCCGCACGTCATCTTCGTCATCAGCGATAAGGATAAGTTGCTCGTCGGTCATTTCGGAATTCCTATTAATTGTTACAGTATTGCCAGCAAGCGCAAAGCAGCCTTTGTGACGACTTTGTCACCCTTTCAGATCCTTCAATACATCGAGCCACTTTAAAAGATGCGCCTCCCAGGTCAGTGGCAGCATGGTTTCACGTGCAGCCACTCCTAACGCTGTGCGTTCGTCAGCACCCGTCCCTAGCGCCCTGCGAACCGTCGTCAGAACGGCCACAGCGTCCTGTGGATGGCCAAGCAGATAACCATTCGCACCATCCCGCAGAAAGTCGATCGCACCATCGTTCACCGAGACCAGTCCGGGCAGTCCGCTGGCCATGCTTTGCAGCACGGTGTTGGCGCAGGCATCATAAAGGGTCGGATGCACGAACCAGTCCGCAGTTTGGTAGAGCGAGGTCATGTTCGACTGCGCGGCGATACAGCGGATTTTTTTTTCAATGCCAAGCTTTTTGATCTTCCGCACATGCCGTGCGGACGGTGGTCGTCCAACAATCCACAGGTCAGCGTCCACCTCCGGCCAGATGTCGAGCAATACGTCCAGCCCCTTCCTTCGGTGACTGAGGGAGACAAACAATAACACCGGGCGTGATGCATCACTCCGAAGCTGTTCGCACACCTTTGTGCGCAGCGAGGCTCGGTCCTGCGCAGGACGGAAACGTTCGGTATCCACCGCGGTATGGATCACGCGGAAAAGGCTCTTGTCCGTGCCGTAAGCGGCCTGCAGCTGTCCGGCAACCTGAGCGGAGTTTGTGATGAACCGCTTCGTGCGGCCCGAAGTGTAAAGCTGCTTTTCAAGATGAAGTTCCAGCCGGTTCTTCACATGCCAGCGCTTCCATGCTGGCAGCATATCAGAATAAACACGATGGCAACCCCCTCCGGCCCGGTGCAAATCATGCGTCGTGGTGCGACCAAAGCCAATGGTCGCATCCACGGGCAGATCCCCGGCCAGTTGCGAAGCTGCCCGGTCAAATTGCCACATCCGCAGCAGCGGCGATCCTTGTATCAAGGGAATGCGATGCCATGTAGCCTTGATCTTTGACTCCACTTCCGGCGCGATGTCCGCCGATACAATGTCGAGTTCATGGCCTGCCCCGTTCAGCCGGGTCGCGAACTCAATCAGGTAGCCTTCGAGGCCACCACGGGGAACAAACTGATGATAGAAAAGGCCGAGACGCATGGCAGAAGTTCAGGGTTTAGATTAGGAGAGTGATCAAGGCGTTTAGAGTGATCCATTCCTTGAACTCTGAACCTTGAACTCTGAACCTTGAACATCATTTTCATACTTCCGGCTGTAGCGCACGAAGTTGAAAAACGCCGTTGCCACCGCAATCCACAAACCCGGGAAGCCATCAAGAAAACCGCGGCGCAAAATGTAGGCGCGGAAGAACCGCCACAGCGGTCGCGCGATGTTGGCGAACAATGACCACGACTTGCCTTGCGCGATTTGCTGTTCCAGGAAAGCATCGGCAAAGGGATTAATTTTTTCTATGTAGCGATTCATGGACGGAAAAGAGTAGTGATGGAGGTCGCCTATAAGCAACATCGTCGATCCATCCAGCTCCACCTTGTCATGTGCCGCATTCCCGCCGAAGCGCCCCTTGTCACGACGAAACAGCCGCAGTTTGCAGTCGGGATACCAGACGCCGTGCGTGATCCAGCGTCCCATGAACCAGACCTTCCGATTGCATTTCGCCCCATCGAATTTCTCCGACGATCCATTACTGAAGAATTGTTCAATGCTTTGCCGCAATTCCGGCGACAGTTCCTCATCGCAGTCCAGCGACAGCACCCACGCTTTCGTGCAGTGATTGAGCGCCACCTGCTTCTGTCCGCTTTGCCCCAGCCAATCCTGATGGATGACCCGCGCACCAAAGCTCTGCGCTATCTCCCCAGTCCGGTCCTTAGATCCGGAATCCACCACGATGATCTCCTCCGCCAGTCCTTTCGCACTGCGGAGGCAGCGTGCGATATTCGCCTCCTCGTCGCAGGCGATGATTGATAGTGAAAGTGGATAAGTCATCAGGGAACTCGAGAAATCGCCGGGTGCTAGTTGAATGATTGTTAAACCATCGCGCAACGACCGCAAACGATTGCTCACCCTTCGTAAAATTCTGTCGCAGCGCGCAAACAGCTTGAGCATTCCAGCCCCGCGACTTATCCTTACCGCCGCCCGCATGACCATCCACCTCAGCAGCGCCGTCATCCACGGTCATCTTTCCAACGAAATCCCCGGACTCATCACCGGCCAGCTTCACATCGCGGGAAATGCCGAGCCTGTTCAAGTGCAACTCGCTGGCGATTTCCTCAGCGATATCGCCGGCTGCCGTATTGACTTCGAAAATCCTTTACCCGAAGCCTTGCCCGGACAGCAACGACTTAATTCCCCACAAACAGGCACGGCTGGCGAGATGACTGCCTCTCGCCGCGTAGTGCGCGCGCCACATGCGGGCTTGAAGAATCTCCTCATTATCGAGTGGTTTAATGATCACCATCAGCGCGTCGTCATCCAGTCCTGGCATTGGAACCTCCGAGTCACCGCGCCGAAGTGGAGCCAAACAGCCGAGAAGGAGCATGTGCGAATCAAACACAGCCGCAACCTTCGGAAGAAGTTTCTCCTCGAACGCCCTCGACACTCGTCAGATGATCCTGCTTTCCAGCAACCGGCAGCCGATGACCCTTTTGCCTCCATCACGCCATTTGGAAATCCTTTCGAATCCCCGCTGGCCGATGCCAAGTCCGGAACCCCCTTGTCGCGGGATGGAAATGATCCCTTCTCCTCCGCAGCGCTTTCCGCACAGATTGCCTCGCGCGCGCTGGCCGCGGAACTAAGCGATCTGGAGACGCATCTGGGTGTCGTGCCTCGTGTGAAAGCGCGTGAGGCTCTGCTAGACCTTCTTTCTTCCATTGCCGACATTTCCGCTCAGTTGCGCCAGACTCTCTTCCAAATCGCCACGACCAAGCCTGACTGCTGGGCGCCACTTGTCACGGATGTTGAGCAGTCCATCCCTCTCTTCTCCGCCGCCGGTGCCACCTGCGACGCCGTCGTTGAAGAAGGCAACCTTAATCACCCCAGTTGGTGGAACAACGCCTGCGCCCGTCTCGTGGCCGTCGTCTTTCAAAGCGAGACCCTGCTGGATCTCCTGCGTGCGGACTGAGATCAATTTCCTGCTGCACGGATCGCCACCGACGCACCGTGCGCGTCCAAGCCTTCGATCTCGCTGAACACACGGACGTGCGGCTCTGATTTTGCGCAAGCTTCACGGCTCAATCTCAGGACGCTGGTGCGACG
This sequence comes from Verrucomicrobiota bacterium, assembly GCA_031400955.1. Lineage (GTDB taxonomy): Bacteria > Verrucomicrobiota > Verrucomicrobiia > Verrucomicrobiales > Verrucomicrobiaceae > VFKE01. The sequence continues at coordinate 35,646 of JANNQW010000067.1, forward strand.
TTGAAACATATCCGCGGTGATGCCGGAAAATGATTTACCCGATCCACCCGTGGGCAGGGTGTGACTTGGCCCCGCAAGAAAATCCCCAACAGCGACCGGCGAGAAATTACCAAGAAAGATCGCCCCGGCTGTGCGGATAAGCGGAAGGATGTTGTGCTCCCGCACAGTGATGAGGCTGAGATGCTCCGGGGCGTAGTCGTTCACCAATTCCACGCCTTCTTCAAGATTCGGCACTAGGATGAGCACGCATTCTTTCTCAAGAACATCGCGCACCATTTGCTGACGCGTGAGCTTCGCGCCCTGCGATTCAATTTCATTCAAGACCGCGTTGAGCAACGGCTCATCATCCGTGATGAATGCCACGCCGGAATCCTTTCCATGTTCCGCCTGCGCGAGGAGATCGGCGGCAATGAAGGCGGGATTGGCCGAACGATCGGCCAGCACCATGACTTCGCTGGGACCAGGCAGAAGATCGATGGCGACCACTCCGAAGCACTGGCGTTTGGCCTCGACAACATAGCTGTTGCCCGGGCCAAACAGCTTCGCCACCGGCTTGATGGTCTCCGTGCCGAATGCCATCGCTGCGATGGCCTGCGCACCGCCGATACGGTGAACTTCGGTGGCTCCCGCGAGCTTGAGCGCGGCGAGCAGATTGGAATTTACGGCACCGTCCTTCCCGCAAGGCGAACAGACGACGATCTCCGGACAACCCGCCGCTGCGGCGATGGCTACGGTCATCATCACCGTGCTCACTAGTGGGGCAGTTCCACCGGGCACATAGATGCCCACCCGGTCGAAAGCATGGAATACTTCGCCGACCTCTGCGCCCTGCTCGTTCATCATGTGCCAGTCTTTGCGCAGTGACTGATGTGCGAAGGCCGCAACATTTCGTTGCGAAGCCATCAGCGCCTCGCGCACCGCTGGCTGGAGTTTTTCCAGCGCGCGAGTGAGTTCTTCCTCGGAGACGCACAGCGCATCCGTCGCGAGTTCCGCACCGTCAAATTTTTTTGTGAACTCAATCAGGGCCGCGTCGCCGCGTTCGCGCACATCGCGGATCACGGTAGTCACAACCTCGCGCACTGCGTCCGAGGCCTCAGCACGACGGTTGAGGCGCCGGATTTCATCGGCATAGGCGGCATCGGTGTAGCGGATGATTCTCATGGAGGTTAGAGTATTTAGCAGCATCATCGCGCTTTGCAAAAGCCGGCTTTCTTGTAAAGTATGCTTTCCTAAAACCGACCATGACCCTCGAATCCCTCCTCCAACAAGCGGCAACCGACAGAAAGCTGCTCGACGCCAGTCTGAAGAACATCAACGCCCTGCTCGCTTCCGGCACCAATCCGGTCTACCGCGCCAGCATCGAAGAACTGGCGCAGGCCGGGCAGTGGACGGAGTTGAACGACCGCTTCTACACTACGCTCAAGTTTGGCACCGGTGGACTCCGTGGACGCACTATCGGCAAAGTGATCACGAAGGCGGAACGCGGCAGCGCTGGTCCTGATGAACGCCCGCAATTTGCCTGCGTCGGCACCAACTCCATGAATGAATACAATGTCTCGCGCGCCACGCAGGGGCTGGCGCAGTATTGTCTCAAATACCGCAGGAACGCGAATCTCGATGGCCGACCGAAGATCATTTTCGCGCATGACACCCGGCACTTCTCCGCAGAGTTCGCCGCGAAATGCGCGCATATCGCCACGGACTTGGGCTGCGACGCATTCCTTTTCGATGGTCCGCGCGCCACGCCGGAAATGTCCTTCGCCGTGCGGCAACTCCGGGCCGATGCGGGCGTGATGCTTACCGCTTCACACAACCCCGCGCATGACAACGGTTACAAAGTAAACTTCAGCGATGGCGCGGGCGTCGTCGAACCCCACGCCACCGGCATCATCACGGAAGTCCGTGCGGTTCAAGGCGAGAACTACAATTCCCTCCCCACCTCCGAGCACGGCACGCTGACGAAGCTGGGCGAAGAAATGGACTCCATCTATTTGAAGCGCGTCGAGACCTTAATGCTCCAGCCGCAGTTGCTGGAAAAGGCGAGAAATCTCAAGATCGTCTACACGGCGCTGCACGGCGCGGGCGGTGTGCTTGTCCCGCGCATTCTGCGCAAGCTGGGCTTCAATTTGCTGACTGTTCCCGAGCAGGATATTTTTGACGGTCGCTTCCCAACGGTGGCCAGTCCAAACCCGGAGAACGCTCCGACGCTGGCCATGGCAGTCGCACTGGCCGACAAGGAAAATTCCGATATCGTGATCGGCACTGACCCGGACTGCGATCGCATGGGCGTGGGCGTGCGCGGAGCGGACGGAAAGATGCAACTGTTGACCGGCAACCAGATCGGCTCGCTCATCGGCTGGTATCGCATCAAGACCTTCTTTGATCTGGGTATTTTAAATGAGACAAACAAGAGTCACGCCGTCTTCATCAAGACCCTGGTCACCACCGAGCTTCAGGCTGCCGTGGCCCGGGCTTTCGGCATCGGCATCGTCAACACGCTCACCGGTTTCAAATACATCAGCGCCAAGCTCGCAAAGTATGAAGCCGCGCTGCCTGCGGACATCCGTGCCAAGTATCGCGACATGAATGTGCAGGAGTGCCGCGAGGCATGCTTGAAATACAGCAAGTTCTTTGTCTTCGGCGGCGAAGAAAGCTACGGCTATCTCGGCACCGACTTCACACGTGACAAGGACGGCAACGGCGCGGTGGTAATGTTCGCCGAAGTCGCAGCGTATGCCGCTTCGCAGGGCAGGACGTTGCTGGATTTGCTGGATGAAGTTTACTCGGCCTACGGTTACTTCCTGGAAAGCGGACAGAGCAAGACATTCGAAGGCGCGGAAGGCGCGGCCAAGATTCAGAAGCTGGCTGACTCCTACGTGAACAGTCCGCCCCAAAGCTTCGATGGCAGCGCGGTCACTCTGGTGCGCGATTACAGCAAGGGCGGGCACCGTGATGAAGAGGGTGATGAGATACCGAAAGAAAAAATGTTCTGGGTCGATCTGGCTGACGGGCGCGCCTTCGCGGTCCGCCCCAGCGGCACCGAGCCGAAGATTAAATACTACTTATACGGCAAAGCACTGCCACAGACCGGCACCAAGTTCGACACCGCACAACTAGCGACTGCGAAACAGCGCGTTCCCGCGACCTTGAGCGCACTATGGGCGGCGATTGAAAAGGACATTGAATCCAGACTGGCGGCATGAAGGCAACGCGATGGCATAAACAATCCGCGAATATTCCGGCCAGCCGTGTGTCTCATTTCAAAGCATTATGATACGTCCATCCCGATCCATCGCTCTTGCCTTCGCGTTACTGCTCGGTCACGCGCTTCAAGCCCAGCTTCCCGAAATCGCCAGTCCGGCGAATCATCTCCGTGCTGAGTTGGTTTCTGAGGAAACTGCCATCGCGCCGGGCAAGCCATTCCGTGTTGCGGTCAGGCTGGAACATGACGAGCACTGGCACACCTACGGCAAAGTCATTCCCGAAGGTGTCACCGGGAAACCCACCAAGATCATCTGGACTTTGCCTGATGGGTGGAAGGCAGACGATCTGCCCTGGCCACCAACGAAGAAAGTCCCGTCCACCGGAGGAACAACTTCGGATGGCTATACCGGCATTGTGTATCTCGGCGTGAGGCTCACTCCTCCT
>JANNQW010000068.1:0-4437 GCA_031400955.1 Verrucomicrobiota bacterium
TTTTAATGCGCTTTACTCCAACATGGTAGGTAATAACAACACTGCCACCGGTGTCTCAGCGCTTTCCTTAAACACGGCTGGTGACAACAACACTGCCAACGGCTGGCAGGCGCTTGCACTCAATGAAGATGGGGAAGACAACACGGCTATCGGTTACAAGGCACTTTTCTCCAACAGAACGGGCGATAGAAATACAGCCAGCGGTGCCGAGGCACTTTACACCAACTCGATCGGCTTAAACAATACAGCCAGCGGTTACCGGGCTCTGTTCTCCAATACGAACGGCAACGGCAATACGGCCATCGGTTTTGATGCGCTTTACTCCAACACGCAAGGCGACGGCAATACGGCCATCGGTCTTTCTGCGCTTTACTCCAACACGACAGGCGACGGCAACACAGCTTACGGTTATGAAACACTACTGAGTAACACGACCGGAACCGGTAACACCGCATTGGGTGACAGGGCGGGTGCAAATCTCACCACCGGGCATAACAACATCGCGATAAGGCACGAAGGAGTCGCCGGCGAATCAAACACCATCCGCCTCGGCACTTCGCAGACACGGGCTTTCGTAGCCGGCATTCGCGGTGTGACAACCGGCGTAAACAACGCCATTTCCGTGGTGATCGATAGCAATGGCCAGCTCGGCACGATTTCCTCCTCGCGCCGCTACAAGGAGGACATCCAGAACATGGGGGATTCCAGCGCGCGGCTGCAATCTCTGCGTCCTGTGACTTTCCGCTACAAGAAACCCTGTGACAACGGGGAAAAGCCAATTCAATACGGCCTCATCGCCGAGGAGGTGGCTGCTGCCTTTCCCGAGCTCGCAGTATTCAACGACCAAGGTCAGCCAGAGACCGTGAAATATCAGGATCTGGTTCCGATGTTGCTCAATGAATCCCTCAAGGAACACCGCCGTGTGGAGGCGGAGATAAAGACGAACGAGGAACAGGCGAGGACCATCGCGGAACAGCAGAATGAGATACGCGTTCTTGCTGCCACAGTCGCGGCACTCAAGACCCGCGACGAAGATCGCGAAGCTCGCCTTGTCCGTTTGGAAGCGACATTGGACAAGCGCTCGACACAGAGCGATACAACTGTGGTTAGTCTGAAATAAATCGGATAGGGAGCATTACCATTGCCATTGCGTAGGCGGAACAAAGTAATCGCCATGCGGGAGTTGCCACCGCTAGGCTTTGCGCATGAGCATCATCACGGGTCGGGGCGACAATGGGGAAACGGATTTGCTGTTTGGTCATCGGATTTCGAAGACGGCATTGCGGGTTGAGGTTTTGGGGAATGTGGATGAATTGAATGCGGCGTTGGGGATGGCGCGGGCGGCGGCTGCGCGGGAGGAGTGGATTGCGCTGTTGGATACTTTGCAGGAGAAATTGATCGGCCTCATGGGGCAGCTTGCGACCTTGCCGCAGGATATGGAGCGCTATCGGGGGACGAGTTTTCCGCTGATCACCAGTGAGGATGTGGATTGGGTGTTGGAGACGGCGAAGGGATTTGAGGCGCGAGGGATCCGGTTTACGGGCTGGGCCAGGCCGGGAGCGGAGGGGTGCCAGGCAAGGGCGGCGGTGGATTTCGCGCGCACGATTTGCCGCCGTGCAGAGAGGTCTGTTTTATGCCTTCACGAGTCGGGTGAGCCGGTGCCGGAGGAGGTGCGGTTGTATTTTAACAAGCTCTCCGACTTATTGTGGATTTTGGCGCGGGTGGAGGCATAGGAGGAATCCTAGGGACAGGATGTCCCTGGGACGGACTGGGACTGCAAGTCCCAGATACGGTTGCGATTTGTCAGTGTAGGTGGAGTTTGAAGCATTCGCCGGGGGCGAGGCCGTGCGAGATGTGGGAGATGCCTGTCGCAAGAGAGCGCCCGGATCTTCTCTATCGAGGGGTCATGCTCCTACGGATCACGGAATGTCATCCACACGCATTACACGACAGTCTAGGGAGGGGCTGGCGTGTCCTACGGCGACAGCTGCCTTTCCTATGTATGTCGCCGTGCCTCCTACGGCACCAGTGAGCGCACCTATAGAGGACGGCGAATCTCCTATGGCTGAAAATAGCGAATCAGTGCCGTATTCAAATGAAACGGGGCTGTTTCGCGGTGAAACGTAAGCGTCCTAAATTCGTCCCCTAGCTGCCCTCTCGATGTAGGCGCGGAAGTCAGGCGACTTTTTCAGCCATGGCGCGACGCTCTTCGGCGATGCGGGCCGGGGTGAGTGTTGCGGCTTGCTCTGCATCGGCATCATGCGGCAGGCGTTTGATCACTTCCGTCAGGTAGGACTCAGGGTCGATTCCGTGGACCCGGCAATTGGCAAGCAGGGTGTAGAACAGGGCGTTGTTCGCGCCTGCTTCCACGCTCCCGAAAAATATCCAGTTCTTCGCTCCAAGTTTAGTGGGACGGATCATGTTCTCCACCAGGTTCGTATCGATTTCCAGAACACCTTGAGTCAGGCAATGGATGATCTTGTTCCAGTGGTTGAGAAGGTACCCAAGAGCTTTGCCGACATCGCCGGCTGGTCTTTGGATTTTGAATTGCTCCACGGCGAAGTGATGAAGTTCATGGGCGATGGGCAGACTACGGCTGCGCCGTATGAGTTCTCGACAGGCATGTGGAGCGGAGGTTTGTCGCATTTGCTTTTCAATCACATAGAGTCGCTGGATGAAAAGCAGCACCGGAACGGTTACCTCGGGAGCGGCCTTGCCCAGTTCAGTAAACTTACGGCGCGCATGGGCGAGACAGCCGCCATGGCGCAGACCGAAGCGCGAAGCCACTGTGTCATACACGATGTAGCCGTCGGTGTGGATGGTTCCCTCGTAGGCAATGGTGTTGGTGGCTTCGTCGTAACCAAGCATTTGCAATAGGCAATCGGCCCCACGACCGGCATGCCAGTCGAAGTAGCAGGTGCCGCTTGCGGGATCGCGGTAAGCCCAAAGACGTCCTTCCCGAACAGAGCCATGACCAGGGTCCTGGTAGTCAATGGGCGTCTCGTCGATCTCAAGCTCATTGGCTTGGAGGATTTCAGCGCGGATGGCTAGGTTGATGGGTGAGAGGTGACGGGCACAGGCGTGGGTCCAGGTGTTGAGTGTCTGCCGCCCGATGTCGATGTCATGTCGTCGTCGGAAGCGCTGGGCTTGCCGGTAGTGGGGCAGGTGGTCCTGGTATTTGTCGGTGATGATCTGGGCAGCCAGTGCGGGGGCAAGGAGAGTGCCAGGTATCGAGGGAAGTGGTGCGGGCAGGATGACGGGCGGGCGTTCTTTCTCGGTCTTGTGCACGAACTTTTTGCGAACAGTGCGCCGCCAGAAGATCTCGGCTTTGATCACATCGAGTTCGTCGTGGTTTTCCTCGCCGATTTCCACCCACTGGTCGGGATTGGCGCGGACTTCCTCGGGGATAAGCACACCCTCAATCAGGATCTTGAGGTTCTTGGGAAAGCGGTCGGCCTTGGTGCGGCGGTTTTTTGGAGCCTTTGATTTTTCCTCCTCCGGTGCGGATGTTGCGCCGCCATTGTCCGGAAGAGGGGAAGGCTTTCCCATGACAAGCTCGTCGAAGAGAAGCTGGAGTTGAGCGGGATCGATTTTCTCGGAACTCGATCCGAAGATGCGCTGGCGCAGCCCGGCGATGATCTTGTCCTTGCGCTCCAGTTCAAGTTTGAGCAACGCGTTTTCCGCTCTGAGAGCCACAAGCTCCTTTTCCATCGCCGCGAGGCGAATGAGGATGTTTTGAATGTCGTGCGGGGTTCCGTCAGGCACGGATGATTAATAGCATAATCCGTGCCTGATTAGATATAAATATGATATTTCCCAGAAAAATTATTCTGGTCGCTCATACCATGGCTTGAGAGTTGCGCCGCGAAGATCCACACCATCCAAAAGAAGCTGTAAGGCCTCGGGGTGGAGCTTGATACGCTGTTGTCCTGGCTCGCTGGCCGAGGGCCAACTGAAGCGACCTTTTTCCAGGCGTTTGGCAGCCACCCAGAGTCCGGTTCCGTCAAAGTAGAGCAGCTTGATGCGATTGCGGTTCTTGTTGATGAACACAAAGAGCGCATCGCGTCCGGGATGGGACTGATGGTGCCGCTCCGCCAACTCATGAAGTCCATTGAAGGACTTGCGCATGTCACAGGGTTCTAGGGCGAGGAAGACCTTGAGAGCGGCGCTGCCGAGATTCAGCATGGGCAGACTCCTTTCCGGTCGAGGCGCGAGCGCAGGGCCGCGACGAGTTCACAGGCCAGATCGATGTCGGCTGGTTTTTCGAGTAGGATGCTCAGCCCCTCATCCAGGGTGAGCACGAGGCGGGGAGTAACCGGCCGAAGAAAATCCGCTTCGACGAAGCGGATGTCGGTGCAGGTCAAACGACGGGTGGTAGATCGGGTGTGTTTTGGCATCCCGCGAAGCGTAGCGGATCAACCGCTTGCGAATAGGGGG
>JANNQW010000069.1:0-11813 GCA_031400955.1 Verrucomicrobiota bacterium
CCTTGCTCGGCCTGCTCGATGAGGGTATCTCTATATAGCTCCCAAGTGAGGTCTTCGGCCTTGCCGTTCACTTTTTCGAGCGCCTGATAGATGGGCACGGTGCCGATGGGCACGGGGCTGTTTCGCAGGATCCATTCACGCGTGGCGTGGATGTTCTTGCCGGTGGAGAGGTCCATGACGGTGTCCGCGCCCCACTTGGTGGCCCAGCGCATCTTTTCGACTTCTTCCTCGATGCTGGAGGCGACGGCGCTGTTGCCGATGTTGGCGTTGATTTTGACGAGGACGTTCCGGCCGATAATCATCGGCTCGAGCTCGGGGTGGTTGATGTTGGCGGGGATGATCGCACGGCCGGCGGCGACTTCTTGGCGGACGAACTCGGGGGTGATTTCGTTCGGGATGCGCTGGGGGAAGCGTTGGAAGATGGAGGGCGAGACGCCCGATGTCGTAGGCGAGACACCTTCGACGGCGGGTGAGGTATCCGCCATACCCGTGGCGGAATGCTGGGCGCTGCCTGCGTGTTGCTTGTGGAGGTCATTCCTCACGATGTCATCGCCCCACTCCGCAATCCGCATTCCCAATTTCGCATTCTTCATGTTCTCGCGCAACGCGATGAACTCCATCTCGGGCGTGATGATGCCCTGCTTCGCATACCAAAGCTGCGTGACGGGATGACCGGCGCTGGCTTTGAGCGGGCGGCGGCGTTCGCCGTTGAGACCGCGAAATTCGACGAGGCGGTTGCGCTCGGCGGTGCTGGCGAATTCGGCGTGCTTTCCGCTTAGGTAGCCATTGTCCATCGGTTTGACTTCGCGTCCATCGTAAGCCTGCACATCACCACGGGCGGCGATCCATTTCTCGCGCAAGGCAGGGAGGCCTTCGTCGGAGGTGCCAGTGAAAGCGGGATCACCCCACGGGCCGGAGCAATCGTAGACGCGGACGGGTTCGTTGACCTCGATTCGGCCATTGAAGGACTTCGTGGGCGAGAGGGTGATCTCGCGCATCGGCACGCGGACGTCCTTGTGGATTTGGCCTTCGATGTGGATGCGGTTGCTGTTGGGCAGTTGCTCGCTGCTGTGGGGCTCGAAGGATTCTTTGGTGGCGATCATGGCGGGGAGGGGGATAAGGTTTTAAGGGAAAAGGGATAAGTGACTGAAATGAAAAGGCCACGCGGCTGGGGGCGGCGTGGCTTCGACGTGAGATGGCTTTGCTCCCTGCGGCGGCATTACCCGCTTCAGGTTCAAAGGGTTCGTTTCTCGCGAAACGTCTCAGCCGGAATCCAGCGCCCCTGTATGTCGGCGAAAGGTGACGGATGCGCCCGCGAAGTCAATGTGGAAGTCCGGTGCCATGCGGAACTTGCACTCTTGCTCGAAATTCGGCATGCTTCAGCAATGAGTCTGAAAGCGCCCAAGCTCCTCGATGACGTGCTGCTTCGTTGCCGGATTGCCGGGCTGCGTCGCACGCGGGCGCTGGAGGCGGTCTTGATGAGCTTGGTCTCCGCGAACAGACCCCTTACGCTCGCGCACGTTGCCGGGTCGCCTTCGCTCAAGAACGGTTGCGACAAGGTCACCGTCTACCGGCTGCTGACCCGGCTGGAACATCACGGCATCATCCGGCGGCTGGGATTGCATGATCGCTCGGCTTATTACTCCATGATTTTTCCCGGGCGTCATGATGACTACCTCATCTGCACCGCCTGCGGTGTGATCGAGAAGCTTGATCTGGCGTGCCCAGTGGAAAAACTCGAAGCGCAAATTTCGCGCGAGTCGGGCTTTCGGAAGCTGTATCACGAGCTCGAATTTTTCGGCGTTTGCCCGGCCTGCGGATAAAAGAGGTTGGTTGGAAATATCTTGCTGCAGGCCGTGTAACCTTTATTCTTGGAGCATGCTGATTTTCACGACACAACCAAGTTTCTCAGGCCGCGCGAACAGTATCGTGGTGGCTGCGGTGATCGTGGTCATGTCTGGTTTTGTCACGACACAGTTGAAGGCTGATGGCAACGATCTGCGCACGCTGCGCGCCTCGTTTCGACAGGGCTTGCTCAGCGCGATTCTCCCGGAGAAGCGGGCCTACGCCGCTCGACTGCTGGGATTGGAGAAAAAGCTGGTATCGGCACGTGACTATGCGGATGCCATCAAGGTGCGCGAAGAACGAATTACGCTGGAACAAGAATTGGCCGCGTTCGAGTTGGAACTTCCCGCCCTCGTCTTACGCGCATCGGGTAAATCTGCGTTATTGCCCGAGCGTGTTGTCTTCAATCCGAAAGATGCCACACTCTCCGGAGTGAAGCTGGATAGCGATGGAGCTATCATCGGCTGGGGGACCGCAGGAAGTGCCGCGCTTTGGAATTTGCCGCACCTCCCGGAGGGTGGCTACGAAGTTATGGTGAAATACACCTGCGCAGGGGGCGGCAGTGCGACTTTAGAAGTGCGCGAAAATTTTTACGCACTCCAGAGTAAGGTGACGCTGGCGGCTGGAAAACAGGTTGAGAAGAATCTAGGCACCCTTCGAATTCGTAATGGCGACGGTAAGCTGATGCTGGTGGCTAATGGAGCCAGCCAATCCGCGCAATTCTGTGTCGTCAAACTTGAGCTTGCACCGGTGAACCGATGAACGCATTCTCCTTCCTGCGCCGGATTTTGTTCTTTGTCTTGCTGGCAACAGTAGGCTTCGTTGGTTCAGTTCGCGCCCAGTCACCTAATGGTTCGCGACAACCGTTCATCCCCGAAATCCGCGAAATCCGCGAGCCGTTTACCCTGCGGGCTCTAGATGCAGGAAGGATGTTGGCCGATCAATATGCCAAGGCGCTCACCAGTCTCGAGACTCAGGCTATAGAAGCCGACGATTACGATACTGCGCTATCGGCGCAGCAGCGTCGGCTGAAGATTGTTGAATATTATTCAAATCGTAATTTGGACTCAAGCAACGGCATCGTCTTGAAGCCGGCTGATGGAAAAATTTCTGGAGCCGTCGCATTGATAAAATCCGAAAACACACTGGCCTTTCTTCGCACGTCAGGAGGCAGCGCTACATGGGACGTATCCAAGATCACTCCTGGCATCTATACGGTGAGCATCGTCTGCGGCGTCGGCGATATCGATCCAGAACTGGCCGGCGACAAGCCTGGCAATGAGATCGAATTTGGCGAAGTCACAAACCTGATCGGAGCCGACATTGCAAAACTTGGTCTCACCCTGGAATCCACGGGAGGCTGGAACGAATTCAAAGTTTTTACTCTCGGTGATATAAAGTTATCGCGGATTACAACTCGCTTTGCCATCAAAGCCTCAGCTCTCCACGGCACGGGCGGACTGATGCGATTGCAGGAAATACGGCTTACGCCAGCCCTCCCGATTTTGAATCAGCCTGATACGGAGGTCATGACTGCGACACTCAGGGAATTGGAGGAGATTCGCACGGCCCATCAAGAGAAACTCAAGGAACTCGAGCAACCCGTGCTCTCCAACTATCTTTCTAAGCTTACCGCGCTCAGTGATGAGCGCATCGCTAAGAATGATGAAGACGGTGCGCGGGTAGTCATTGCGGAATCGAAACGCGCCCATGAGTCTTTTGAAAAATCCGGGAAATTCACCCACGCCTCGACCGGCGGGCCTACTGCCGAAGGGCTTGAGGAAGTTCTCGACGTGGCGTTCGTTGAGGCTCCGAGCAACAGGGGCGACCGTTTTCTTGTCACCACCGGGGGAGGAAGATTTTCCGTAAGGCTCATGTCGGTGAGTTGTCCGTCGCCGAATCCAGAGGATCATTCGCTGAATGACTTTCATGATCGCTACTTCGGCATTAAGAACGCGGATAGCATCATGATCGGGCGGCAGGCGAAAGATTTTACCACTGCATATCTGAAGGATAGGCCGCTAAAGTTGCGCACACGATGGCATAAGGATGATTCAGGTTCCGTGCTCGCTGATGTGGCATCAGCTGAAATCGGAGACTTCGGAGGGATACTAGTGGACAACGGCCTGGCCGCGATTCTAGAGCCGACCTCGAAGAATCCATCCCAGCGCAAGGTTGAGCGAAGCGTTCGTGACGCTCTCAAGCAGCGTGAGGCGGATGCCCGGGCAAAGCCCCTGCCGCCGGGAGCGTGGGCACTCGCCGTGGAGATCAAGCCCGCCCCATAATCAGATCGTCCGACGCCCATGCACTATTATCATTTGCTTCGCCTAGCAGCTTTTGCGGGAATATTCTTGTCCGTGGCCGCGTCAGCGCAAACACTGGAAAAAGGACAGACACCAGCCGAACGACTTGAGCAGCTTGAAGAAACCTATTCAAGCAATCTGCGCAAATACCACGCGCCCATCATTCAGGAATACCTGATCACTCTGGAAAAACTCAAGCAGACGATGTCGCAGCGTGGTCAGGCTGATCGAATTGTCAATGTGCAGGCTGAGATTGACCGCGTAAAAAAAATCAATGCGGGATCTGGGCTGTTGCCTTACGATTCCCTGGAAACAGCATCGCGAGAAAACACGTCAGACTCGCCGCGCGCGACGGGGACAGGCACGGTAAAAACTGCAAGAAACAATAACCAAGACGCAGCCATCATCCTTACTGCGGCATCAGTAAAACGGTTTACCCATGATCTCGCCAAACTCTCGGACAAACCAGACAGCCGAGCCGTGCCGGTCGGCGCTGCTGAATGGCAGATGGACAAAATTCCCGCAGGAGACTATCGCGTCTCCATTCTCTATTCTTGTGCCGGAAAACCCGCTGACTCCACCATCATCGCGCGCCTCGGCCAGATCAGTGTGCCGCGCGCTTTCACCGCCGCCAACGCCACCGGGGGCATTAATGAGTTCCGAATCGCACGTTTGGGAGACATCCGTATTGAGAACGGCTTCGCTGGAACTAGCTTGGTGCTACAGAATAGTGATCCCACTATCGTCGCCATATGGGTGCGTGAAGTGATCATCACTAAACAGAATGATACTGAGAGAAAGTAGGAGTCCGGCCCGGATGAGGGCAGATGCCGAGGTGATGAGGCACTAGCGCAGTTTAATATATAGTGTGGCCGTTTCCACGATGTTGTTTTCATTTTGTGCGAGACGTTTTGGAGCGCACGCGCCCTCGCGAAGGGTCAAACGCAATCCTTTGATGCCATATCGTCAGGGAACATTCGCAGGAAGTCCGCGAGGGCGCAGACTTCAGCACGCGGGGCGCGTGCGCTCAAAAATCTCCAGCGCGCACGGCAAACGGCCACGAAATTATTTAAAACGCACTAAAAATGAAGTTATGGCACAGTCCACGGAGAAAAGTCAGAGTCTCCCTATGCCGACTGCTACTTATTGAGTCCCGCGTAATTGTATGACAGTCGGCATCATGGGTGTCGGGGCAAGCTTGGCCCGTGTCATGGAGGCTGTCAGCCCCCAACATTTTTGTCGCCCATTAGGTGAGACTCAATAATGACCGAACATCAGGCGTCCCAGCGTCACTGCGCAGGTCATGCCCACAATGTCCGCGATGATCCCCACTGCCAGCGCGTGACGGATGCGGCGCACGCCTACGCTGCCAAAGTAAACCGCCAGCACATAGAAGGTTGTTTCGGTGGAGCCATACATGATCGCCGCTGTGTATTTTAAGAAACCAGTCGAGGATGGATTCAGGATGATCTCGTTGAGAATTCCCTGCGATCCTGAACCGCTCAAGGGCCGCATGATGGCCATCGGCAGGAGTTCCGCTGGCAGATGGATTAAACGCAGCAGGGGATCCAGCAACTGCCCCAGCAGCAGCATCGCACCGCTTTCTTTGAACACCGCCAGCGCGGTGAGCATGATCACTAGGAACGGCATGATCCGCGTGACCGTGGCGAATCCATCTTTGGCGCCTTCGACTGCTTCTTCGTAAACCGGCACACCTTTCGAAAGCGCAAACAACACCGCCACCACCAGCACCAACGGAATGGCCAGCGTGGAGACGCGGCGCATGTATTGCGGCCAGCCGATGGCCTCGGCACTTGATTCACTTGATGCTGCTTTTTTTGCCGACTGCAATTCAGCGGATCGCTGGTCAGTTTCCGATTTCTTTTTCGCCGCGATGTCGATGACGGATTGGAGGCCGGTCGCTGAGAGAAAATTCTCGCGATGTTTTGGAAAAATCTCAAACCATCCGCCGAGTGCGAAGGCCAGTGCGGCGGTTCCGATCAGCACGCGTCGCAGAATCGATGCGCGGAACTGGGGGGCGGAGACATTTTGCTCCGACTTGGTTTCAGGCGAGGGCAAGATGCTCTCGCTACTTTCATCGGGAAGTTGCCGGAAGATTGGCAGCTTCTCCAGCATCTTGACCGCGATGATGGCGCAGATGGTGGCGCACAAGGTCGCGCCCCAAGTTGGCGTGATGATTTGATACGGATTTTTCACACCGCCAGCGCTGAGGAAATTAATTGCCGTCATGGGGATGAGCATGAAGCCGGCTGTATTGAGCGCGAGAAACATGCACATGGCGTTGCTCGCGCTCTGTTTGTTGGGGTTGAGAGTTTGCAGATGATCCATCGCCTTCAGGCCGAAAGGCGTGGCCGCGTTGCCCAGGCCCAGCATGTTCGCGGCGATATTCATTACCATCGCGCCCATCGCGGGATGGTCTGCTGGCACGCCTGGAAACAGGAGGCGCATCAATGGCGAAAGCGCCCGCGCCACCTTGTTGAGTAGACCCGATTTTTCCATTATCCGGAGCACGCCCAACCAGAGCATGATCATGCCCGCGAGGGGCAGCGCTATTTTCATGACGACGTCTTTGCAGATGGTGAAGATGCTGTCCACCACTCCAGCCTCAACGCCGAGCCGGCCGAACAAGGCGCCCACGATCAAGCCCGTGAGCAGGAGAAATGACCAGACGTAATTCAGCATGGGAAAAAGGTTCGTCGTTCTTGGTTCAAGGTTCGTAGTTTGCAGGTGTATGGCTAACATGCAAATGCTGCGCACTGGTTGAGCCTGTGCTTATTTCCCTTGAACCAAGAACCAAGAACACTGAACCATTAGCCGTGTCTCTCTCCCGCGAACTGCACCATCCGATCAAGGTAGTCTGCCACCGCACCGGCCTTACTTCTCATGCGATCCGCGTGTGGGAGCGGCGCTATGGCCTGATCTGCTGCCAGCGCACGGAGTCCAACCGTCGACTGTATTCTGATGAGGAAATCGAAAAGCTCCGCGTCCTGAAATGCCTGACGGACTGCGGTCACCGCATCAGTGGCATCGCGTGCCTTTCCTTTGAAGAACTCTATGAGCTCTACAAAAAGGAACATCCCCAGCCATCTACGCATGAAGCCGGCGGCACGGGTCCGCTGTTGCACAAGACTCCGGAGCAATGCCTGGCCTGCTGTCTCGAGGCCGTGAAACGCATCGAGCAACCGCTCCTCACGGAGTTGCTGGAGAACGCGCGGATTCGCTACGGTCATCGGATCACGTTGCTGCGCGTGGTTGCACCCTTTGTTCATGAAGTCGGCGAACGCTGGCGCAAGGGCGAACTGCGGGTTGCCCATGAACATCTGGCCACGGCGGTGGTGCGGGACTTCCTGTCTCTCGGGGCTCGCAGTTATCCGAAGCGTCACAATGCGCCGGAGTTGATCGTGTCCACACCCGCTGGCCAGTCCCATGAAGTTGGTGCGTTGCTGGTCGCGGCGGCGGCGCGCGACGTCGGCTGGCGCGCGACTTATCTTGGTCCCTCTCTTCCCGCTGAGGAAATCGCCGCTTGCGCCAAACAGCGTCAGGCTCGCGCCGTCGCGCTCAGCCTCGTCTATCCCAGCGATGATCCCGATGTGCCCGGCGAACTCAGCCGACTCCGTAAACTGCTGCCGCAAGATGTGGCCCTGCTCATCGGCGGTCGTGCCGCCTACGGTTATCATCAGGCTTTGCGCGTGCCTGATGTGCGGTTGATCACCGATCTTGGCGCGCTTGAATCCGTCCTCGAAGAATATACGGGAGCCAAAACTGAATCTTGAAACCTGCGCTGTGAAACTGCTCTTCGTCTGCATGGGTAACATCTGCCGCTCTCCGGCGGCAGAGGGCATGATGCGCGCAAAATTGCAGGAGGCAGGTATTGAGCAGACGGTGGCCGTGGATTCGGCCGGCACCATTGATTACCATATTGGAAATCAGCCCGACAAACGCATGGTCGATGCTGCGGCCAAACGTGGGGTGCACCTCAATCATCAGGCGCGACAGGTCCTGGCGAATGACCTCCGGGACTTCGACCTTGTCCTCGCAATGGATCAAGACAACCTCGCGGAAATCAAGTTGCTGGATTCGGACGCCAAGTTTCGCAGTAAAATCAAACTCTTCGGCGAGTTCTGCACGAGGCATAAAATCATCGAGGTTCCAGATCCTTACCTCGGAGGACCGGCTGATTTTGAGTTTGTGCTCGATCTTTTGGAAGATGGGTGCGCCGAGCTGGTGAGTCGCATCCAGACGAAAACGCTACTGCCTCTGTAAATGTCCGTCTGTGGAGTTAAAGTAGTCCGCCTGTCCTCAGGCGGTTCTTTAAATGATCCGCCTGCGGACAGGCGGATTACTCAGGTTGCGACACTTCATGCATCTCGCTGGCGTGCGGCTTGTCGGAGATGTCCTCCTCATTCACGCCGTCAACTCGGAGCGCGATCTTCACGTTGTGCTTGCGTGCCGCCACGTTCATCAACGAGCGGATGGCACTGATGGTGAAACCGTTTTTGCCGACCACTCGTTTCACATCTTCGGGCGCGAGCTGGAGCCGGTAGGAGATGGCGCCGTTGGTGTTGGTGCCCACGGCGATGCTGGCCTGTCCGGGGTAGTCGATCAGATTCGCCACCACATACATCAAGAATTCACGAAGAGCCTCGGGTGTATCCATGGTGGTAAATATTGAGCGTCACGCCGCAATTCTGCCCTCGGTCCGGTGCGAGCGACGGAACACATCCCTTATCAAAACTTCTGTGCTCAGGCCTTGGCGAGAGCCTTCTCGGCTTTCTTCAGCAGGCTACGCACGGTCTCGCTGGGCTGCGCGCCTTGGGAGATCCATTTGTTGGCCTTGTCCAGATTCACCTTCACGTTGTTATCCGCCATCAGCGGATCATAAGTGCCGAGAATTTCGAGGAAACGTCCATCGCGCGGGAACCGCTGGTCAGCGGCGACGATGCGGTAAAACGGACGGTTTTTGGTGCCTTCGCGGCGGAGTCTGAGAACGATCATATTGAGTTTGCGTGGGTTTGAAAAGGAGGGCTGTGAAAGTCCCCGTCATTGGGAAAAAAGCAAGTAGAAAATCCCTTTTCAGTGGCGCGCTTCAGGCTATGTTGCGTCCGCAAGCCGGAAATGGCAACCCGGAGAGGTGGTCGAGTGGTTTATGGCTCCAGTCTTGAAAACTGGCGTGCGGAAACGCACCGTGGGTTCGAATCCCACCCTCTCCGCCACTTTCATAATGAAAGTGTAACAAGTGAAATTGGTTTGATCACAAAAGAAATCTCAACAACGCCTGAGGCGGGAAGCCTTAAACTGCAGGCGAAGTCGGGCTTGCATGAAGACCGTATTCGGCCAGCATGACGCCGCTGTCTGGCTTCGGCAACGGCAGATCCTAGATATTCTTAACAATCACTCGCATACATTTATGAACCGCAAACTCGTTCTCCTGGCAATCATTTCTGTAATTTGCACGACGTTGCGTGCGCAGACAGTCATCCGCGTCGCCTGCGTGGGCGACAGCATCACTTTTGGTGCCGGTGTGAAGGACGCAAAGAACAAGTATCCGGCGCGGCTTGGGGTGCTCCTCGGTGCTGGCTACGAAGTAAAAAATTTCGGAGTGAGCGGCGCGACAATGCTCGATAAGGGCGACAAGCCTTATAAGAAACAAAAGGCATATCAGCAGGCGTTCGAGTTCAAGCCCGACATCGTCGTAATCAAGTTGGGAACCAATGACAGCAAGCCGCACAACTGGGCGAAGAAGGATGACTTTGCCACTGATACCCGGTCGCTGGTGGAGGCATTCCTGAGAGCAAATCCGAAAGCGAAAGTGTTTCTCTGCCATCCGGCGCCGGTGATTGACAAGGGTAATTTCGGCATTCGAAATGAGATCGTGAAACCGGAGATTATTCCGCTGATCGACAAAGTCGCTGCGGAGATGAAACTGGGTGTAATTGATCTTTACTCGGCGCTTGACGGGAAGCCGGAGCTTATTCCTGATCGCGTTCATCCGAATGATGAGGGTGCGGGTTTGATCGCGGCTGCCGTTCACGCGGCGATCATCAAAAAGTAGTCAGCGTTCGCGCAGTTCCTCGAGCGCCTTGACGATCAGTTTCGAGTCCATTTCATGCACTTCGATCTTTTGTCCGATCTCGGGCACGAGGGTCACGTTGAGTCTGCCACCAAGATGTTCCCGGAATTCTTCCAATCCGGCTAGAATTGTGAGTTCGCCTTGCTTGTCGCGAGCGAGCAGTTCTGGAGCGAAAGTCTTGAACCCTACGCATTCGATGAGCGCCAGCACGCGCTGGGCTGTCGCGGCATCGAGGATGCCTGCTTTGACTGAGTAGACAAGGTCCACCGCCATACCGATGGCAACCGCTTCTCCATGCTGCATTTTGAATTTCGAGGCCTGTTCGAGTTTGTGCGCGGCCCAATGGCCGAAGTCGAGCGGACGCGCGGAGCCTTGCTCGAAGGGATCGCCGCTGGTGGCGATATGCGCGACGTGCAGTTCTGCGCTGCGTTGGACGGTTTGCTCGATGATGGAAGTTTTGAGTGAGGCCAGATCTTTGGTGTGATTTTCAATCCAGAGAAAAAATTCCGCATCACGAATCAGAGCCACCTTGATGGCCTCGATCAGCCCGCATCGCTTTTCTCGGGCGGGCAGGGTGTCAAGAAAGGCGAAGTCGTTCACGATGGCGTAGGGAACTGCGAAGGTGCCGATCCAGTTTTTCTTCCCGAAGTAGTTCACGCCATTTTTCACTCCCACGCCGCCGTCGCCCTGGCTCAGCGTGGTAGTGGGGAAGCGCACATGGCGGATGCCGCGGTGGGCGGTGCTGGCGGCGAAGCAGACAAGGTCGAGCACGGCTCCGCCGCCGATGACGAACACGAACGAATGGCGGTCCAGTCCGGCGTCATTGATGGCGCTCCAGCACTGCTCCACGAGCGCAAAGTCATTTTTGCATGCTTCGCCACCGGTGATCAGAACGGGTGCGGTGGCGAGAGTGAAAACGTCCGCGTGTAGTGTGGCATAGGATTCCAATGCTCGCAGCAAGCCGGGATTCTCTGCCGCGACATGAGTGTCCACGAATCCGAGAACCTTCGTAACCCGGTCGCCTTCCCCCGATCTGACAAGCAAATCGCGCAGCATCTTATTGGCGCTGTCAAAGACCTCGCGCGTGAATAGCACGCGCTGGGTGTAGGGCACGCTGAATGTCTGATCGATCATGGCAAGGAGTGCGCTTCGTAATGCGCGCACAAGGGTTGTCAATCAATACGCTGCATTGGATGGTAATTGCGCAAAGTGTGATCAGGTGGCGGCGATTTTTTTCTGGTAGAAGAGGAGGAGAGGCGTCATGGCCGCAAAAGCAAGTGCGGTTGATGGCGATACACTGGATACAGCCAAGGCATCTGCTAGAACGATTCCGGCCAATAGCATGCCGACAGCTTTGCCTGTGTTGGATTTGGCCGGATTTTTGGAGAGTGATATTATTGTAACAAGCATTCCCATCCAAGCCAGGAGCAGAAACCAGAGAACAATCACGTCGAGATCAGATCCATGAGGCATTTTCGCATTGAAAAGTCTTGTCATAACCGGGATGCATAGCAGCCAGAGATAGTTTAACAAATATTCGTTGCGCGCGCAGAGGCTGATTCCCACGACATAAG
>JANNQW010000070.1:0-6292 GCA_031400955.1 Verrucomicrobiota bacterium
AAGAGCTTCTTGCGCCACTGGGCCATCTTGCCGTTGCCGTCGGTCAGCAGCAGTTCGCGGCTCTGATAGAAACTAATGTCGCTCTGCCGGGTGATACCCCGGGAGTCGAGCGCGGTCTTGAGATCGCGGGACACCTCGGGAGACTCTGAAAACCCGTAATGCAGCACCACACGGAAAAACGAATCCATGATGTCGGTAACCTCGATGCGTTTGTCAGGCGAGACGTAGGGCACCTCTTCGAATTTCACGGTGAGAATGACAGCTTGCTCGTGGAGCACCTTGTTATGCTTCAGGTGATGGAGCAGCACCAGCGGAAGACCTTCGGCGGAAGATGAGAGAAAGACGCCGATGCCGCGCACGCGGTGGATGTGCCCGGCATTGATCTCATTCACGATGACATTGACCGGAACCCGGTTGCGCAGCACGCGCTTCATGAGCAGCGCGCGGCCATCGCGCCAGGTGCGCATGATCGCGTAAATGGCCAGCGCAATGAGCAGCGTGAACCAGGCGCCCTCCAAAAATTTGCTGAGCCCGCCGATGACATAGGAAACTTCAAAGGACATGAACAGGCCGCACAAGGCCACTGCCTGCCAGGGCGGCCATTTCCAAAGCTTGCTGGCCACCAGGGCGAGCATCGCGGTGGTGATGAGCATTTCCAAAGAAACGGAGAGGCCGTAGGCATGGGCCAGATGCTCCGACTTCTGGAAGCCGGCAACGAGACCGATGCACAAAACCATCAGCAGAAAATTGATCTGGGGGAGATAAATCTGGCCGCGCATCTCAGGCGAAGTATGGACGATCTTCAATCGCGGCATGAAGCCGAGCTGCACCGCCTGCTGGCTCAGTGAGAACACACCGGTGATCATGGCCTGCGAGGCAATGATGGTCGCCAGCGTGGTGAGTATGACGAACGGCGGCAGCAATCCCTGCGGCACCATGTTGAAGAAAGGCTGCTCCACCACCTTGGCCAGTTCTGCAGCCTTGACGGACGGATCGTGCATCATGCGCATGATCATTCCGCCCTGACCGAGATAATTCAGCAACAGCGCCGGATACACCGCGACAAACCATGATCGTTTCATCGCGTTTCGCCCGAAGTGGCCGATGTCTGCGTAAAGCGCCTCTCCGCCGGTAACGGCAAGCAGCACGGTTCCCATGATGTGCATGGACTGCGCACCTTCCATCCACAAATAGGCCCAGCCATAATGCGGCGAGAGCGCCCGGAGGATCGAAGGCTCGTGTATGAGGTGCCAGAAGCCGAATCCCATGAGAGCGCCGAACCACAGGAGCATCACGGGCCCGAATCCCCTGCCGATGCGTTCCGTGCCATGTCGCTGCACGATGAACAATCCCAGCAGTATGACCGACGCGATCACTGGTGGAATCCACTCCGCCAAATCGGGTTTGATCACCGCCAAACCTTCCGCGGCGGACAAGACTGAAATCGCGGGAGTAATGATGCCGTCGCCGTAAAGCAACCCGGCGCCCAAGATGGCGAAGAAGGTGAGCGCGGTGATGGCACCCTTCTTCAAGCCCGTCTCCCCTCCGCGCAGCATTGAATACATAGCGAAGACACCCCCCTCTCCTTGGTTCGTGGCGCGGGTCAGGACGATGAGATATTTAATCGTGACGATGATCGTAAGCGACCAGAGCATCAACGACACCGGGCCGAGCACCGTCAGATCGTTCGCCGCATCAAAGCGCCCGCGGATCGTCTCACGCAGCGCGTAGATCGGGCTGGTGCCGATGTCTCCATAGACTACCCCCAGCGCCAGCAGCGCGAGAGTCCAGCTAGAGGATTTCGTTTGTGACATTCAGGAGCACCGCGGGTTTTGCCGCGTCCGCGTGTAACGCGAATTGGGAGTTACGCACTGGTTGACGGCCTTGGCAAGAAAAACGCAACAAGCGGCGTCGTAAGCAACTCACTTTCAACTGACTGTGTGAAACGGAGAAATTTTACTATCGGAGCCAGGCTCCGGCGGCGGCAGGATTCCAGTGGGCGGCGGCACGACGGATTGCGGGACCACTGCGGACTTGGGTTCGACAGATTGAGGCTCCTCGATCTGTGGCGCCACCTGCTTCAGTGGCGCAGCCTGCTCCTCGTGCAGCGCTATTTTTTGTTTCAACGATTCCCGAATCCGCAACGCAAGCTTCTCTGCCAGCGCACCTTGCCCGCGCGGAAACCGAAATACGACGCGCATTTCATTGCTGCTGACCGTGACGTTCTCGCTGAGGAATTTTGATTCCACTTCCACCTCCGCTCCATCCAGCGGAAACTGGAAAAGCCGGCAGCGCAATCCTTTGATCGCTGCGAAATAGAGACTGTCCGGTCGCGATGGCGCCACGAGGATGCCCGACAGATTGGAGCAGAATCCGCGAACTCCCCTGCCCTTCCCCGAATGACAACGAACCGCCCATTTCACTTCATCAGCGGAAAGCCCCGCCCCGATCTGCAAGACATCGCGCAACTCATCAGTGATCTCGCTTTTCAATTCCACCGGAGTCTCCAGCGCCTCACGCCGCCCCGGCAGTTTCAGCTTGTGCCACACCAGCCACATCGTCGTGCGGATCAATCGCCACAGTCGAGGGAAAAGCAGCCAGATCACCGTGAGCAGACCGCTGAACACCACCAACGCGATCACCGGCTTTATCAGCGTGAGCGCCACACCGCCAGCCACCGCAGCATCCTCCGCCAGGCTCATCACAATATTCGATGCCGGTTCTGGCGAATGATTGATCAACAGTCGCGTCCCGGCCTTCGCACTGTGCGTGGACAAGGCCACACCGCCCGCGAGCAATGCCGCCACCACCGTCACATAGCCTGGCATGGTGCCGAGAGCCTGCAGCGCCAGCAACGTGCCGCCCACCGGGCGGATAATCGTGTGCACACTGTCCCAGAGCGAATCCACCCAGGGAATCTTATCGGCGAAAAATTGCATCACAAAAAGCAGCCCCGCGACCATGATCACCACCGGATGCGCCAGCACGTCGAGCGACTGATACTGAGCCGCCAGATGCACCCAGTCGAAACGGATCGCCAGCCCCGTGAGCAAAACGGTAAGATACAAGTTCACGCCGGCGAGCGAAGCCAGCCCGAGCGCTACGCCGAGTTGTCCGAGGATTTCCATGCAGTGAAAATAGCACGAAATATGATCGTCGAATAGAGCGAACGTTCAAAGTCGTCCCGCTTCTTGATGCGTTCATGATAAACCGCGTCAACTACATCGGCTGGCATTCATGCTATGAAACGCGCCGTTGGCGCTCAATTCATAAATCCCCAATGCCATGGGCAGGTCTCATATCCAGCCTGGGGCGCCAGCCCTAGGAAAATGGTGTTATAAAAATTCAGCGCTGTAAGCGTGGTTCATAGGGTGCTTGAATTTTTCGAGCAGCCCCACCCTTACCTAAACCACTTAAACACGCGGCCAAAGAAACCCTCTTTCTTTGGTCCACCAGTCGGCGGCGCGGCGCCGCCGCCGTGAGCCGGACAATAATACGGGGGCACCAGTTCGGGCGGAAGATCATCTTCATAGGCATCGCCATGCGCGGCGCATTCACCCGTCGCCAACTGCCCGCTGATCCGGCACAGACTCACCCGCGCGGTCATAGCCGTCGCCTTGGGCACGGTGGATTTGTAATCATGCGAGATGGCCGCGTTCATCACGTCCACCCAGACCGGCAGTGAAAGCTTCGCGCCATACGCACCTTCGACAATCGTCTGCGGCTGGTCGAACCCGATCCACACACCGCAAGTGATCTCCCGGGTATAACCGGCAAACCACGCGTCATGATAATCGTTCGTCGTGCCTGTCTTGCCGCCGGCCTTTCCCTTAAAACCGAATTCGCTGCGCGCGGCCGCACCCGTTCCCTCGTTCATCACGCGCTCTAACAGACGGCCCGTCATCTGCGCGATCGCGGGCGACAGCACGTCATTCTCCAGCACCGGCGTCTCGTAAATCACCTCGTGATTCGCATCCTCGACGCGCCGGATAAGAAACGGCCGGCGACGAACGCCGTTGTTCGAAAAAATACTCATGGCCGCAGTCAGCGACTTCAGGGTCGATCCCGTGTTGCCAATGTAAACCTGCGGAGTCACATGGTCAGGCGTGCCGATGCCCGCGTCACGCAGCAATCCGAGCACCGCGTCCATGCCCGCGTAATTGCCCACGCGCACCGTCATCGCATTCCGGCTTCGGATCAAACCCACCGCCGCAGGAACGAAGCCGAGAAATTTTCCGTCAGAGTTTTCCGGACTCCACAGACCGCTGTAACCCGTGAGTTCACCGGGTCGAATCGGCGCATCTTCCACGAGCGATCCCGGCATCAGACCCCGCGAAAACGCCGCAGCATAGATGAACGGCTTGATCGTCGAACCGATCTCTCTTCCCGCCTGAAGCGCGCGATCATAGCGACTTTGAATGAAATCTCGCCCGCCAACCACGGCAAGAATGCCGCCAGTGCTGTTGTCGAGCGCAAGCACCGCGCCCTGCAGATACGGTGTGCGTGGTGGTTCGCTCTCACCGTCCCAACTACTGTCAAACTGCGCCTTCGTGATATGCGGATAGCCTCCCCTGCCTTCAACCTCACGAAGACGCTTCTCCAGTGACTGCTCGGCCACAGCTTGCAAGTCGCGGTCAATCGTCGTTCGAATGATCAAGCCGCCGTCCTCAATGTCTTCTGCATCAAGAACCAGATCGAGGTCGCGCCGCATGGCTTCCATCATGTAGTTCTCCTGCGTGCGCACCGCCGGTTGGGCAGCCACCGCCATTTCCTCGCGCTTCGCAGCGTCCGCCTGCTCCTGCGTGATCGCCTGTTTTATGACCATGCGCGACAGCACCGTATCGCGCTCCGCGATGGCGCCCGTCCAGTTGCGGAAGGGAGAGAACCGGTTCGGACTGCGAATGATGCCCGCCAGCATCGCCCCCTCACCCGGGGAAAGGTTCTCCGCGCTCTTGCCAAAATAAGCCCGGCTGGCGCGCTCAATGCCATACAACCCGGAACCAAAGAAAATTCGATTCACATAAAACTCGAGAATCTCGTCCTTCGACTTCTCGGCCTCGATGCGCCGCGCCAGCATGACCTCGGTCAGCTTGCGGTTCATCGTCTTGGCGCTGAGATCGTCATAGCTGTTGCGTGCCAACTGCATGGTCAGCGTGCTGGCACCCTGCATCGCTTTCTTCTCCTTCACATCGCGCACCAAGGCCCGGGCCACGCCCACCCAGTCCACGCCGCCATGCTTATAGAAGCGCGCATCCTCGCGGGCCAGCAGCGCCTTGATAAAATTCGGAGACACTTTCGAAAGCGGCACCACCACGCGGTTCTCACCGTGCAGCTTCCCGATCTCGCGGTCTTTGCAATCCAGAACAATCGAGCGCTGGCGCATCGCACCGAGTTTACCCAAGTCATACTGTGCGGCGATGTTTCCGTATACAATCATCACCGTGCCCGCGGCAATCACCCCAATCAAAAGCGCGATGAGCAGCAGAATGAAGAGAATACGCGGCCAGCGACGGCGGTGGGTCAGATGAAAAACGGCGGGCGGCCAAGAGGCAGGCATGAGTCAGTCAATTCAATCCGCCGTGACGGCACTAATTGCAAGCCGCGCGAATAACTCACGATCTTAAATATCCGGCTTGCCAACCGCCGAGTGCATCGCCAATCTCCACGTCATGAAGATTATCACGCTGAGCATCCTGCTTTTTTACCCAGCCCTCATGGCGCTTGCCGACGACGCCAAAAAGCCTGAACCGCCAAAGGTCTGGATGGATCCCGCGAAGGTGGACGATGAGGATTTCCTGATCCAGGGCGAATACACCGGCGAATTTGACACCGGTGACCTCAAGGGAATGAAACTCGGCCTGCAAATCTGGGCGCAAGGCGGCGGAAAATTCGAATCGGTGGGTTACGAGGGCGGACTGCCCGGCGCAGGCTGGAACGAAAACCGCAGCAACATCACCCGCGTGACCGGCCAGCGAGCCGCAGGCGAGAAAGTCGCACGATTCGTGGAAAAGGACGCCAAAGCCACGGCGGACGGCAACAAGTTCCTCGTCGTGAACCTGCAAGGCGAACGCGTCATGGAAATGAACCGCGTCACGCGCCAGTCTCCCACGCTCGGCGCGAAGCCGCCTGCTGCTGCACTGGTTCTTTTCGACGGGAAAGACAATAATCATTTCCCCGGCGCCAAAGTCACTGATGAAGGCCTGCTGGTACAGGGTGCGACCAGCAGTGCCAAGTTAGCGGACGGCACCCTGCACATCGAGTTCATGCTCGCCTACAAGCCCGACGCCCGCGG
>JANNQW010000071.1:0-18541 GCA_031400955.1 Verrucomicrobiota bacterium
AGCTTGCCTCCATCATTATCATCTCTTGTTTGCTGTCGCTGACTCCCGGTGCTGCCGTGGCAGGAAAGCCCAACATCCTTATCATCCTCGCTGACGATCTTGGCTACGGTGACGTGCAGTGTAAAAACCCGGAGCGCGGGAAAATTCCCACGCCTAACATCGACAAGCTCGCGTCGCAGGGGATGCGATTTACGGATGGTCATTCTTCCTCAGGCGTGTGTTCGCCATCACGCTATACGTTGCTCACTGGGCGCTATCACTGGCGCACGCGATTGCAGAGCGGGATCGTCAGCGCGTTTGGCGAGCCGCTGATCGCTCCGGATCGCATGACCATTGGTTCGCTGGCGAAGCAGCAGGGCTATCGCACGGCGTGCATTGGCAAATGGCACCTGGGTTGGGATTGGCCCGTCACGAAGGAGCAGCGCTCATTGCTTTCGCCTGATAAACAACCCGACGATGAAGTCAGTAGTTCAAACAGGAAAGCCGCCGCTGCTGGAGCCGTGCCCAGCGAGCAGCAGATCGCCGCGTGGCGTGACATCTTCTCCAAGCCCATCGCCGGTGGTCCGACCACGCGCGGCTTCGATTTATATTTCGGCACCAACGTTCCCAACTGGCCGCCGTTTTGTTTCATTGAAAACGATCGCACAGTCGGGATTCCCACGGAGTTTCTATCGTCGAAATACATGGTCAAGAATCAGGCGAGCCAGCAAGGGCCGGCGGTCAAGGATTGGAAGCTCGAAAGTATTTTGCCGGCGCTCGGAGACCGCACGATTCAGTTTATCGGTGAGGCCATGGGGATCATTAGCGAGGCGGTGCTGGAGAAAAGACCCTTCCTCGTTTACCTGCCGCTCACCGCGCCGCACACGCCGCTCGCGGTGAATCCCGAGTGGAAAGATAAGAGCCATCTCAATACTTTTGCCGATTTTGTCATGGAGACGGATGCCGTGGTGGGGCGCGTGCTCGAGGCGCTGGAGGAAAGCGGCGCAGCGGACAACACGCTCGTCATTTTCACCGCCGACAACGGGTGCGCGCCCTACATCGGCGTGGAGGACCTCGAAAAGATGGGGCACTATCCGAGCGGTCCGCTGCGCGGCTACAAGGCGGACGCATGGGAAGGCGGACATCGCGTGCCGTTCATGGTGCGCTGGCCCGGCGTGGTGAAGCCGGGCAGCGTGTGCAGCCAGCTCGTGTATCAAGCCGACTTCATGCGCACGTTCGCCGATGTGTTCGGCGTGAAGCTGCCGGACACCGCGGGCGAGGACAGCTTCAGCCTCATGCCCTTGCTCAAAGGCGAAGACAAACCCATCCGCGCAAACGCTGTGAGCGCATCTGTCAATGGTATTCCTGCTGTCCGCAGCGGTTCATGGAAATACATCCCCGCGCCTGGCTCCGGCGGCTGGGGCAAAGGCGGTGATCAATCGCAGCCCGTGCAACTCTACAACCTTGCGGACGACCTCGGCGAAATGAAGAATCTAGCCGCCGCGATGCCGGAGAAAGTCGTCGAGATGAAGGTGCTGCTGGAGAAGCTTATCACCGATGGCCGCAGCACGTCCGGTGCAGTGCAGAAGAACGATGTCGAAGTAAGGCGATATCCCGCCCCCGCCCCGAAGAAGAAAATCAGGTGAGCCAGGAGTGGCTCATTGCCCAGTATTATCTTCGTAGTCGCGTTCGTGAGACGTGACATGCGGATTAGCCTAAACCATCACGATGGATGAAATTATTTCACATCCAGAAAGGTGACGTCGTCGCACTGGGCTTTCAGGTGCGGGGCGGATTTGTCTGGGGCGATGGAGAGCGTGTGCTGGCCAGCAGGAATCGTGGATTCATAGCGACCGTTAGTGAGCGTCAGCGGTTTACCATCGAGCCACGCGGACTTGGCCCCGGTGAGGATGAGGGGTTGCTTCGTCGCAGTGGAGGCGGTGAAGCGGGCACTGGCATAGGGTTTGTCCGGGAGTTCTTCTTTGCGCAGTTGGCCGTTGACGAGGGTGGAGATGTAGGCGGCGCTGTCTTTAATGGCGGGGCCTTCGGGTGGTGAGGCGCTGAAGATCCAGATGCGCGCGACGTTGGCTTTGCTGGCATCGAAGGGGCCGGGCTTTCCGATCTCGCCGAGGAAGGCAAAGAGGTTGAGCTTGGATTTGGCATCGAGGACATCGACAAATCCCGGCGGCATGAGACTGCCGATGTTTTCCTGCTTCACAATATTGGCTTTGATGAGCGGCAGTTCCATGCCGGGCGCGGGACGGATGATGACTTCAGTAGTGGTCTCGCGCACCGGGATGCCGTTCATGATGCTGCCGTCTTTCATGGTGTATGCGAAGCCGTGATAGCCTTCCTTGACTTTGGCGGCGGGGTTGATGCTGCTCTCGATGATGTAATCGAGCGGGGCGCTGGCTCCGAGGCTGGAGAAGTCGGGCCCGAAATTTCCACCGACGCCGCCGATGGCGTGACAGGCGATGCAGCCGGCGCGGCGGTAAACGAGTTCGCCCTCGACGGGATCAGCACCGGCTTTGACAGCCTTGACCAAGCTGGCGATCTCGGTGGCGAAGTCACGCTGGGCGGCTTTTGCACCGGCATGTGGAGTGAGTGCGGTGACCAGGGCATTGCCGCTGCGGCCCATGCCACGCGCAGCCTGGAGGGCGGTGGAGTAGGAATCGGGCGTTAAGTCTTTGGGCAAATTCTTTGCAAACTGCGCGGCGAAGGGGCCGATCTGGAAAAGTTCGCGCCAGAGGGCGACGGCTTCGGCTTGGTTCGTGGTCTGCTTCAGGATGGAGGCTAGGGACTTGATGGCTTCCTGCGTGGCGTGGGCGGAGAATGGCACAAGCGCAGCGCGGCGCACGGCGATGGGACGGTCTTCAGCAACGAGCTTCCGCAAGGCGTCGACGGTGGGCGGTTGGCCGATAAGTCGCAGGGCCTTGAGCGCTTCGCCACGCAAGCCGGCATCTTTTTCGTTGCCGGCAAATTCAGCAATCTTTGGAACGAGCTGCACCAGATGCCATTCGCCAGCCAGTCGGATGCCGGCGAGCAGTAGTGTTTGATCGGTGGATTTCAACAGCGGAGCGATGGCACTGAGATCACCTTGAGGGCGGATGTTACGCGTTTGTGCGGCATCGGCCAAGGCTTTGGCAACGCGGATGCGCGCGGCGGGTTCCAGCGCACCTTCTTTGGTGAAAGTGACGTAGAGCATGGTGATCTCTGCGGCACCACCTGCTTTGCCGATGAGTTCGATCCAAGGTCCGCTGCCCGCAGCGTCGATGGTGCGGCCGACGAACAGCCGCTGGATATAAGGCGCGGTGACGATGGGCGCGGCCATGCTCGTGATGGCGGCGAGCTGAGTTTCACGGCCCGTAATTTTATCGGGATGCGAAGCGATTTCTTCAAGCCACGGGCGTGCGAGGTCGTTGACAGAAATCCAAGCTGCAAAGTCGAGGTAAGTGTCGCTGGAGTCAGTCGGCAGATTCTTCAACACCATGTCCGCGCTCTCGAAGGTGCGAACGCGGGCGAGCGCACGAAAAGCTTCGAGGCGCGTGCGCGGATTACGACTGGCTTCAACCCAAGGCGTGATGGCGCTAATATCGGTGCTGCCGTGGTTGCCGCTGGCTTTGCCCAGTTCACGCAGGGCAACCTGCACGCTGGCATCATCATGATTCTGTGGATCAAGCATCACTTTCAGATGCGCGGTGTCGGCGGTGCGTCCGCTGAGAAGCCATGCGGCATGACGGCGGGTGACATCGTCTTTGACCCAGCTTGCGAGTGCTTTTCGTAGATTAGCCACGGGAACTTTGGCGAGTTCGCGGCGGGCTTGTTCGAATTCCCAGCGATTTTGCGAAAGCAGTTTGTTCAGCAACGCATCGACAGGCAAACCTGCGACGGGTTCCCAGGCTATTGGCTTGCTGTCCTTTGGCGCGATGCGCCAGATGCGGCCACGCTGTTTGTCGCGGCGCGGATCGCGGAAATCGACTTCGCCGTGATTGATGATGGGATTGGTCCAGTCGGCGACATAGAGCGCGCCATCGGGTCCCATTTTAAGTGCGATGGGGCGGAAGGCGGCATCGCTGGTGCGCACCACATCGGCTTCAACTTTTGTGACGTAGCCGGATTTCCATGTTGATTTTTCAGCGGTGAAGTCATTGAAGTTAAAGCGCACGATGCGATGCGCGCGGAAGTCATTGGTGATGGCGTTGCCCTGCCATTCGGGGCCAAAGATCGGACTGTTGATGAGTTCGAGTCCGCAAAATTTCGGATACGATCCCGGGCTGATGCTGGTGATGGTGCGGCGCGCGCCCTCGGACGGCGGCAGCACGGCGCCGGGAAAACTCCAAGTGATGCCGTTGCCGTCCGCGCCGGAAGTGAGGAAGGTCTGACCTTTGAGATCCTCCTGCTGACCCCAGCAGTTGACGAGACCCTTCGAGTGAATTTCAAGACGCTCGGTATTGGGATCATAAGCGAACGCGGTGCCGGAATTGGCGCGCACGAGTCCCCATGGTGTTTCAACGTGCGAGTGAATGTAGATCGTCTGCTGGAAGTAGAGGCGTCCATCAATGCCCCAATGCAAACCGTGGATAATGTGATGGGTGTCCTCGGTGCCGAAACCGCTGAGCATAATGCGGCGTTCGGAGAGGAGGCCGTCCGCTCCAGGTTTGGTGAGATAAAGCAGTTCAGTGCTGGCGCTGACGAAGCAGCCGCCGGTGTTGTCCGGCGCGACGCCCGCAGGGATGAGCAGTTTATCGGCAATAATGCGCGAGACATCCGCCACACCATCGTGATTGGTGTCTTCGAGGAGCAGGATGCGGTCATTGCCGGTGGATGGACCGAACTTCGCGGAGTTGCCCTCCATCAGCGCGCCGAGGTCATCGGGATTGACCTGCGGGTAAGTGTTCGACGTGGCGACCCAGAGACGGCCCGAGCTGTCCCAGTTCATGTTCACAGGTTTTTCCAGCAGCGGATTTTCGGCAAACAACTTTATTTCAAGGCCAGCGTCCAAAGTGAACTCGGTGTGGGGCAGGGGAGGCAGCTCGGCAAGCTTGCTG
Organism: Verrucomicrobiota bacterium; assembly: GCA_031400955.1. Classification (GTDB taxonomy): domain Bacteria; phylum Verrucomicrobiota; class Verrucomicrobiia; order Verrucomicrobiales; family Verrucomicrobiaceae; genus VFKE01. Next base: position 5,028 of record JANNQW010000071.1, read on the forward strand.
GTGCTGGGAGGTTCCGGCGCCAGCGTGCTGGGTTTGCCGGAGGCGATGCCGATGATGTTGGCCTCAGCCTTGTCCACGAGCGGATCGAATTTGGGAATCTCGACCGCGTTGCGTCCCTGTTCCTGTTTGCGGAAGCCGAAGATGTAAGTGTAGTTCGCCGGACGGCTGCGATGGAAGAACAGCGAGTTCTTGCGCAGAATGGCTTCGCGCAATGTGCGTTGCTGGGGTGTCTCGACGTCCCAGTTGGTGGCATCGCTCTTCCATCCGAGCTGCATGGCCATGCTCTCGCTGAGCGCACGGTGTCCGCGCGGAGTCAGATGGATGCCGTTGTCAGTGCCTTGCGCGAGGTTGATGCCCGCAGACTTTTGCCACTCGCCGCGAATGAAGGGCGACTGCTTTTCAGTGGCGAGCTGCTGGATGATTTTTTCATACTCGGCGAGCATTGTGTTGTGCTCCGCAGGGTCAGGCAAGCCGGGGCGGGTGGCGCGCTGATCCTCATGCCGGATGGGGCCGACAAAAACGAAGCGCACTTTTCCTTCGGGACTGGCCTGGGTGATGAGGTCCATCAACTTGAGCAGATCGTTGCGGAACTTTTCAGGACTGTGATCCAAGCCGTAGCGCGCTGGATCAGGATTGAGCACCGGATCATTCTTGCGGTAAGTCAGATCATCGAGACTCGCCGCCATGCCGTAGCCGAGAATGGCCACGGTCGGTTTCACCACGGCGAGCAGTTCCTTCAGCCGCTGCTCGCCCTTGTCCACCGGATCGAAGCTGGCGCGCGATGCTCCCAGCGGACTGTCGCCGCTGTAGCCGAGATTACGCACCGCAAAGTTGAGTCCAGGGAATTTTTGCCTCATGCGGGACTCGATGTATCCGTAATTGTTCTCACGCTCGATCAAGGTGTCGCCAATGAGCAAGACGCGGTCGCCGTCTTGAATGTCGAGTTTGCTTTCAGCCGCGAAGAGCGGCGGGCAGATGAGCGAACAGAAGGTGATGATGAGATGAAATTTCATGGTGACAGGTAGAAGCGGGGGGCGATGGAGTAATGGAGTGGAACATTGCCAGCCAGTAAATTATTGTGTTGTTTTCAGGGTGGAGAAGAAAGGAATGCGGTTTAAAAATCGTATTTTCAAGCACCTCTGTCTATCATTAAGACTCGTCCCAAGCCTTTGTTGAGTGAAGCGATATTAAATGAAAACTGTGCACATTATTAAAATTTCATCCATCTTTTCCTGCCTCGGATTTTCCTGGCTGATTCTGTCCTCCATGGCGCTGGCCGTCGAGTCTCCTGATTTCGCACGTGAAGTGCGTCCGATTCTGTCCTCCTATTGTTTCAAATGCCACGGTCAGGATGAGGGACCGCGCAAGGCCAAGCTGCGGCTGGATGTTCGTGATGTGGCCATGAAGCCTGCCAAGTCGGGGGACGTGGCGATCATCCCCGGCAAACCGGACGAGAGCGAAGCCATTAAACGGGCTTTCAGTTCTGATCCGGATGAGGTCATGCCGCCGCTATCAGCGAAGCATCCCTTGACGCCAGTGCAGCAGGATATTTTGAAAAGGTGGGTGGCTGCCGGTGCAGTTTATGAAGAGCATTGGGCGTTCCTGGCACCGAAGGTGGCAGCGGTGCCTGTGATAAAAAACGCAACGTGGCCGCGCAATGAAATCGATCTCTTCATCCTCGCCCGGCTTGAAGCTGAGAAGTTGCAACCTTCTCCGGAAGCGGATCGCGCCACACTGATCCGACGCCTTTCTCTGGACCTTACTGGATTGCCTCCCAGCGTGGAAGAAGCCGATGCCTTTATCAATGACACAGCGCCCAATGCCTACGAGATCCTTTTAGATCGCCTGCTGGCGTCACCTCAATACGGCGAACGCTGGGCGCGGCGCTGGCTGGATTTGGCGCGATACGCGGACACCAACGGCTACGAGAAAGACAAGCCGCGCAACATGTGGCCCTGGCGGGACTGGGTGGTGCGCGCGCTCAACGCCGACATGCCCTTTGATCAATTCACCATCGAACAACTGGCGGGTGACATGCTGCCCTCGCCAACTGTGGACCAGTTGGTCGCGACGGGATTTCATCGCAACACCATGCTTAACGAAGAGGGCGGCATCGATCCGCTCGAGTTTCGTTTTCATGCCATGACCGACCGCGTGGCCACCACCGGCACCACCTGGCTGGCGATGACCACCGGTTGCGCGCAGTGTCATACGCACAAATATGATCCCATCCAGCACACGGAATATTTTCAATTCATGGCCTTCCTCAACAATGCTGACGAGCCAAATTACAATCTGCCCGGCGGAGAAACTGCGGAGCAGCGCAGTCAGAAGGAGGCTGAGGCGGATCGTCTTGAGGCTTCGCTGCCAGATCTCTGGCCGGTTGCAAAACCGGGCGCGGGATCAGATCGCAAGGTTTTGCCTCTGAGTGAATCTTATCAGTCGTGGCTCAAAGTCAGCCGCAGCAAGGTCGCGGCCTGGGGCGCGCCCAAGCCTGCCGGCATGAAAACGAATTCTCCCACGCTGACCTGGCAGTCTGACGGCAGCATCCTCGCGAGCGGTGACACGTCCAAGGAGGATCATTACGAACTGCGTTATGCCGGCATGCCCGCCGGTCTCACGGCATTGAAAATCGAGGCCCTTCCACACACCAGCCTGCCGGAGAACGGCCCCGGCATGGCTTATTACGAGGGGCCGCGCGGCGAATTTTTCATCGGCGACATTTCGATAATGGCCGGTGAGAATAAGTGGAAGGTGAAATCGTCATCCGCGACTGCGGGAAAAGTCGCGCTGATGTACGATGAGAATCTGCAATCTGGCTGGGGCGGCGCAGGTCAGGCGGGACAAGGCTCCGCCGCCGTGCTGGTGTTCGACAAACCGTGGCCTGGTGGAGACATGGTGGTCAGATTTCAATCAGGCCGTCATTATTCAGCATCCCTGGGGCACTTCAGAATTTCCTTCACCAACAAACCTTCCGGCATGGAGGCATTGGCCATCAGTCCTGAAATCGAAAAACTTCTCCTGCTGCCCGCGTTGTCCGCAGATCAGGAAAAACAAGTGCGTGCCGCTTTCCTCATGACTGCGCCGGAGCTTGCCGAGCATGTAAAAAAGATCCGGACCTTGCGCACTCCACCGCGTGGCGAAGAAACTCTGGTGATGCGCGAGCGCCCCGCAGATCAGTCGCGCACGACTCGCCTGCATCATCGCGGCGAATACATGCAGCCTGAGCAGGTGGTCACGGCGGAGTTTCCGGCATTCCTTCCGGGATTGCCAAAGGATGTGCCCCGCAACCGCCTGACTTTTGCCAGGTGGCTTGTCTCGCCGGAGAATCCGCTCACATCCCGGGTGACGGTGAACCGCGCCTGGTCAGCGTTCTTTGGCGCGGGACTGGTGCGGACGCTGGGAGACTTCGGATTCCAGGGTGAGGTGCCTTCGCATCCCGAACTGATGGACTGGCTGGCTCTGGAATTTATCAGACAGGGATGGTCCATGAAAAAACTTCATCGCATGATCGTCCTCAGCGCCACCTATCGACAGCAGTCGAAAGTCTCTCCTGATCTGCTGGCACGCGATCCTCAGAATCGTCTCCTCGCACGCGGGGCCCGCTTCCGGGTGGAAGCTGAAATGGTCCGGGACATTTCCCTTAAGACCAGCGGCCTGCTTTCATCGAAGATGTTCGGCCCGCCCGTCCGTCCGCCCCAGCCTGCGAGCGTCATGGAGGCGGCCTATCAAAATGCGGGATGGAACGTCAGCAAAGGCGAGGACCGATACCGCCGCGCGCTTTACACTTTCACCAAACGCAGCGCCCCCTTCGCCGCCACCAGCACCTTTGATGCCCCCAGTGGAGAGGCCTGCGTCGCCCGGCGTGATCTTTCCAACACGCCGCTGCAATCGCTCACGCTGCTCAATGATGAAGCCTTCGTCGAAGCCGCCCAGGCGCTGGCCCAACGCGCCATGACCCTGCCGGAAGATGATCATTCCCGACTCACGCATCTGTTCCGTCGTTGTCTCACGCGTTTCCCGAAGGAAACCGAGCGTGTCAAATTGATGGACCTGCTCGGACAAACCCGGCAACGTCTGGCCGCCGGGGAACTCATCGCCGCCGAGATCGCGCCTTCCGGCCAGGGTGCTCCTGCTGAACGCGCCGCATGGACCGTGATCGCCCGCACCTTGCTCAACCTCGATGAGACCATTTCCAAATCATGAACTGCCACTCTCATCTTATAGGTCAACGCGGCGCTGATCTCAGCCGCCGCTGGTTTCTGAAGGAATGCGGACTCGGACTCGGCAAAGTCGGCCTGGCCAGTCTTCTGGGCGGCCGGGTCATGGCCGGTGATGCCTTCGCGCCACGGCCCTCTCATTTTGGCGGCAAAGCAAAGGCTGTGATTCACCTTTTCATGGCCGGAGCTCCTTCGCATCTGGAGCTTTTCGATTACAAGCCGGCGCTCGTGAAATACGATGGCAAGCCGCTGCCGCCTTCCGTCATCGGCGGCCAGCGTTATGCTTTCATCCGGCCGGACGCCAATGTCATGGCTCCGAGGTTCAAGTTCGCCCGTCATGGCCAGTGCGGCATGGAGCTTGGCGAAACCCTGCCGCATCTGGCCAAAGTGGTGGATGACGTCACGCTCATCCGGTCCGTCCACACGGAGCAGTTCAATCACGCGCCTGCGCAGATTTTTTTCAACACCGGTTTCTCCCAGCCCGGCCGGCCCTGCATTGGTTCTTGGGCCACCTACGGCCTCGGATGTGATACGAAAAACTTGCCCGCCTTTGTTGTCATGAGCACGGGGTCAGGCATCAGCGGAGGCACCGCGAACTGGTCGAGCGGCTTTCTTCCCACCAGTTACACCGGCGTCCGCCTGCGCAATCAGGGAGACCCGATTCTCGATGTCACCAATCCCAAGGGAATCGACGCCAGGTTGCAACGCAGCACGCTCGACACTATCAAGAGCCTGAATGAGGAAAGTCTCGGCAGTGTTGGCGATCCCGAAATCCGCACGCGCATCGATTCCTATGAGATGGCCTTCCGTCTGCAGTCCAGCGCCCCTGAGTTGACGGATTTGAAGCAGGAATCGAAGGCCACGCTCGACCTCTATGGTTGCGATCCTACCAAGCCCTCCTTCGCCCGCGCCTGTCTTCTGGCGCGCCGCATGATCGAGCGCGGCGTGCGCTTCATCAACATCTACCACGAAGGCTGGGACGCGCATTCCGATGTCGTGGGCAACCACCGCAAGAACTGCCGGGAAACCGACCAGGCCAGCGCCGCGCTCGTCATGGACTTGAAACAACGCGGTCTGCTGGATGAAACCCTCGTTGTCTGGGGCGGAGAATTCGGCCGCACGCCCATGGTGGAAACCAACCCCACGTTAAATCGCAGCCAGGGCCGCGATCACCATCCCCAAGCCTATTCCATCTGGATGGCCGGCGGCGGCATCAAAGGCGGACTCACCTACGGGGACACCGATGAAATGGGTTTCCACATCGTGAACAACCCCGTGCACATCCACGATGTCCAGGCCACCATCCTCCACTGCCTGGGACTGGATCACGAACGTCTCACCTACGAATTCCAAGGCCGCCGCTTCAGGCTCACCGATGTTTTTGGCAATGTGGTCAAGCCGCTGCTGGCTTAACGCGCCTGGTGTCAATCAGGGCAAGATTTCACCCGCGGTGCCTGGGCCGAACGCCGGAATTCACACACGCCGGACCAAAAGGCGCTGCCCGCGAAGCGGAACTGAGAGCGCCATCCGGCGGTGGCAGCAACGATTTGTTAGGCATCAACGCGACCATATAGAAATCCATACAAAAACTGTAGCTCCAAATAATAGCAACGGTCCGATGCTCACCAAAGAAGTGACAACTGTGGATGCTGATGGATGGCGAAGCGCAAAGAAAAACAGAGACAACCAAAAATATTAGTGACACCGCGAGATGCGTGAGTGTGAGAACTACCCCGTTGAAGGTGAACCAAAGCCGATGGCATTCCCTGACTTCACAAACATCTGTTCCTTGTCGTTTCCGCCCGAAAGCATGGGCATGGGCCGAACCGGGTTAGGCTGTCGGACGGCGGTCATAAAATTTTAGCCAGGCAATCATATCTACAGTTCGCCCGGTGTTTTCGAGAAAATTTCATCCATACCAGCTTGCACCTCGTATCAATGGGGTCTCACGTTTGCCTTATGAAAAGCTGGTCTATTCGCGTTGCCACCATTGCCGGAACCGAGGTGCGCATTCATCTCACCTTTCTCTTTCTTCTCGTCTGGGTGGGCTGGGCCGCCTATGCGCAGGGCGGCCTGGGCGCGGCACTGGGGTCGGTGGGGTTCATCTCCTCGATTTTCCTCTGCGTGCTGCTGCATGAGTTTGGCCACGTGGCTGCGGCCCGGCATTACGGAATCAAGACTCCGGATATCACGCTGCTTCCCATTGGTGGCTTGGCGCGCCTGGAAAGAATGCCGCGCCGTCCGTCGGAGGAATTTGTGGTCGCGATCTGCGGCCCGCTGGTCAACGTAGTCATTGCCTTGCTGCTGTTTATTTATCTGCGCGCCGTTCCTTCGATCAATCTGGATTTTGATCCGCTCAGTGGAAGTTTTGCCCAGCGCATGATGCAGTGGAACCTGCTGATGGTGGCGTTTAACATGATCCCGGCTTTTCCGATGGATGGCGGTCGGGTGCTCCGGGCAGGACTGGCCATGATGATGGACTATGGGCAGGCCACGCGCGTCGCGGCTTCTATCGGTCAGGGGATCGCGGCTCTGGGATTCTTCGTCGCCCTTTTTATGTTTCATCCGTTTCTTCTGATCATTGCGTTGTTCATCTACATGAGCGCGGGTCAGGAAGCTGCGATGGTGGGTCAAGAGGAGGCCACGCGGGGGCTCACGGTGGCGGATGCCATGGTGACAGATTTCCATGTGCTGCAGGATGATGCACAACTGGGGGAGGCGGTGGAGGTTTTGCTCAAGGGGTCGCAGCACGATTTTCCTGTCCTGGACGCGACGGGTCGTCTGGCGGGAATGCTGACTCGCACCCGGCTGATCGGGGCGCTGGCCGAGCATGGCACGAGCCATCCGGTGCGCAATGTGCTTGAGCCCGCTGGCGAGGTGTTGGATTCGCATGCCGGACTGGCGGATGCGATGCAAATCTTGCGCGCGTCACCCTTGCCCGGGCTTCCGGTGATGAATGCCGCCGGACATTTGATTGGCCTGCTGACCACCGAGAACCTCGGTGAGATGATGATGGTGCGGGCAGCGCTGGCCCGAGGCGGAAACTATTCCAAGCAGGCAGGATCGTAGGGCCAGAGCGGAGTGATGAACTCTGTCTGCACCCAGCCGCGAATGTCCTTGCCTTCTGGCGCTGGATTTTCGTAGTGAAACTCCACGTAAGACCAGCTTCCCCGATCCTCAATCTTGCGCACCTGACTGCCGGGTGGCAGTGGCGCCAAAGAATTGCTGGTGGTGCTGGCGGCGGCGTAGGCGCGCGTTTCTTTCGAGGTGACCACGGCGATGTTGCGCACCTTTTCAAACGACGGACGCCAGATCCAGCCGAGGACACTTGATGCTTCGCCCACGAGGGCCAGAACCGCGATGGTCAGGAGCAGCGCGCGGAGGTTGCCAGCCCGGATAAAGAAAAAGGCGATGATGCAGCAAAGGGTCAGCATCCAGCCGCAGGTGGCCGCGATGGCCAGCCATTGCGAGCGACTGAACCAGGATGCGAACTGCTGGAGAATTCCGTTTGCGGGAAAGAAAAAATTGCCGGTGCGTTCGTGGATGTGGGCGATGTTTTGTCGCGTCTCAGCGGACGGGGTAGGCAGCATGGCAGCCCGCTGATAATACAGCGCCGCGTGGCCGAGGTCGCCCAGGCGGTAACGGGTGTTTCCGAGGAGTTGAAACAGTGCAGGCGAGTAGTGCTGCTCGTTGACGAGCGACTCACCGATGTTTTGTGCTTTTTGAAAATTACCCTGCTCGAAGGCGATGCGAGCTTCGGAGTAACGTTCTTGCGGCGTGGATTCCGCACCGCACGCGAAGGTCGTGAAGATTATGGCCGGGAGAACAGCAAAAAGGAGATGGCGTAAATTCATGATGGGTCTTCAAGATTGAAGAATTCGCAGCACGCGGGCGCGCTCATCAGATGGGATCGGTTCTGCTGCTGCGGTCTGTGTCGGACTGAAGTTGAGTTGCTCATGCTGGCTGAGTATGGACTGACATTCAGCGTTGGGCGTTCCGCTGCGCAGACGGATGTAATGTGCCGCAGACTGGTAAAAGTCTCCGCGGGTCAGAATTGCTCCGCGCAATTGTTTCCATAGTTCACGCACCGGCGTGGATGGTGTGAGAGCGCGTGTTTGCCAGAGAGATGTGCCAAATTTGATGCCGAGGAGCAGTAAGAGGGCCGTCGCCGCCGCCCCGTTCCAAAACAGGAACGTGCGATTCTTCCACAATACCGGGTGCGGGGTGATCCATGCGGCTTGACTCGGCAGCACGGTAACGATGTCCGTGAGTTTTACCTGGGGTTGCGACATCTTCTCCGGTTCGGCAGGGGACTGTTCGCCTGATGTTGTTGCCAACGGGCCAGGCACCCTCGGCGCAGGAGGGGTTGCCGTTTCCTTCACGCGAAGTGGAACTGGTGACGTGCGCACAGTGACATATTGTTTCTTCGTCGGACTGAAGAAGCTGAATTCAAAGGGCGGTATCTCGGCCACAATCTTTTTTGGAATAAGAACCTGATTGAAAGCGGCGCGCTGCTCCATGGATTCACCGGTAGGATCCGGTTGGCGGAGGTTAAGGCGGCGTGCGGGATAGGTTTTCCAGTTGCCGGCGCTGGTAAGCTCCGGCGCGGTGAGGCTGTCAAAATTGCCGGAGCCAGTGATGTTCATCTCGACGGAAATTGGATCACCCACGGAGAGTTCATGGGGCTCGGCATTGATGGAGATATCGAAGTCGCCCACCAGTCCCTTGAAGCCGGCGGGACGGTCCTTATCCGGCAGCGGAAGCACGTTCATATCGATGTCCGAGCTCTGCGGTTTCGCGGTGCGCTGCTCCATTTGCATGAAAAATGGATGCTGCATCGCGCCAGCGCTGCCGCGAGCCTCGACCTCGAACAGAAGTTCGCTGGTGGCGGGGCCAAGCTTGAATTTTCCTGGTTTAAGCGCGGAGAGCGTGCTGCGAAAAGTATACGCACGATAGCGGGCGCCGCCCATGGAGACGATGGACTGTTCCGCCTGGATCGGGAAGCGCTGGATCGCGAAATTGTCTTTAGGTATCTCGATTAATCCAATGCGTTGCATGACGACGCGGCGCTCGGGTGCATAGATGGTCGCGGTGACCGGCACGACTTCGCCGACGTAGATCTCTCGCTTTTCGATCTGCATGACGAGCAGCGGATCATTCTGCGACGCGGGCTGGACGGCGTTGGCATTGACGACAACGCGGACTTCGTTCGACTTGAAAGGCTTGCCGCCGATGTGGATTTCCTGCGGCGGGATGATGAGGGTGCCCGCCTTGCTCGCGGTTATCATCCAGGTGAAGCTGGAACTGTGCTTCACAACGCCGTTGATGATGCTCGTTTGGTTACTGTAGGATGGTGCGGCACCTGCGGGATCCAGTCCGGCGGGCAATTGCAATTGTGGTGCCTCGTCTGGCTGGCCGCCTTCGACGGTGATCGTGTAAGTAGTGGAGCTTCCCGGCTTGATCTCTGAGGGTTCGACCGATGCTTGCAGCTTTTGGGCGAAAGATGAAGGATGAAGGATGAAGGATGAAAGGAAAATGATGCAGGTTGAAATCAATGCGCGCATACAGCAGCGCGGTGCGGCCACTCTTTGAATGTTAATTGTCCTTAGTGCGTTGCAGTGCATGTCAAAATCGGTCTTTCTTTATTGGTTTCGGCTGAGTATTTTCATCCCTCATCCTTTCTGCTAGTAATCTTTTCCGCCTTGCGGGCGTTCGCGGCGCATCATGTATTGTGCGGACTTCTGGTCGTCAGCGTAAGTGCGTAACTGGTTGCGCGCTTCCTGCGGAGTGAAGCCGGTCTTGTCGTTGCGCTGGTCATCAGTAGACTCCTTCGGCTCGCCTGGTTGCTGTTCTTGTTGTTCACCATCTTTGGTTTTTAATTCGCCTTCAGGAAGCGGCTCCTGCTTTTTCTGAATCGCGTCGTGCTCTTTCTGATTATCCTTGCCATCTTCCTTTTGTTCCTGGTTCTGATCCTTGCCGGATTCTTCATTCTCGTCGGGGTCACCTTCGCCTTTGTCGCCTTTCTGCTGCTGTTTGTCCTTCTTCTTTTGCTGCTGTTTCTGCTGCTCTTGCTGCTTCTTGAGTTCATCCAGCCGCTTTTGCACAAAGTCGCGGTTTTCTTCTATTTCTTTGTATTCGGGTGTGTTTTCCTTGTTCAGCCGCTTCAGGACTTTAAGCGCATCAGTGAAATGATTGCGCGAATCCGTCCAGGCTTTGATCGCGAATTCAGGCTCCTTCTGTAGTCGGGTGTCGCCAAGATCGTAGAGACTGGTGCCGAGCCCGCGCAGTGCTCGCGTCTGAATCCCTTTGTCGGGCAACTCGAGCGCATTGCTGAACGATCGAACCGCGTTGTCGTAGTCTTTGAGCTGGTGGGCGGATGCCGCGAGCCCGTAGAGCATTTCATCAGCGTGGGCTGGCGCTTCTTTTTCCTTCAAGGCGCGGGAATAAACATCGCGAGCCACATCAAATTTTCCCTGCTCATAAGCTTGCGTGGCGCGCTTGAGATCGTTCGTCTCCTTCGCAGCGGCAGTTCCATGGCTTGCGAACACGCCGAGCAGCACCAGTGTGGCGACCGTGGTTGCGGGCGGCGCGTGAACCGCAGTTTGCGGCTCCACGGGGAGCGCTGGGGTCTTGATCGGTTTACGTGTCGAATGTCGCATAAGCTGGGATAACATAATGCACAACAGTCCGAGACCAAGCGGCCATTGATAGCGTTCAATCGGACGCGACTCCTGGCGCGAATCGGAGGTCTTGGCATCGAGCTGAGTGAGCAGGCTGTCGACTGCGGACTGTGTCAGGGCTTGCGAGGCGAGTTCGATGTAACGTGCACCGGTGATCGTGGCCACCTGTTGGAGTAGTTCAGACTGCAAGCGCGCCTTCACGACGTTGCCTTTCTCATCGCGGACATAGTCGCCCTGGCGTTCGGGGTCCGGGTCTGGAATCAGGGAGCCTTCCGCCGTGCCCATGCCCACAGGTAGAATTAGTAATTGCTTGCTCGCGGCATCTTTCGCGGCCGCGAGTGTTCCGTCGTCCGTTTCCTGGCCGTCGCTGAACAGCACCATGCCGTTACGTTGGCCGGGTGTTTTTTCAGTGATCTCCAGCACCAGGTTAATGGCCGAAGCCAGGCTGCTGCCACCACGTGGGATTGAGGTGTGATCGAGCGCTTGGATGGATTCGCGCACTGCTTCATGATCGGTGGTCAGCGGTGCTTGGAGAAACGCGCGTCCGGCGAATGCGACCAGGCCCACACGATCACCATGCAGTTTCTCCAAAAGATCCTGCGCCGCGAGCTTGGCCCGAGTCAGCCGATTGGGCGACATGTCGTCGGCCAGCATGGACTTCGAGGTGTCGATGGCGATGAAAACATTTCTTCCGGATTGTGGCACTTCGTTTTGTTGAGTGCCGTATTGCGGGCGGGTCATGGCGATGATGATGAGGGCCAGTCCGAGCAGTTGCAGTCCGAAGAGCGTCCATGACCAGACGGCCGACGCTCCGGCGAGCAGGGGGGTCCGCAGTCGTTCCGAGGTCGCGAAAGCCGCAATGGAAATTTGCGCCTGCCTGTCTGCCCAGATTTTCAGGAGGGTCAGCAGCGGCAGTGCGAGAAGCGCCAGGGCGAAGTTGGGCGATGCAAAAATCATACGGTGAGCGGCGCCAGTCGCGCGAAGGTGACTTTCCAGATCGAATAGAGCATGGCGCATATGGCGGCGGCGATGATGAAATAAAGGTAGAAATCATCCGTGCGCACAATGATGCGCCGCTCGATCTTGGTCTTTTCCATCTTGTTAATGGATTCGAAGACCTGTTTCAAAGTCGCTGAATCCTGCGCTTTGAAAAACGTCCCGCCGCCGATCTCGGCGATCTGCTTCATGCTTTCCTCGTCGAACTCGTCGCGATGGGAATTGATGACGCCGCCATTGGGCAGTCGGATCAAATGGAAACCCGATGTGCCAACGCCAATGGTGTGGATTTTTATCCCCACCGTGGCTGCCAGTCGCGCCGCGTCCAGCGGGCTGAGTTTACCTGAGTTGCTCGCACCATCGGTGATGAGGACGATGACCTTGCTCTTGGCCTCCTGCTGGTCCAAACGGCGTGCTGCTGCCGCAATTCCGGAACCAATCGCCGTGCCGTCCTCCATTACTCCGGTCTGGATGCGATCCATGTTTTTCAAGATCCAGTCATGATCCAGTGTCGGCGGACATGGCGTGTAAGGCGCACCTGCGAAGGCCACGATGCCGATACGGTCGCTGGGCCGTCCTTCGATGAACTCCTTGAGCACACGCTTGGCGGCGACCAGGCGGTTGATATTGCGCGAGCCAGCGTAGTAATCCTCAATCAGCATCGAAAGCGACACGTCCATGGCGACGCAAATGGCGATGCCCTCCGATTTCACCTCATCATACGAGACCAGCTTCTGCGGGCGCGCCAGCGCGATGATTCCGCATATTAGCGCGAGGTGGAGCAGGTTGGGCGCGAAACCACCCCACCGCGAACGCGTGGGACGTCCGAGTCCCTCCATTAAGCCGACTGTCGGAAAAGCCAGGGTCGGTGCATCACCGCGACGCCCGCGCAACCATGCCAGTAGTGGCACCAGTGGAAGCAGTAACAGCCACCAGGGGTCGGCGAGTTGGAGGTTGGGGAAAAATGGAAATGGCATGATTCAGGAATTCAATTCGGAACGGCATGTTCGGATTGTTGAACTTCGCGGCGCAGTGCCTCAATGGCGGACTTGACCAGTGACTGTGCTTCTACTTTTGTCACAGGCGCGGGGGCGAAGGCGATTTGATCGCAGGTCAGGGCGACTGAGGCGAAGCGTCCCTGGCGTTCCTCGTCGGTGGCGAACTGGCGCAAATCATAGAGTTCTTCCCGAGTGCGGAACGGAGCGGGCACAGCGTAGCGGCCCAATTGGTAGTCGCGCATGATCACGGATACTCGGTGCCCGGTCTCTGAAGGATCGAGATTTTCATTTTCATCGAGCAGGTCCAACAGCCGACGGTGAGCGAGCGGAAGCGGCGACAATCCGTCGGGTGCAATCTGAGGCAGTTTGCGCGTCAGCATCCAAATCAAGAAGCCAAGAAGAAACGCGAGGGCTGCGAAACAAAAAATGAGCAGCCATGGCGAAAACAACTGCGACGGATCGACTGGCGTCGGCACTTCAGGATGGGGCAGAGGAGTGAGCTGCGGTTTCGTCGGTGGATTTTGCGCAAGGATACCGCTTGCCGCGACGAACGGCAGCAGCCAGAGAATGCGCCAGTGGCCCCACGGATTAGTCATCTTTTTCGAGAACGGAAATAACTT
>JANNQW010000072.1:0-1896 GCA_031400955.1 Verrucomicrobiota bacterium
ACGATGGCGCTGCTGGAGGATTTGTTCGCTCCGTTCCGTCCGAAGCGGCGCACGCGGGCGACGATCGCGAAGGAAAAAGGACTGGAGCCGCTGGCTGATTGGATCGTGGAGAATCAGATCAATCCGGCCGCGGACCCTACCGTGGAAGCGGCGAAGCATGTGGTGGCGATTGTCCCAAGCGCCATTCCTTCAGCGACTGATGCGTGTGAGACACCCGCAACCACTGTTGATGAAGCCCTCGCCGGCGCACGCGACATCATCGCGGAGCGCATCAGCGATGCAGTGGAGGCCCGGGCGACTGTGCGAAAACTGATCAATGAGCAGGGCACGGTATCGTCCAAGGTGATGTATGGCAAAGATGCGAGCGAAGAAGCGGCGAAGTTTCGTGACTACTTCGAGTGGAGTGAAGCACTGAAGAGCTGTCCCTCGCATCGCTTGCTGGCGATGCGTCGCGGAGAGAAGGAGGGCTTTCTCATCATGCGCATCACGCCGCCGGAAGCGGAGGCGCTGCGGCTGTTGGAAGCGCAGTTTGTGAAGGGAAACACGGCCTGCTCGAAACAAGTCAGTGAAGCGGTGCAGGATGGCTACAAGCGTCTGCTGGCGCCTTCGATGGAAACGGAAGCTCGCCTGGAATCCAAGAAGAAGGCGGACACGGAAGCGGTGCGGGTGTTTGCGGATAATCTGCGCGAACTGCTGCTGGCTGCACCGCTTGGCCAGAAGCGAGTGATGGGTGTGGATCCTGGATTTCGCACCGGCTGCAAAATTGTGTGCCTCGATGCCCAGGGGAAACTGCTCTATAACGATGTGATCTATCTGCTAGGCGAAGGCAACTCACTGCTGCACGCCAAGACGCTGATTCATAATCTCTTCGAGCGGTTCAAGATCGAAGCGGTGGCGATTGGCAATGGCACGGCGGGCCGGGAGACGGAGATGTTTTTCAATAAGATCGGCCTGCCCAAGGCAGTTCCTATTCTGATGGTGAATGAAAGCGGCGCCTCGATCTACTCGGCGAGCGATGTGGCTCGGGAGGAATTTCCTGATCAGGATCTCACAGTGCGCGGCTCGGTGTCCATTGCGCGACGCTTGATGGATCCGCTGGCGGAACTGGTGAAACTCGATCCGAAGTCCATCGGCGTCGGCCAGTATCAGCACGACGTGGACCAGACTTTGCTCAAGGACAGTCTCGACGATACCGTCATGAGCAGTGTGAATGCGGTGGGTGTGGAAGTGAATACCGCGAGCAAGCAACTCCTCTCCTACGTCTCTGGTTTGAACTCGACGCTCGCTGCAAACATTGTGGCCTATCGCAACGAGAACGGCCCTTTTAAATCACGCGCGGAACTGCGCAGCGTGCCGCGTCTGGGCGACAAGGCATTCGAACAAGCTGCGGGTTTCCTGCGCATTCTTGGCGCGGCGCATCCGCTGGATGCCAGCGCTGTGCATCCGGAACGTTACGATCTGGTGAAACGAATGGCTTTGGATGCGGGCTGTGACGTGAATGATTTGCTGACGAAAGAGGAACTTCGGAAGAAGATCGAATTGAGAAAATATGTCAGTGACGATGTCGGTTTGCCAACGTTGCAGGACATCGTTAATGAACTCGCCAAGCCGGGACGCGATCCGCGCAAGCAGTTCGAAGTTTTCAAGTTCGCAGAGGGCGTGGACAAGCCGGAGCAATTAAGCGTCGGCATGAAGCTGCCGGGCATTGTTACCAACGTGACTGCATTCGGCGCGTTCGTGGATATCGGCGTGCACCAAGACGGGCTCGTTCATGTGAGCCAGTTATCGGATCATTTTGTGAAGGATGCGAGCGAAGTGGTGAAGGTGCAGCAGAAAGTGCAGGTCACTGTCATCGAGGTGGACTTGCAGCGGAAGCGCATTGCGCTTTCCATGAAA
>JANNQW010000073.1:0-9855 GCA_031400955.1 Verrucomicrobiota bacterium
GCTGGAAGTCCCTCCCGGCGTGAAGTTGCATCGCGTGGAAACTGCGCGGCAGATGTTCTATGTGGTGAAGTCGGTGTGCGAATCGGGCGAAGCCCCGGACATTTCAATTCATGCGGCGGCGGTCGCGGACTACCGACCTAAGTCGGTGCAGCTACAAAAGATCAAGAAGCAAGAGAACTCGCCAGTGATGGAACTCGAACACACGCCTGATGTGCTCGGCGCCATGCGCGCGGTGTTCGGCTTCCGCGGGTTTCTCGCGGGGTTTGCGGCGGAGACGGAGAATGTCGTGGCGAATGCCCAGGAAAAGCTTCAGCGCAAGGATTGCGATCTGGTGATCGCGAACGATGTCAGTCGCAGTGACAGCGGATTTGACAGTGATGAAAACGAAGTCATTCTCTGCTTTCCTTCGGGGCCAGTTGAACCATTACCCAAACAATCCAAGCGCACGCTGGCCCGCGAAATCATTCGCAGGATCGTCGCGCTGGCAGAGGAAAAATTAAAATGAGTTCACTATTGCAGGTCGCCACCGAAGCCGCACTCGCCGCAGGTAAACTTCAGCGCGAGAATTTCGGTTCGACTCTCGCAGTAAACGAGATGCTGAAATACGATATCAAGCTCGATCTCGATGTGCGCAGCCAGGAGTTGATCACTGCTATTTTGCTCAAGGCATTTCCGGATCATTGCATCAAGGGCGAGGAGGGCGATTCCGGAAATCCTGCCAGTGATACTCAATGGATCGTCGACCCTATCGACGGCACGGTGAACTATTTTTACGGCATCCCGCATTTCTGCGTGTCCATTGCGGCGAAACAAAATGGCGATTATGTGGCGGGAGTCATTCACGATCCGATGCAAAATGAAACGTGGACCATCAAGAAAGGTGGAGTGCCCATGTTGAACGGCAAACCGATTCGCACCAGCGAGCGGACCAAGCTATCGGATGCCATCGTTATGGTCGGGTTCTCCAAGAGTCGGGAGTCGCTCGAGGCCAGCTTCGAGCGCTTCAAGCGCATCTCCCTCGAGGTGCGCAAGACGCGCATGCTGGGCAGCGCCGCGTTGGCGCTGGCCTACATTGCCACCGGGCGGCTGGATGCCTACATCGAAGAGCAGATCAGCGAATGGGATATCGCTGCGGGGAAGATGCTGGTGGAAGCAGCGGGCGGAAAATATCATGCGGAGCCGAGCCGGACGCACGCTGGCAAGCTTTTCATTTGTGCGACGAATGGTAAGATGGATTTGAGCAATTATCTTTAGGGTATGGGACTCGATGCCGTTGATCTGGTAATGGCGTGGGAGGAGGTGTTCGAAATCGAAATTTTGGATGAGGAAGCAGCGGCATTAATTACGCCTCGAATGGCGATAGATCTGATCTTCAAGAAGCTGAATGCGTTGGATTTCACCGGGTCAAAGCGTGTCTGGTTGTATGAAAGAGTCCGCGAAGGAGTTCGGAGGATAATCAGGGAACAACTTGGCGTGAGGGACTTTTCCGACGATGATGAATTTGTGAAAGACCTTGGACTTGACTGAAACCCCATGAATCGAGTTGGAATCGGCTACGACGTTCACCCTTATGCAGAAGGCCGCGCCTTCATACTTGGCGGCGTGGAGATACCGCATCACAAGGGTTTGCAAGGCCACTCGGATGCGGACGTGTTATCTCATGCCATCGCGGATGCCATTCTTGGCGCACTGAGTGAGCCGGACATCGGACATTGGTTCCCGCCATCGGATCAGAATATCGCGGGCATCAGCAGTTTGAAGATTCTTGAAAAGGTCGCAGCCATTGCGGCAGGCAGGGGCGCGGTCATTGAGAATATTGACAGCACGGTCATTGCTGAAGCGCCGAAGGTGAATCCTCATCGCGATGCCATGAAATCAAAGATCGCCGGCGCGCTCGGCATCACTGCGGATCGCGTGGGTGTGAAGGCCACGACCAATGAGCGGCTTGGTTTTGTGGGACGTGAAGAGGGTGTCGCAGCGATGGCGGTGGCCAGCGTGTCGTTTGGGTGAGCGTTCTTTTTCTGTCTCTCCGTTCGAGTCCGTCGAGGACGAGGAGAAGAACGAGCACGATTATCAGAATTCCGCACGCAAACCGGTCTGGGGCAGCCTCAACGGCTTTTGCGTTCTCTCGGCGAGATAAGCAGAACCTGCCCTGGAGGCCTCATTGAGAGAGGACTCTTCGAGGAGGAGTATGACCAACTGGCTGTCGTCACGGCTGATCACGAGGAGCTGTCCGCAAGGGTAACCAATGATGACTTGGCGCAGGATGCGACGTGCCTTGCGGTAGCCGTCACACATTTTTAGTGCGAGTTCGGCAATCCGCTCAGTCTGGCCGGTGTTCAGCGGGAAATCATTGATGATGATCTGGCCATCCTGCTGGAGGAGGATGCCAGCGACGCCGTCAATTCTACAAAGTTCTTCGGGCGGGGCTTCAAGGCTTGATTTGTCAATAGTGGTCATTCGTAAAGGGGGTAGTCGTCGTTAAAGCTGTTGAGCAGCGCCTCCGGCGGTTCCGGCTGGCGGGTGAAGATGCCGTTGATGACAGCACCGATTCCGTCGGGGCTGGCGTGATAACAAAACGCTGTCTGAGTCGTGGCGTCCTCAATGAGGGCATGTTTGATGGTTTTGGCGCCCAGACATTGGGCGAAACCTGCGGAGAAATGATTCAAATAATCCACATCCGAAAGGAAGCGCTGTGGATCGACATCGCCGCCGACGGAGTAAACCATCTGGCTGGGTGCGATACGGAACAGTTGATGTGAGTTGGATGACATGGGGAATTGTTTCGGACGAATTAGCAAGCCTATGTAGTGTCAGTAAGTCATGCGTTCCAGTGGCGAAATGTGACGCTTTTGTTGGTCGCCCAGCGGGAAACGATGGCTAAATATCATTTCGCGCGCCAAGAGCCGGGCTCACGCACCTGCTGTTTCGATCACGGTTATTTCGGAATCGAATCGCTGGCGGGCTTGCCTAGGCCCGGATGGAACAGCCATCTTGCGAGTGTCTCGCTCAGTGCTGGTTACAAAATTCTTCAAAGCGATCCATACCGCTGTTGATGATATCAAGGCTGGTGGCGTAGCTGAAACGGATGGCATAATCTGAACCGAAGGCGATGCCGGGGACGACCGCCACCTTCTGTTTACTGAGCAGTTTTTCCGCGAAGTTCACCGACTTGATGCCGATCGGTTCGATGTCTACGAGGAAGTAGAACGCACCTTGTGGTTCCACAACACGGATATTCTTGATCTTCCGCAAACGGTCGAGCATGAACTCGCGGCGCACGTTGAATTCATCGCGCATATCAGCAACGACCTGCTGGTCGCCATTGAGTGCGGCGATGGCGCCATATTGAGCGAAGGTAGTGGGATTGCTCGTGGTATGGCTCTGGATGGTATCGATCGCAGTGGCGATCGCCTTCGGCGCGGCAGTATAGCCGAGCCGCCAGCCAGTCATGGCATAAGCTTTGCTGAAGCCATTAATGGTGATGGTGTGTTCGTAAATTTCCTGGCTGATGGAGGCGATGCTGACGTGCTTGTTTTCGCCATAGACGAGTTTTTCGTAAATCTCGTCCGAGAGAATGACGATGCCTTCACCGATGGCGATCTCAGCCAGCTTCTCCAGTTCTTCCTTGGTGTAGACTGCGCCGGTTGGGTTGTTCGGCGAGTTGAGGATGATCATCCGGGTCAAGGGCGTCATGGCCTCCTCGAATTGTTCGGGGGTCAGTTTCCAGCCGCTCTCGGCAGTGGTTTCGACGACCACAGGCGATGCGCCGACCAGACGGACCATCTCGGGATAGCTCGTCCAATAGGGAGCCGGGATGATGACTTCGTCGCCGGGGTTGCAGACGGCGAGGATGGCGTTGTAGCAGGAGTGCTTCGCGCCGCAGTTCACGATGATTTGCGAGGGCTCGTATTTGATTCCGTTGTCCACGTCGAACTTTGCGGCGAGGGCTTCGCGCAGTTCCAGCAGTCCGGCGCTCTCCGTGTAGCGGGTCTGGTGCTCGTGCAGCGCCTTAATGGCAGCGGCGGTGATGTGTGCCGGAGTGTTGAAGTCGGGTTCGCCAGCGCCGAAGTTGAGAACATCCACTCCCTGCTTTTTCAGCGCCTTGGCCTGACTGGTGATGGAGAGAGTGAGAGAGGGGGCGAGTTCGGCGACGTTTTTGGCGATGAATTCCATGTGCGGGAGTTGGGGATAAGGGGGATTGTCACTAAGCCGCAGACGGTCCATTTGTCAACGGATCGAAAGCAATTCCATTTTGAGCGATGTTATCTCTCTCTAATTTCCACCGCCAGCGCATCGCGCAGCACCTCCGCGGCCCGGGTTTGATCGCTGGTCACCAGGCTGGCCAGTGTCACGCCGCCCTCGCGTCGGACGATGTGCATGGAGCGAAGATCGAGCCCAGCATCTTTTAGTCGGACGGCGATTTTAGCAAGAGCTCCCGGCTTGTCTTCGAGACGAACGAGCAATGTATCCTGTGTGATCGCATGGAATCCATGGTCGCGCAGCGCGCGGAGCGCTTTGTCGTATTTGTCCACGGTAAGCACCAGCACGCCGCGGTCTTCAATGCCTTCGATTTCAAATTTCTCGATGTTTACGCCGCGCTCCGCCAGTGCCGATGCCACCTGGGCGGCGGCGCCGATTTCATTGCGAACTAGAACGGTAATCTGTTTCATGACTGCGCTTTGACTGGGGTTTTCGATGCATCCGCAAAGTCAGCCGCAAATTCGTCGATCACAGCTTCCGCCACATGGGGCAGGGTGATTATGTGACCGATATCCTTCTTTGGGGCGATGGTCCATTTTTTCATCAACACATCTGGTGGACGCGGGAAAACGACCGTGATGGAGTTCTTGTGCCTCCAGGCCTCGATGCCGTTCGCCTTAAGTTTGGCAATGGCGTAGTCAGCGAGGTGCAAGCTCTGGTGGACGATCTCGGTGATGCCTTCATGACCGAGCGATTTCATCCGATACCAGAGCATCAGCGGAGTGATGGCATTGCGCGACCCGGCGATGGTGGTGTCCAAGGCGCCGACATATTCAATACTGCGCGCTACCCGGTCCACGTTTTTACGCCGCGCCACGACCACGCCGCAGGGCAGGGGACAGCCAAGTAATTTGTGTCCACTGATGGAGATGCTGTCTGCGCCGTCTGCGAAGTTCCATGGCTGGGGTTTCTCCACAAACGGCAGGATCATGCCGCTGAGAGCCGCATCGACATGGATGTAGGCACTCGTGATGGCGAGTTCGTCGAGAATCGCGCGCATCGTCGCGAGATCATCGCTCGCGCCCTTCATGGTGCTCCCGATGTTCGCGAAGATAATCGGCGGGACGTCACGATGGATTCGCAAGGTCTCACGCAGATCGGCGCAGTCCATTGAGCCGTCCGGCGTGCTCTTGATCATAATGCTTCGGGTATGCTGGAGGCGCAGGATTTTTGCCACACTGTAATGTGTATCCTCCGAGAAGTAGCAGATACCCTCGGGGTGCAGTTCGCGCGCGACATAGAGGCCATACATGTTGCCTTCCGTGCCACCGGCTGTGACGTAGCCCCACCACTCGTTTTCCGGTGCTTGTGTCAGTTTCGCGATCTCCTCCACAAGCTCGCGTTCGAACTCATGGGTGTTGAGTCTGTAGTTTGAGCCAGCAAAGGGATCACCCACATTGTTCAGCGAGAACTCAAGAAAACGGAACAACTCCGAGTAGTCGAAGACCTGATTGCAGGGGTAGCCGATATTTAGCCGCGCAAGCGCCGTAAGTCGTCCATGGAACGCATCAAGCTTCGCGCGGTCTTCAGGGGCGAGTTTTGAAGGGTTGGTATCCATGGCGCGGGTCATGCAAAGCTTCACCCGGGGGTGCGTGCCGCGCAAGTGGAGCGGCTTTCCTAGCCGCACTTCTCACGAGCCTTGGAGCGCGGGGCTGGAAGTGGTTCACGCGGCCCTCCGCGTGAATCTGAACTCTTGCGCGTGAGCGCCAAGCTTTCAGAGAGCGCTGCGCGAGGTTTTCGATTCATGCGGAGGGCCGCCTGAGCCACTATGCATGTGGCACGTCGCTACATCCCCATCGTCTGGTCCTCGCCGAGGATCTGCACTTCCGTCTCCAAAGTGATGCCGCGTTCCTGCAGCGCCGCCTGCTGGATGTCGCCGATCAGATCCAGCACATCGCGCGCACTGGCACCGCCGGAGTTGAGGATGAAATTGCCGTGAATGTCGGAAACGATGGCGGCGTTGCGTGTGCGCCCCTTGAAATTAAGCTGTTCCACCAGCATCCCGGCCGGCATCTCACGCGGATTCTTGAAGATGCATCCGGCGCTGGTTCCGATCGGCTGGCTCTCCTTCCGGTGCTCGTGCGACTCGCTCATCTTTAAATCAATATCCTTTGCATCCGTTTTGCGGCCCTGAAGCACGGCGCTCACGGCGTAATGCTGGTCAAACTCCGGCACGCTGCGGTAGGCGTGTTTGATTTCGTCCTTCCATTTTTCCTGCAAGTCTCCGTTGCCGTTGATGAAGCGCACGCTCACCACCTGGTCGAAAGTTTGCACGCCCATGGCGCCGGCATTCATGCGCAGGCAGCCGCCGAGGTTGCCGGGAATGCCTTCCATCCACTCGAATCCGCCGAGCCCGGAGTTGCGGGCAGCACTGGCGATTTTCTTGAAACGCGCGCCAGCCCCAGCGGTGAGGTATTCACCCTGAACGCTGACTTCATCGAATTCGCCTTTCACCGGATGAATCACCGCTCCGCGGATGCCGCCGTCGCGCACGAGAAGATTGGATCCCCTTCCGATGACGCGGATTGGCAGGCTGGCCCCGCGCAGGTATTTCACGACCTCCTGGAAAGCCTGCACAGTGTGCGGCGTGATCCAGTATTGCGCCGGGCCGCCGATGCGGATGGTGGTGTGGTTGGACATCGGCTCATAAAGTTTCACGATGCCTCCGTCTCCGTGGCCGAGCAGGCTATGCAAATCTTCGGCAACTTTCAAATCCCGCGCGAGACAGCGGCCAACTTCATGCACGTTGCCCGCGCCGAGCGTGATGAGCAGGTCGCCGGGCCGCAGCAGATTGCCGATTTTATCGCGCGCCTGCTGCAGCGTGGGAGTGGAATGGCATTGAATGCCGGGGCATTGCGCGCGCACTTCGTCGATAATGGTTTCGCCGCTGACACCGGGCAATGGCTTCTCGCTCGCGGCATAGACATCCGTGACGCACACCACGTCGGCATCGGTGAAGGCTCCGCCGAAATCTTTCTTCAACAACTGCGTGCGTGTGTAGCGATGCGGTTGAAACAGGCAGATGAGCCGTGTCGGATTCAAGGCGCGCGCAGTGGCCAGCGTGGCTCTGATCTCCGTCGGATGATGGCCGTAGTCGTCGATCACGGTGAACTGTGCGCCGGCGAATTTAGTTTCAAAACGACGCCGCGCGCCGCGGAAACTGCCGAGCGCCTGCACGACGCTGGTGAAGGCGACGCCGAGTCGTGTGGCCAGAGCGATGGCCGCGAGAGCATTCAGCACGTTGTGCCTGCCTGGAATGCCGAGCGTGATGACGCCGAGCTTCGTGTCTTTTTGATAAACCGCGAACTCTGTCTGGGACGGACGCAACTCGATGATATCCGCGCTGAAGTCGTGCTGGCGCGACCAGCCGTAGCTGACACTGCCCTTGCGGTTGGCGCACAGTTCGCGCGCGACTTCATCCTCGGCGCAGTAGACCGTGAGGCCGCTGGTCTTTTCCAGAAGCTGCCGGAATACTGACTTGATCGCATCCAGGTCTTCGTAGAAATCAAGATGCTCCGGTTCGATGTTCAGGATGATCGCGTGCTTCGGCTGGAAATTCACCAGCGTGCCGTCGCTCTCATCTCCTTCCGCGACGAACAGCTCGCCTTCATTGTCCCAGTGGGCGTTGGTGCCGAGGATCGGAATTTCGGCGCCGACATAGTGGGAGGGTTTCAGTCCGCCCACTCGCAGGACATGCGCGGTCATGGCTGAGGTGGTGGTCTTGCCATGCGTGCCCGCGACGACCACGCCCGCTTTGCGCGCCATGACAGCGGCCAATGCTTCTGCCCGGCGCACGAGGGGAATGCCTAGCTTGAACGCCGCTTCGTAAGCCGGGTTGCCCGGCTTCACTGCGCTGGAGTAAATCACCATGTCAGCCCCGTCCACCTCGCGTTCGCTCTGCGGACTGTGGAAGACCAGCCCGAGCTTTTGCAATCGCTGCGTTTCCTCGGTGCTCACCTTATCGGAGCCGCTGACAGTGTGTCCGAGTTCCAGGAGCAGCAGAGCCAGGCCGCTCATGCCGCTGCCGGCCACGCCGATGAGGTGCACCCGCATCGAAGTGTGGCCTTCCTTGAGCAGACTGAGAACGGCGTGATTCATCCTAGATAATGCAGTTCATGGCTGATAGCTGACAGCCTGACAAAGACGAGATTGCTGATTCTGGTGTGTTTCACCGAGGAAGGGAATGGGGTGCCCGCAAAAAAATTGAAGTTCATGCTATCAGCCATCGACTATGAGCTATCAACTTCGGTTTCCAGATTCATGAGCCGGCGACGAGAATGAAATCCGCGATCTTCTCCGCCGCATCCTGATGCGACATCTTCTGCGCGGCGCTTCGCATGGCGCTGTGCTTGAGTTCGAGCGAGGTGATGTCGCTGATCGTGGAGGCCAGTGTTTCCTGACTCAGGTCGCTCTGCTGCACCAGGATGCCGGCGCCGGAGCGGGAAAATATATCCGCGTTCTTTGTCTGATGATCATCGGCGGCAAAGGGGTAAGGCACCAGGATCGAAGGCACGCCGAAGAGGGCCAGTTCCGACAGTGTGGACGCACCGCTGCGCGCCAGTGCGACATCTGCGCTGCGATACGCCAGCTCCATGCGATGACAAAACGCGGCGACGTGCGAGCGCAATGCGATGGGCTTGCCCTGGTAGGCATCGCGCACCATCTGGTAATCATCGGGTCCGGTGATGTGCAGAATCTGCAGACCGAGCGCATCCAGCTGTGGCAGCGACTCCACCACCGCATTGTTGATGCCGCGAGCGCCCTGGCTGCCACCGACGACCAGAAGTGTTTTGCAGTCGGGTTTTAGATTGAAAAACTTCAGAGCTTCCGGTCGCGTGACATTTTTGGCCGCATCGCGCAGGGCGTTTCTCACGGGGGTCCCGGTGACGTGGGTTTCTTTCTTGGGAAAGTGCTGTGAGCAATCGCCGAAACCCAGCAGCACCAAATCGGCGAAGCGCGCCGTGAGC
This sequence comes from Verrucomicrobiota bacterium, assembly GCA_031400955.1. Taxonomy (GTDB): domain Bacteria; phylum Verrucomicrobiota; class Verrucomicrobiia; order Verrucomicrobiales; family Verrucomicrobiaceae; genus VFKE01. Next base: position 9,231 of record JANNQW010000073.1, read on the forward strand.
CGGTTGGCCTTTCCCGGCACCGCGTTGGAATCATGGATTAGGGTGCGAATCTTCTCCATCCGTCCCGCCAGCACCGGCGCCATGGAAGTGAAGCCGCCCATGCCGAGCACGGCGCTGATTTTTTTCTCGCGGATCATTGCGCGGCATTGATTCAATCCGCGCCAGAAACCAGCGAGAAAAGGGAGCATTTTTGGCGACCACGGTTTCGGCATCGCCAGAAAGGGCATTTTTTCAAACTTGAGATTGGAGTGGCCGCTGGCCGCGAGAGCGTCGATTTTTTTCTCGCTGATCAGCAGCGTGACCTCGTGCCCGCGCGCCGCCAGCAGTTCGCCCACGGCGATGCCGGGGAACAGATGTCCACCCGTGCCGCCGCACGCGATCAGAAGATGTTTTTTGTCACTAGCGTTAGCAGCCATTTTGTCCAGAAACGTCCCAGTGATACGACGGCAGAGCCGTGGCGGCAAGTGGTTCCTCAGTCGCGTGCAGCAAACGGAGCGCGGACTTCAGTCCGCAAAGTCGTCCGCGAGTCCCTTCGCGGATATTTAACCATTACCCAGCCGCGAAGGGACTCGCGGACTACGTGTGGCTACACCGCCTGAGCCAGGCGGCGTCGGCCTGCGGGAAT
>JANNQW010000074.1:0-9788 GCA_031400955.1 Verrucomicrobiota bacterium
TGCACGTCCTTTGTCGTTTGTGTGGCATACCATTCGTATAGCCAGAAAAACAAACAGAAGTGCAGCATATCATGTGCATTTGAGTGAAATGCGAACAGTCGGGAGCACACAAGTCGGGACCATTGGAAGAGCAATTTCGCAATGTGCTGCGCAGATGAACTGCTCATAGAACACACTGAAAAGTGATGTGTGCTTGACCCTTGGTGATCCGAACTTTAGGTCGTCTGTGTCAGGCGGTTTGCGGATATTCGGAGCGCTGCCACCCTTGGAGGCGAGAATAATTAGACTGGCCGGCAAGGGGCCGGCACTCCCGGAGGAAGCCGTGCGCGGAGCTGAGTATGTGGGTGAAAATTCCCTGGCGTTCTCGGATGATCAAACTGCCGCCACGCTGCGCGCCCAGGCATCTGCCGCGATCAATTGCTCCAGCGCGGGATGCTGCACGACTTCGTGCGCCTGCATCACGCGCTCCACGGTCTGCCAGATTTGCGTGAATTTGATGTGACGGTCGAGGAAAAATTGCACGGCCACTTCGTTAGCAGCGTTCATCACGGCGGGCAGGGTGCCGCCAACCTCTCCCGCTAAGCGCGAAAGGCGAAGCGCGGGGAATACATCGGCACGTGGCGCGGCGAAATCCAGCGTGGCCAGCTTGGCGAAGTCGAGCGCTTCTAGATCATTGGTTACTCGATCAGGCCAGGTGACGGCATACTGGATGGGGAAACACATGTCCGAGTGACTGAGCTGGGCGAGCACGGAATTGTCGATGAATTCGACCATGCTGTGCACGATGCTCTGAGGATGGACGATGACATCCACGCGCGACATGGGGACACCGAACAACCAGCGGGCCTCGATCATCTCCAGGCCTTTGTTAAAGAGTGTGGCGGAATCGATCGTGATCTTCCGGCCCATGTTCCAGGTGGGATGCTTCAGCGCTTGCTCGACGGTGACATGCTCCAGTTCCGCCGCGTCCGTCTGACGAAACGGTCCGCCGCTGGCGGTGAGGATCAGGCGGCGCACGCTCGCGGGATCGCGCCCTTCGAGGCACTGAAAGATGGCGTTGTGTTCGCTGTCGATAGGCAGCACGGTCACGCCTTTGCGTTGCGCGGCGCTCATTACGGCTTCGCCGGCCATCACCAAAATTTCCTTGCTGGCCACGGCGAGATCTTTCCCCAGTTCAATCGCCTCCAGCGCAGGTGCGAGCCCTGCGGTGCCAACGATGGCAATCAGCACCAGGTCAGCGTCGCTCGCCTGCACAAGCTTTAACAAGCCCGATGCGCTGTCAAACACCTCCACATCTTGTGGCAGAAGCCCCCGCGCACGGCGTGCCGCCTCCGGATCGGTGACGCACACTTGCTTGACCTTGGTTTCCGCAACCTGCCGCACCAGCGCTTCCACGCTGCGTTGGGCTGCCAGTCCGACGATTTCCATGCGGTCCGGAATAGCGCGTGCCACCTTGAGCGCACTGGCGCCGATGGATCCGGTAGAGCCGAGGAGGAGGACTTTGCGGCGGCGAGGCATGAGTTTGAATTAGCCGGAAAAATCGAAAGAAGACGAAAGTTGGATCATGGTGCTTCTGACTTTATTTTCGGCTATGAGATTATCCGAAGATAAAAATACGCCACCGGCGCAGCGAACAGCATGCTGTCGGTCAGATCAAAGATGCCGCCGATTCCGGGCAGGGTGTAACCGGAGTCCTTGATGCCGTGGCATCGTTTAAGCACTGATTCCGCCAAGTCGCCCAGCACACCGACCAGGCAAAGCAGAACGGCGTATCCGAAGCCGCTCCACCACGTCAACGGAAGCAGATGTCCTCCATCAAAGAACATCATCCCGGCAAACGCCACGCAGCTTCCCAGGAATGCACCAGCCAATCCTTCCCAGGTTTTTTTGGGGCTGATGTGCGGGATCATCTTGTGCCGTCCCAGCCAGCTTCCAATGAGGTATGCGCCCATGTCGCCAAATTTCACGATCATAATCATCAGGATCAATAAGTGCGCGCCGGATTCATTGAAGAACAACAGTCGCAGAAAAAACGCTCCCGGCAGGATGGTGAAAGCAAATCCACCAAGCGTGCCGAAGATGCGACGCAGCGTGTGCTCGCCTTCCAGCGGACCGCGCAGTGCCAGCAGAAAAGATCCATGCACGATCAACAACAGTGAAACGAAGTCGATCCAGAATGGGATTGCTACCTGATGAGGATGTGAAACGAATCCGCGTGAACGAATGCCAGCCCAGGATGCCGCAGCCCAATAAACAACGGCGACGAGCAGCAGAAGCCTGCCATAAACTCGACCACCAGCATCATTGCGATTCAGGCGCGCATACTCCCAGGTGCCCAACATGCCGAAAGTGATGACGATGCTGATCAAGGGCCAGTCGAGACGGAAGTTCAGACCGATGACCATCAACGCCCAGAGCACCAACGTGCTGACAAGCCGGGCCGCAAAGGTGCGGGCAGTTGCGGAGGCGGTTGGGGGAGTCTCGGGCATTGTCCATCAAAGCAAGTGAATCCCTGCCGTGCAAACAAGTCTTTTGTCCACTGACTCAGGTCAGCGGGTTGGCACTGGGGCCGAGTTCAGCTTCCAGCCCCTCAAAGATGCGGCCAAGATTATCGATCTGCTGGTGCAGCATCGTTCGTTTGCGATCTTGATTATCGAGCTTTTCCCGAACGAGCTGGAGCACTTTGTTGAATGGCTCGTAGAGTTCCTCTGTTTCATCGCGCACGTGCAGGTCGAGCAGATTTTTCATTTTCATCGGAGCCCCGGAAATTTGCGACTCACAGTCCGCGTAGGCACGCGCCAGCAATTTTGCATTCGTGCGATCAAGGATAAGAAAGGCGAGGACGGCCGCACCCGCCACGCAGCCAGCGGCGATCCAGCTTCCAGTCGCGCCGAGTGCCAGCACGCCGATGACGCCGATGGCCGTGAACATCATTTGCCGCAAGAAGAGCTTTCGCGCTGAGGCCAGTGCGGGTGCCAGTTGTTGTGAAATTTTCAGTCCGGATACCGCCCGTTGCTGAATGCCGCTGGCTTGCGCGAGAAAGCGGCCGCGTTGCGCCGCCCAGAAGATGGCGTCAGGCTCCAGCTTCCCGTCTGGCTGCACGTTGAGACCATCCGCGAGCTGCGAGCGGACTTGTTCCGCCATTGCCGACACATCATTCTCGAGGATGGTGGTGGCGTCGTTCCAGCGCTCCTGATATGCAGCAGCAGTTTCGTCTCGAAACGGCGCTTCGATCTCGGCATAAGGCCAATTTTTGCGAAACAAATTTTGCAGCACCGCGCGCGACTTCAGTTGCGCGGCAGCGGCGGCTAGCGTGTTTTGCACGGATTGTTGCAGGCCAGTTGCGACTGTCTCCGAGAAGGGGGTTATCTTGTCGAACGTGCGCTGCGCTTGTGCTGCCAGACTCGAATCAATCGCACGGAGAATTCCGGTGCGCTTCAGGCGCTGATCGTTAAGTTTCTCAAAGCTGGCATGCAACGAGCCCAGCATTTTGCGCGCTGTTTTCAATGAGTCCGCCAGCTTCCCAAGATGAGTGCTGCTGCCGTTGATAACTCCCGAGATGTGTTGTTCCAGACTGTTGAAGCCGCTCTCCGCAAGAAGCTGGTCGCTGTCAATTCCGGTGCTCCGCGCGAGATAGGCCCGGTTCGCGGAAACTGGAAAGATGGGAAACTCACGACTGAAACGCTGCACACAGAGCCGCTTCATGTAGGCGAGAATGGACTGGATTTCCTCCGGCTCCCGCTGGTCGGAATGCTGGAGCACTAAAATAACATTGCCTGGCAGCTGCTGATGAATCTTCTCTAGAAACGGCAACGTCGAGGCGCCCCATGGGTTCATCGCGGAGAACACGAAGATAACGAGATCCGCCGTCGGCAAAAAGCGCGTTGATATTTCCTGATGCTCGTTTTCAATCGAGTTCGCGCCCGGTGTATCCACGATGTTGCAGTCCCGGAAAAAATCCGCAGGCACATAGACTACATCGAGGATGGGCGTGACCGGCACTCGCTTCTGTTTCAAACCATGCTGGAGCAAAAGAATTTTATCGGGCGTGGACTTCACGCCCGCCTTTGACAAATCCGCGCCAGCGAGCGCATTCAGGAAGGTGGATTTATCTACGCTTTCTTCGCCGACAACGATAAACAAAAAGGGATCCTTGAGTTTCTTGATGAGGTTGTCGATCGCAACAGTTTGATCATCGCCATGGGAACTTTCAGCGACGATCCTGCGCAACGCGAGCAGGGCTGAGTCCAGCCGTGAGCGCAGGTCAAAATATTCCTGGCCGATCATCGCTGCGAAGTGTGGCTGGGTGCGAAGGACAGCTCAAGACCGCTTACAAATCTTCTGCCGGTGGCGCTGTGCCCGTGGCCGGTGCTACAGCGGACGGAACCAGTGCAGACGGCATGACCATGGTCGTCGCGGCGGTCTCCATGTTGAGAAGCTGGCTGACAGTTACGAAGTGATAGCCTTTCGCCAGCAGCGCGTCGAGCGTGCCGGGCATCGCGTCCACGGTGGGCGCATGGAGATCGTGGCAGAGAAGAATGGCCCCTGGGTGCGCCCCATTGACCAGGCGCTGGGTGACCACGCTCACGCCCGGACGTTTCCAGTCATTCGGGTCCACGCTCCAGAGGATGGTGCAGAGGCCGTATTCGTCGTAGAACCACTGCTTCATGCGCGCGTTCGTAGCCCCGCCTGGCGGACGGAAGAGACGGCTGCGATAGCCGGCGATGTTTAGCAACGCATCCGCCGTGGCTCCGATTTCGTGCCGGATTTTTTCGTCGGAAAGACGCGGCATGTTCAGCGGATGCGTCAGGGAGTGATTTCCAATCTCATGACCATCCGCGAGGATGGCGCGAATGATGCCCGGATATTCCTTTGCCAGTGTTCCGACGACGAAGAAAGTTGCCTTAATGTTGCGCTCTCGCAGCATGCCGAGCAGGCGCGGGGTGTTCTGCGGATGCGGGCCGTCGTCAAAAGTGATCGCCAGATACGACCCGTTCACATGGACTGAAGAATAAGAGTTCCTCGCGCCCGGCGGCGGCACCTTGGGGATTTGCGGAGAGTCCTGGTTGCGCAAGCCGCGAGGTGCAGGAATCGGCGCCGTGTGGGAATCAGGAGTCACGGCGCGACGGGTTTCGATGGCTGGAGCGCTGGAGATGCCTGCGACATGGACGGTCGTGCAGCCGGTTTGCGCGGCAACGAGGATGATTCCGAGCCAGGTGAAAATGAGCATGCGTGGGAAGTTCACGGTTGGGATGGCGCGGGTGTTGTTGTGGGCCTGCGCTGAGGAGATGTTATCCACGGGACGGCGGCTGGAAAGCGCAATCTGCACATTATCATATCAGGCTCGGGTCACAAATTTGCTTGAAATGACATGCATCCTTTGCTGTGATCATGTTTATGAGATCAATGTGTTTACGCCTTCTCTGCTGTGCCGCGCTGGCGGCGTGTCTTGTTTCGTGTGTCGACGTGCCAAGCTACCCGGCCTACGGCAGCGGATATGGAGGAGGCTACAGCCGCGGGTATAATCAAAACTATAACCAAGGCTACAACGGAGGCGGTTATAATCAGGGCTACAACCAAGGCTATAATCAGGGACACAGCCAAGGTCACTACCATCAGCAGCAACAGCAGCAGAAGAAGCACGCGACCCATTGCTACTGCAATCACAAGAGCTGCGGCTGCAAACCGGGACATCCCAAGGGCGGCTGCTACTGTGACAAGGGCGCGCACCGGCACTGAGCCAGAACAGCGATCCGGATTCGAGCGGCCTGCGTGGGGCCAGCCGACAATGCTAATAAAATCGCTGCAGGATGGCGCGCAGTGATTCCACCGTCTCCAGCGGCCAGAATTCGCGCGGCGTAATGATCGCCTGGTCCAGCGCCCGATGCTCCGGCCAGTCCGCTGAACGCGGAAGACGCGGGATTACCTGTGCGATGATCTCTTTGGCCCTCCCGGCGTTGGCATGAAGATGGCCGATGATGGCGTCCACTGTGACGTGGGCCTCGTCGGTTTTCCAACAATCGTAATCTGTCACCATGGCCAGCGTCGCCAGCGCGATCTCGGCCTCGCGCGCGAGTTTTGCTTCCGGGAGATTCGTCATTCCGATAACGTCAAATCCGAGCTGGCGATTCGCGTTTGATTCCGCGCGCGTGGAAAACGCCGGTCCGTCCATGCAGACGTAAGTGCCGCCGTCATGCAATGTCGCCCCCACTTGGCGCGACTCTTCTGCGAGCAGCTTGCGCAAGCCAGCGCTGATGGGATCGGCGAACGCGATGTGCCCCACGATGCCGCGCCCAAAGAAGGTGTGATGTTCCCGCCGTGAAGTGCGGTCGAAGAACTGGTCCGGCAACAGAATATCGCGCGGATGATATTGCTCCTTCAAACTCCCGACCGCAGTCACGCAAATGATGAAGCGCACGCCGAGCGAGCGCAGCGCGTAGATGTTCGCGCGATGGTTGATCTCCGAAGGCAGGATGCGATGCCCCTTCCCATGGCGCGGCAAGAAGAACACGCGCCGTCCCGCGAGCAGACCGGACACGATCTTGTCAGACGGAGCGCCAAAGGGAGTGGACACTGACAATTCTTCGCGATCAGAAAATCCTTCAATCTCATACAAACCGCTGCCGCCAATGATGCCGATGGCGGGAATGTTGTCTGATGCCATGCTGCTCATGTGTTTGAATTTAGCGAGACCGCGCCAATCGCAAGGCCTCACCCATCGTTGATTTCCGGACGGTCGGGCACATTCCTTCAGAACAAGACTCGGATTTCATTGCGTGATCGGACGGCAAACGGAGCCACCGCGAGAAGCGGAGCCGATGGTTCGATACGAGTGTGACCATCCGCCGCGCCAGCGGTCGCAACGCGGGTGATGAAAGCTTCAGCGCCAGTTCGCGACCATCACGCAAAGCCCAGAGCAGCGTGATCCATGCGCTGTCGCCACGCCAGACGAGACCGTTGTCCGCCACCACAACGAGCTTTTCTCCGGGATCGAAGGATTCGATCCCGGGAAACCGCGCCACCAGATCCGGCGAATGGAGGGCCACCATGCGAAGCGGCACAAAACTGGATTGAGTTTCCAGCCAGCGACGAATGCGCGTGCAGATGCCGCAATGATCATCGTAGAGGACAGAAAGCCATTTCATGACATGGATGGGTAGGATTGATCAGGGCAGCGCAATGTGTCCGTCTGCGGGCAGTGGGGGCGGCATGCCGGGCAGCATCGCGCGTCTGCGAATTTTGTTGAAGACGTAGAGGTTGAACAGGTGCATCACGCCGAGCACCAGAGTGACGGTGCCGACCTTGACGCTGGTTTCTTCAATGGCGCCTGCCAGATCGGAGGGGCGGGTACCGTTTCGGATGTAGAGGCCGACGAAGCCGAGGTTGATGAGGTAGAAGCCGACGACCAGGAGATGGTTGACGGAATCTGCCAGCTCCTTGTTGCCGTGGAAGCTGTCCACGAGGAACACGCGGCCATTTTTGTGCAGGGTTTTTGCCACCCAGACTGTCAGCGGAATGCAGAGAGCCAGGTAGCCCAGATGGGTGATGAGGATGGGGTTCATTTGTGATGGCGGGGTTGTCCGCCAGCACAACATCGCACCATGCAAATCGGTGTCAACGGTTATTTCGGTAATTACCGAAATAACAGATTTGCGTTTGTCTGGGTTCGCTAAAGTGCAGCCTTTGGCGTCGTTGCGGTGGTGATGATTACTGGCGCGGTCGTCCACTCTGCACTTTATTCGCTCCGCATGTCCCTGCCCGTTACCTATTACAACCGCGAAACGTTGCTCATTGAAACTGAGGCCATCTATGGTGAAAAATTTCTCCGCTGGGCCTATGAAAAACCATTGGGCCGGCTCTCGCTCTGGCTGTTGGTGAAGCGCGCGATCTTTTCCCGCTGGTATGGCTGGCGCATGAACCGGCCGGCCAGCCGGAAGAAGATCGGTCCCTTCATCGCGAAGTATAATATTCGTGAAGACGAAATGACGGTGGACTGGCAGGACTATCCAAATTTCAACGCGTTCTTCTCCCGCAAGTTAAAGCCGGAAGCGCGTCCGATTTCCCGGGAGAGCAACGCGGCGATTTTTCCTGCGGACGGACGGCACTTTGCCATTCCTAACATCGCGGAAAACGACGGCATATTTATCAAAGGGGTGCGCTTTGATTTGCGAACGCTGCTGGGTGATGACGCGCTGGCTTCGCGCTACGCCCAGGGAGCGATGCTGATCTCCCGGCTCTGTCCGGTGGACTACCACAGGTTTCATTTTCCTTGCGAAGGTATACCGGGTGAAGCGCGCCTGATCAATGGACCGCTCTATTCTGTTAACCCAATCGCTCTGCGAGTGCGGCCTTCCATTTTCTGGGAGAACAAACGGCTGGTCACCCGGCACCAGACCCCGCAATGGGGCGAGGTTCTCCTGATTGAAGTCGGTGCAACCTGCGTGGGAACCGTTCAGCAAACCTATCGTCCAGGCGTGAGTGTCGAGAAGGGAGAGGATAAGGGATTTTTCCTCTTTGGCGGTTCATGCGTGATCACGATTTTCGAGCCCGGATGCGCACAGTTCACCAATGATCTTCTGGAAAACAGCGGCCAGGGACGCGAGGTTTATGCCTTGATGGGGGATGTGGCTGCGGAATTCAAATAGGTGATCCGCGCATCAAAAAATTGTGGTGGATAAAAAAAGGTCGCCATCGATTCTGCGGGGCGACCTTAATGAGTCTAATCGAAGTCGTGAAAATCGCTCAGCGGGCTGCCGCCGCAGCTTCGGCGCGGGCTAGCACGTTGGCGCTGGAAGCCTTCTCAAGCCCTTTTAGGCCGCGATAGGCCTTGGCGTTTTTCTGAACGAGGCCGCGGCCCACCAGGTTCTGCAGTTTTTCGTAGGAACGCAGGCGGAGCATTTCTTCGCCGCCGCTCACAGCATTCTTCAGCTTTAGGTTGTCATACACTAGACCGAATAGGGCGTTAAACTCGTGCGTCTTCCCGCTGGAGAGCACATTTACCAATTCATCTGTCACATGATCAGGAACCCGACGAAAAAAACGTGTCTTTCTTACGGTAGTCACAGAAAGCTAAAGTATCATAAATTGGACGGCTCGACAAGAATTTATGAAAATTTAGTGAAAAACGCCACTAGTATCCCACGAAGGGAGCGCGGGCACTATTGCCCGCTTTTAATAGGGCGGACAAGAGAGCAGAGTCAGCGAGACGGGCTAAGCCAATCTGCGCTCCTCTCTGCTAATTGCGACGATCGATCCTTCTCAGGCTTCTTTCAATTGGTGAGGATGTTGATATCACGCAATGACTTACGGGCCGCTGGCTTGTCGGTCACGATAATTGTCGCGCCCGGGGACAGCACGTCATCGAGCTTCTGGGCGAATTCGGGAGAGAACTTCACCTTCGGAGCCAGATCATGAGGCGAGCTGCCGCCGCCGCTCACACTCATCCATCTCCGTGCGGCATGACCTGGTGCATAGGGGCTCGCTCCCTTGCTCACGCCATCGAGCAAAGTGAAGACGTGGTCCCCGAGTCGGCCCTTCACCGAAACGGACGCACGACCGATCGGCTCCCCGTTGCGATAAACATAAATCACACCGTCCGTCGAACTGACGAGGATGGTGACAGGGCCTTTGCTGCTGCGTTCTGGACGCCAGTCGTATTCACCTTTGGCCATCGGTTTGAGCATCCCGGGATTGAAATCCTTCGGAGCGAGCATCAAGCCTGGATTCGCCGCGAAGTGTGGTTGCGTGTTCCTGGCATCACCGATGACCACCGTGGCTCCCCGCGTGGT
>JANNQW010000075.1:0-1703 GCA_031400955.1 Verrucomicrobiota bacterium
AGAAGTTAGCGATGAGCAAATCACCCGGAATTTTGATACGAATTTCCATGGTGCGCTCAAGGTGATCCGCGCGGCTCTGCCGATCCTCCGCACGCAACGAAGCGGACACATTGTGAATATTTCCGCAGCTGCGGTCATTTCCAACTACGCAGGCTTTTCCATCTACGGCGCAACCAAGTGGGCGCTCGAAGGCGTTTCGGAAGCACTCGCCGCCGAGCTGAAGCCGCTCGGGATCAAGGTCACGATCGTGCAGCCGGGGCCTTTTCGCACCGACTTCATCGCCCGTTCGCTGGAGCGCGCTGAAGAGCACATCCCCGACTACGACCGCACCAGCGGCAAGTTCCGGAGTTTTCTCGAAACGATGAACGGCAAACAGCCTGGCGACCCGGACAAGGCGGCGGAAGCCATCATCGCCGCCGTGGAATCGGACGCGCCACCGCTGCGACTGGTGCTGGGAAAATACGCGAACGACAAGGCCCGCAGAAAACATTCTGACAGTGAAAGAGAACGGCTGGCATGGGAAGCAGTGGGATTGCCCACCGATTTCAGCTCTTTCCCCCATTAGTCCCATGATGCTGCAAGTCGATGAGCGTGCCATCACACCTATGTCTCTCTCCGAAGATCTCCAGCAAGACAGACGCGCCGGCCTCGCCTGGGGTTCCTTCATCGGGGACGCTCTGGCGATGCCCACCCACTGGTATTACGATCGGGCTGCGATGCAGCGCGATTACGGTGAAGTGCGGGACTACTTGGCCCCCCGCAATCCTCATCCCGACAGCATCCTCTGGCGTTCGGAATACACCCCGCTGAATGAACGCGGTGATATCCTTCATGAGCAGGCACAATACTGGGGACAACGGGGCATTCATTATCACCAGTTTTTACACGCCGGGGAAAACACGCTCAATCTCCAGCTCGCGAAAGTCCTCATGGAATCGCTCATCGAACGCGGTTGTTACGACGCGGACGATTATCTCGCGCGTTACATCCGCTTCATGCTCACTCCAGGCCAGCACCACGATACTTATGTTGAGGAGTATCATCGAAAATTCTTCACGGCCTATGCTCGCGGAGTCGTTCCCCGCAAGTGTGGCGGCAGTGACATTCACATCGGCAGCCTCGCTCATGTGGGTGTCCTGAGTGCTTTCCTGGCGGACGATTTGAAAGCTGCCCGGGCAGCAGTTTGCGAACACATTAGTCTGACTCATCAAAGCGCCGAAGTAGCAACTGCGGGCGACGCCCTCGCGCGAATTCTTGTCGCAGTCACTGCGGGTGGCAACTTGCGCGAAGCCCTCTTTGAGCACGGCACGAATTGGTTCTCAAAGCGCAAGGCCGAACAGTGGTCGCGCGAGCCGGATCAAGTCGTTATCGGACGCCGGCTTAGCCCCGCGTGTTACATTGCCGAAGCCTTTCCTGCCTCGCTCTATCTAGCATGGAAATATGCCGACGATTTCGAGGCCGGCGTCATCGCGAACACGAACCTCGGCGGTGACAACTGTCACCGTGGCGCGGTCGTTGGTGCACTACTCGGAGCAGCGAGCGGGAGACATCGTATCCCGCCGAGATTTGTAACCAACATCGCTGATGCCGACCTCCTGAGGACTCAGATCGATCATCTGGCCGGCCTCCACCCGTCCGCAGTTGAGATAAGGAATTCCACTCTTTCCGATTTGCCGGTATCTTCACTGGAATGACCACCGCCG
>JANNQW010000076.1:0-1912 GCA_031400955.1 Verrucomicrobiota bacterium
AAATCAAGGGAGAGTGTGGCCATGGATCCATCCTACCACAGCCTCCGAATATGGCTACAGAATTATTTAAAACGCTCTATTGACACTTTGAGCACATCCGGTCATTATCTACTTCGATCATCCGCAACCCCGCTTGGTTGCTGGTGACCTAAACGTTACGCGCCCGGGATGTGCTCGCCCTTGATCAAGTCATCCAGCGTCTGGCGTTCGCGCACGACATGGGCGTTTGATCCGTCCACGAGGATTTCCGCGGGCATGGGCCGGGTGTTGTAGTTGGAGGCCATGGTGAATCCGTAGGCGCCGGCACTGAGCACGGCGAGGGTGTCGCCTTCCTGCACGGGGGGGAGTTCGCGATCCTGGGCGAGAAAATCGCCGGTCTCGCAGATGGGGCCGACGACATCGACTTTTTCCAGCTCGTTCGTGGCGGGCTTCTGCAACGGCGCAATTTGATGCCAGCCCTCGTAGAGCGTGGGGCGGATGAGGTCGTTCATGCCGGCATCGACGATGACGAATTTTTTTGCGCCGCCTTGTTTAAGGTGGAGGACTTTGGTGAGCAATGCGCCGGCGTTGCCGACCATGAAACGGCCGGGTTCGAGAAGGATGCGCAGCTTGAGGGGTTGGAGCAGCGGCACCAAGGCGTTCGCGTAGGCACCGACAGTGAGGGGACGCTCGGCTTCAGATTTGTCGCCCCACCATGAGGGGTCGCCGCTGTCCAGGCTCTCGCGATAGACGATGCCGATGCCGCCGCCGATGCTGAAGAACTGGAGGTCATGTTTTTCTTTGAGCTGTTCGACCAGGGGCACGACTTTCTGCACGGCCTGCACAAAGGGATCGATGCTGGTGAGTTGGGAGCCGATGTGCATCTGCACGCCGCGGATTTCCAGATGCGGGCAATCCTTGGCCACGGCAGCGTAGGCGTCGATGACGCGCTCGAACTCCACGCCGAATTTGTTTTCCTTTTTTCCGGTGGTGATTTTTGCGTGGGTGCCAGCGTCGACATTCGGATTCACCCGCAGTGCCACGGGAGCTTTCTTGCCGAGGTCGCCCGCGATTTGATTGAGGTGGCGCAGTTCGGACTCGGACTCGGCATTGAACGAGTAGATGCCCTCGCGCAGGGCATATTCAATTTCACCGCGCGTCTTGCCCACGCCTGCGAAGGTGCATTTGGAAGCGCTGCCGCCAGCTTTGAGGACGCGATAGAGTTCGCCGCCGCTGACGATGTCGAAACCTCCGCCGAGTTTCGCAATGGTGTGGAGGACGGCGAGATTGGAGTTAGCCTTGACCGCGTAGCAGATGAGGTGGTCAACTTCATTGAGTGCGCTGTCGAGCCTGGTGAAATGGCTGGTGATGGTCTCCTTCGAGTAGACGTAGAGCGGCGTGCCGTGTTTTTGCGCCAGCGATTCGAGATCGGTGCTTTCACAATGGAGGCGGTTTAGGATGTAGCGGAAACTGTGCATGGGTTGTGGGAGATGTTTGGAAATAAATGAAGCGAGCCGGTCGGGTCGGGATTAGCAAAAAGCCGCGCAAGGGACGGACCCGGGCGCGGCTTTCAGTAAAGGGAGGCGTGGTCGCCGGGTGCTCAGGCTGCGGCTGCTGCCGGAGTCTTTCTTTTGCAGCGCGGGGCATTGATCACGCCGGCTTTTACGAGAGTGCGGAAGGCGCCGTTCTTGTTGATGGTCTTGAGCGCGCGGGCAGAGATGCGGACTTTGACGAATTTGTTTAGCTCGGGAACCCATACCTTTTTGTCGAGGATGTTCGGATAAAACCGGCGCTTGACGCGCTTGGTAAGGTGCCGGCCGATGCCGCCCTCTTTTTTGGCTTTACCGCTGCGGTGATTGCGGGAACCGAAGGTGACTTTTGCGCCGGTGATCTGACAGATTCTGGACATGACGGGGAAGGGGGTGGTTTGCGG
>JANNQW010000077.1:0-1928 GCA_031400955.1 Verrucomicrobiota bacterium
CCGCGGACATGGATGAAACGGTTCGCGGCGATGCACATGCCGACGCCCGAGGTGCAGGCGAGGATGCCGAAATCGAAGGTCCCGTCCGCGACGTTCCGGGAAACGATGTTCGCGTAATCCGCATAGTCCACGGAATCCGGCGTGTTCGTCCCGAAATCCTCCACCTCATGGCCGGCCGCGCGCAGGTGGGCGACGATTTCGTTCTTCATTTCAAAGGCGCCATGATCGGCGCCGACGGCAATGCGGATTGGGGATTCACTCATAGCAGTGGAGGCGTGGTGCATTCAACGCCGGGAAGCAGGGGATGGAAACCGGAAAGTTGCGGAAAGTTGGGCAGCGCAGGGCTAACTCACTTTGAGTAGTTGATTCTGAGGAACTGAGAGAGTATCGTTTCTGAGAAAGTGGCTTGGAGGCGTTTTCCTCTCACCGTGTCTTTGACGGTTTTGTCCGCCTTGAGCAGATCGAGGGCGATCTTGCGTAATAGCGCGACGTTCTGTGCCGCGTTGTTCTTGCGGATTCTTGATTCGTCCTCTCTCCACGTGACATCCAGGACCCAGTGACACCGGTTTTCAATGCTCCAGTGCTGCCTGATCAACTTCCCGAGCAGCTCCGCATCAGGCTTGTGGCTGGTGATGTAGTAACGCTTCTCCACGCTGCTTTTCCCGGTGCTCAGTTCCTTCCGGTGAGCCTCCACGCAGACGATGCTCCGCAGCCCGGACCAGCTCTCACGTTCGAGTTTGTCAATCCCCTCAAGTGAGTCGGTGGCCATGACAACACGCCTCTCATGACGCCCGTGTCCTTTGTTTTCACAATCGCTCACCGTGATGGTTTTGCCCCGCTGTTTGGCCGCTCTGACTTGCCCGGGGCTGCCGAAAAACTCTTCCACGCGTTTGTGCAGCGTGCCTTGGTTCCCTTTTAGCGCAAGAAGGTAGTCGGCACGGGCGAGGTGGATTTTCCGGGCGATCTCTTTCTGGCACCCCATGGCATCAAGGCTCACGGTGTGCCCCTCCAGGTCGAGCAGATCAAGGAGCTTTGGCACTGCGGTGATTTCGTTGGTTTTCTTATCTACCGCGAGCTGTCCGAGGCTGATTCCTTCCTCACACGCCCACGCGCTTAGCAGGTGGAGATGTCCGGTGTCCGTTCCGGCATCAAAGCTGTGGCGCACGGCCTTGCCGTCGATGGCGATGAGTTGCGCGGCGAGCTGCCCGTGTGTGGCCTGGATGAAAGCCATGAAACAGCGGTTGAACCGTTTGGGATCAATGGCCGTGAACACTCTGCGGAACGTGTCATTGCTCGGGGTGCCGTTGGGGAGTTTGAGGAATTTGCGCAACCAATCCTCCTTGAGTTTGGCGAAGCGCGCCATGTCATCAAAACCTTCGCACTGGCAGATAATGGCAGCGAGAGCCATGAAGATGATCTCGCCGAAGTAGTGTCGTTTGTGACGGCCTTCGCGAGGATCGGGCAACTCACCAAACGCCTCAATGCTCTCGGGGAACCCACCGGAAAACTCCTCAGATCGTGTTGTGTGTGACATCCAGTCAGTATGGAGCACCACATATGGCGTACAAGTCTAATTTATCTTAAATATCACACTACTCAAAGTGAGTTAGCCCTGCGACCGGCTGTGACTGCCTGCGGCTACAGGTTGAATTGTAACGCGCGAATAAAAGTCCCTCGGACGGACTGAGACTGAAAGTCCCAGCCACGGGCAACAAGCCACTCCTTGCCATCCAGCATGAAACGCATTGCAGTGCGCTCCTGCCCGTTCGAGAACAGCATGACAGTTGCCGTGCCAAGCACTGCCATGCCCTTTCCGGTGTTAGGCTTTGACGTGCTGACCTCTACCTGGACCTTTTGCGGCACGGTCCCACAGCGGTAACAATGAAGATTCAAAACATATTCGCCGGCCGGGGCGCCACGGCTATAGG
>JANNQW010000078.1:0-5953 GCA_031400955.1 Verrucomicrobiota bacterium
GAGGGCATTATGAGCGTGGTCAAGGTCGCGCCCAAGTTCCATGTCGGAAAGAACCCGTGCCATGTCGCCATCTTCAAGCGGGACGAGCAGGCGGTTTATCATATGATCTACCGCGACGGACGCCAGGGGCGCATTTTCGCCAAGCGATTCCGGGTCGGCGGTGTCACCCGCGACAAGGAATATCCACTGGCTTCGGAGACGCCAGGAACCAAGGTTCTTTATTTTGAGCGTTTCGACACCGAGGAGCAAAGCAATGCCGACCGCCGCGACATTCATCTTCAGCCCAAACCCAGGCTGCGGAGTTTGCTCATCGACTACAAGTTTGCCGAGTTGATGATCAAAGGCCGCGATTCCAAGGGGAACGTCATCACTGAGAACTCAGTGGAGAGAATCGTGCGGCATCGCGAGGAGAGTTAGGACGCGCAATCAGTTCCGCTTCTCCGTTCGTTGTGCGCGCTTTTGTGCGTCAGTGTTGAAATAAATGAACGCGCTAAAGCGCGAACAACGAACAGGAGTCGTCGCGTGCAATGCTGTTGATGCCCGTAGAGGCGTGCGGTGGAGAAGGTGAGCCGGGCTTGAAACCGGTCTGCTAATTTGCCGGCCACGCATCATCGAGGATGGAGGCCTGAGTCTTGTGCATGGCTACCCGATCGGTTCCGTCGTGATCATCCCAGCCGGCGAGATGCAACAGGGCGTGGACGATATAGAGTGCAACTTCGCGTTCATAGGTTTCACCGTGCTCGACAGCCTGACGCTGCGCGGTGTCGAGGCTGATGAAGATTTCGCCGTGCGGGAAGGTAATGACGTCGGTGGGCGTGGGATCGTTGAGAAATTCGGCGTGAACCTGTGCGATGGTGGTGTCGTCAACGAAGTTGACTTCGATTTCCTGCAGCGCGTGGAGTTCGCTCTTGGGCGATGTCGCGGCTTCAAAGCACAAGGGGAGGGCACGCTCCGCAGTGGCCTGCCAGAAATCCATTGAAACGGGCTGGTCCGTCTGGTGGTTGAAAAGATGGAGATGGACTGAGGAGGGCACGGCTGGTGATCAGGCTAGGGCTCGCGTGATCGAGTTTATCAGACGGGCCCAAGCCCGGACAGGAAGAAAGCTTGAACTGCCGCGAATTTTACGCTGCGCTGGCCTTCGCGGCCACTTGGCTGGGGGACTCCTGCTTGCGCGCCACGTTGATGGCACTCTCGGTTTCCGTCGGCTGTTGGGCGGGTTCCTTCGGATACTTGACGCGTCCGTGCATCATGCTGAGCAGGGTCTTGACGAAACTGGCTTTGATCTCGGCGAGTTCGGAGAGCGTGAGATCGCATTCGTCGAGCTGGTGGTCGAGGATGCGGTCGCGGACGATGTCCTCCACCATCTGCTCCACGCGCGCGGGCGTTGGTTTGCCAAGGGTGCGGCTGGCGCCTTCCACGGCGTCAGCCAGGCTGATGATGGCGCTTTCCTTGAACTGGGGCTTGGGGCCGGGATAGCGGAATCCTTCCTCGGTGACGTCGGGGACGTCGTCCTCGCGCGCTTTTTCCTCCTCGACGAGTCGGAGGAGTTCCTTCTTCTGGTCGAGTGCACGGCGGTAGAAAAAGTAAACTAGCGAGTTTCCGTGGTGCTGATCAATGACGTCGATGATGCGGGAGTTTAGACGGTATTTCAGGGCGAGGTCCACGCCGTCCTTCACATGGGCGATGAGCACCAGCGCGCTCATGCGGGCGGTGAGGTCGTCATGCGGGTTTTCGTCAGGGCTCATGTTTTCGATGAAGTATTCCGGTTTGGAAAGCTTACCGATGTCGTGAAAGTAACTGCAGACGCGGCACATGCTGGCGTTGGCACCGATGGCCTCGGCGGCGGCTTCGGAGAGATTGGCCAGGACCAAGCTGTGGTGATAAGTGCCTGGAGCTTCGATGCTGAGGCGGCGCATGAGCGGGTGATTGAGGTCTGCTTGTTCCAGCCAGGAAATGTCCGTGGTCATGTGGAAAACGGCTTCCAGTGCAGGCAGCAGAGCGCCGGCGAGCATGGTGGTGACCATGCCGCAGAGCAGGGGGGCGGTCAGCAGCAGCATTTCCTTGCCCGTGCCCATAACAATGTGCGTCTGTCCGAAGAGCACCATGTAAAGTGTCGCGGTGAGTCCGACGTAAAAACCGCAGCTCAGCAGTCGGCTGCGCCTGCGCACTCGCTGGCTGGTGAAGACGGCGATGAACCCGACACTTAATCCAGTGGCGACATATGGCAGCGCGAAAGTGTCTTCCACAAGGGAGGCGCCCAGCAGTGTGGCGTAGACGGCGGCAAAGAGCCCAAGCCTTCGGCCGGCAAGCATGCAGAGAATGGTCGGGGCCAGAGCATGAGGCGCGAGCATCAGGGAGAAGCCAGCGTCCATGCGGTGTAAACCGTAACTCAGTGCCAAGCCAGTGATCGCGAGTTGCACGCCGATCACCACAAAAGTGAGCAAGATCTGGCTGTTGTTGCGGCGCTCATTTTGGAACCCCAGATACCAGTGGACCGAGGCGGTGATCAGCACCGCGGTGACGAAAACTGGGCTGCCGGCTGTGGCTGCATTCAGTCCAGATGAAAGGACATGCAGTAGAATTAGCAGTCCCAGCCACGACGCCACCAAGGCACCGACGCCCACGAGCGGATTATCGCGCAATGTGTCCCACAGTTCACCTTGCAGTTGTTTGCGGCGGAATCTGCCGCATGAGAGGCCTTGGCGTTGCAGGCGCGCCCGCTTGATGAAGTCAAACATATGAGGAAAAAAATCCTAGGAGGGCGAATGTAACGAATGCTCTGGATTTCTCAAGTGCTTCTGCTACTTAATCTCCTGATTGTCTATGGAATTTATAGGCTTCAATAATCCGCCGGACGACAGGAAGTCTGACGGCATCACTCGGTGCAAAGTGCACAAAGCGAATGCCTTCCACAGATTTTAGAGCTTGAATTGCCTCTACGAGACCTGATTTCATGCCGTGCCGAAGATCGACTTGTGAGGGATCTCCTGTGACGACGCATCGAGAACCGTCGCCCAGCCGGGTCAGGAACATGAACATCTGTTCGGGGGTAGTGTTCTGTCCCTCATCCAAAATCACAAACGCGTTCTTCAGGGTTCTGCCGCGCATGTAAGCCAGCGGCGCAATCTCCACGATGCCCCTTTCCACCATGCGCTCCGCTTCCTCGGGATCCGTCAGTTCAAAGAGTGCGTCATAGAGCGGGCGGAGGTAAGGCAGGACTTTCTCATTCAGATCGCCCGGCAGATAACCGAGCGCTTCGCCCGCCTCCACCGCAGGCCGGGTCAGGACCAGGCGCTGGATGGTTTTGTCGCGCAGACATTGCAAAGCCTGGGCCATCGCGAGAAAGGTTTTACCGGTGCCGGCCGGACCGACGCCGAAGACGACTTCGCATTCCCGCAGGGAGCGGAGGTATTCGAGCTGTCCGCGCGTTTTTGCGAGCACGGGAGATTTGCGCGCGGTGCCCAGTAATTTCAGTCCCATCAAATGCTCGACTGGCAGCTCGGACCACGGCTCCCGGGCATTGTCCACGATCAACTGAAACAGCTCCACTGTGACCTCGCCGCCTTGCCGACGCACCTTCTCCAGTTCTGTCAGCGCTTTCTTTGATTTTTCGATGCCCGCTTCATCGCCCTCGAATTTCACCCAACTGTCGCGCGAGGTCACGCGCACACCGAAAGCCTCGCCCAGCACGCGCAGGTTGGCGACATCGTGTCCCAGCATCGAGTGCAGGAACTGCGGTGTTTCGTAGCTGAGGGTTATAACGGACATGGGCTTCCGACGCGGTTCTTCGTTCTTGGGTTTAGTTCAGCGTTCTGATAGTTCCGCTACAAGGGCATGGCAGATAACTGCTGGCAAAGAATTTCACTCAACCAAGAACCAAGAACGATGAACCACGAACCTGCTCTCACCGATACCCATACGCCAGCGCCCAAGTGACGCCGCGTTCCTTCTTGCTCTTGACGCTAAAGACCACGGTGTAGGTGCCTGTTTTCGGAGGGTTCACCCGGACGGAACAGGAGTGTTTATCGGCCTTGCGTTCCATATGGACGGGCTGGTTTTTGTCGTCATAGACCGCGACTTCCAGTTCGCAGTCGGGATTCGCGGTGCCCAGCCAGAAGGCATATTCATTGCCTTTGAAAAGCTGGTGTTTGATGGCGAGTTGCTGGCCGCTTTCCACTTCGCCGTTCCAGTAGTCTTCACGAACAGTGAAGCCCTGATTCACAAACGGAGTGGCTGCTTCCATCGCGTAGTCATGCGCCTCATCGACGGTAGCCAGCACGGCGCCAAACCCGAGCAGGAACAGCGCGGCGCAGAGCCAGGTGGATTGTTTGGGGCGCAAATGCATCTGAATTGCGTGAGAAATTATTTAACCGGCTTGCTGGTGTGCATGATCAGCGCGAGCAGAGTCTCGCAGGTTTTTTGGATGGCCAGCACCTTTTCAGGTGGGAAAATCCCATCGTTCACGGTCATGTCCTTGCGAATCGATGTCAGGCCTTTGTTGATCTCGCTGACTAGCTTGTTGTTACGTGCGCCCTCTGACATGCTGCCCATCGACTTACTGAAGTGCTCGGCCAGCAGCGGTTGATTGAGAAGTTCGGCGCGATCCTGAGTGTAGTTCTTGTTTACGACCGAAGTCACGGACGCTGTGCCGCGGAGCCAGCCGCCCAGACTGACACACTGCGCCAGATCACCGTCGCGCAGCCGGTCCATTTCGGAACGCACCGTGGCCTGCGTCAGGTCCAGTTCTTTGCGCACCGCTTTCCAGTCGTTTTGCTTTACTGCGTCGAGGATGCTTTGTGCATGCTGGGTGACTGATTTGCCGAGGCCGAGCTTTTTCGAGAGACTGATGACATTGCGGCCGATATCTTCCACGGTCTGTTTGTCCTGGGCTTGAACGGCGACAAAACCTTCCGCCACCACCACTCCGAAGATCAGGGATAGTTCCATCCGGTCCGTTGTGTCCGGGAGTTTCGGTTTGCGCACCTCATCTTTCCAGTTGGGCGAACCCAGCTTGTCCAGCACGGCAAAAATCTCACTGGGCACTGGCACCACGACCTCATCCACGACGTAACCGGGGAATTTCTTGGCATCGATTTTTTCCGCGGCGCGCGTGGAGCCGGAAAGGAGGAGTCCACCGGTCAGGGACAGCCAGAGGAGTTTGTTGCGGAAGTTTATGGAAGGCATGGGGACGTGAGACACATGTCAGGGATATTTGTCAGAATTGCGCAGGAATATCACCCACGCAACCGATTTGGCAGCGCGGGCATTGTGATTCATAGCTCGTCGATATGTAAATCGACTCGAAATTAGAGCGTCGACGCCGGCAAAAGATGAGCACTTCTTGTGTTTGGGCTGCCAGCCTCATGTCACAGGGCCAAGCTGCGCCCGGCACCCGGCCAGCATTCCATCACCTTATTTTGCGAGGCTTGCTAACCACCTGTGGTTGAATGCCTCGCTTTTCTCCAGGGATCCCGGTGCTTTGCCACCCACTCCGTCAGCGTGCGCTCGAAGCCGACGTCACGACCTTCTTTCTCGCTGATGATCCATTTCAGGCGCTGGATTTCTTCGCGCTCGGCGAGAAATTCCTCGTAGTAATTCACTTCATCAAATCGTTGGGCCATGGGTGGAGGTAGCTCAGCCGCAACTGCGGTCAACTTGAGATTACTTCTTGAACGATTTTCCGCACCGCTGTATGCACTGCACCCAAAATGCGCCTTTCTCACAAGTTAAAAAAGCTTTTCAATCTCGATGCGGTTTACAGCACGAAAGCCATGCTGCGTCGGCTGTGTTATCCGCTGGCAGCACAGCCGTTCATCGACGCCATTGACAAGGAAGACTTTGAAAAAATCCGTGCCCGCTATTACGACACGAAGGAAAAGGTCAATCCCAAGAAGTATCTTAATCTGGATGTGTGGATGCGCGTCAACGTCAAGCGCGTCCGCGATCACCGCAT
>JANNQW010000079.1:0-6335 GCA_031400955.1 Verrucomicrobiota bacterium
CCACGTATCGACAATCCATGGCTTCCGCTGAAATATTTGCTGGCATTCATGGCGGCGGGAGTGCTGCTGACCGGATGCCGGACGAAAGAAGAATCCCCTGCCCTCTCACAGCGCGCCTACATCTGGCAGCGCGACTGGACGACTCCGGTTTCCACGGCCATTGAATCCAGCAAGGACAAGCTCGATGGCTTTGTCGTTCTCGGTGCGGAAATCGAATGGAAGAATGGAGCACCATCATTGGTGAAACCACGCATCAACTGGGAGGCGCTGAGAAACAGCAGTCGTCCTTGCTGCATCGCGCTGCGCGTAGCTCCCGTCGGCATGGCATTTACCGAATACGATAGCGTGATCGAGTTCATCTGCCGCACGGGTCGTGAACTGATTGCCGCAGCGAATGCCGCCAAAGTTACACCCGTCGAGCTCCAACTCGATTTCGACTGCGCCCAGAAGAAACTTTCCGCTTACACGAAATGGGTGCGCGCGCTGCGCCAGGCGATTGCACCGACACCGCTGGTCATCACGACGCTGCCCTCGTGGCTTGATGAACCTGAATTTTCGGCGCTGGTGCGTGAAGCGGGACGCTACGTTCTGCAAGTTCACTCGCTCCGCCCTGCCGCCGATACGGAACGCACGCGCTTGATCTGCGATCCTGCTTTGGCCAGAGACTGGGTGAAGCGTGCAGAGAAACTGAACGTGCCGTTCGAAATTGCCCTGCCGACTTATCGTTATCGCGCGGGTTACGATGCAGCCGGAAAACTTGCCGGCATTGAATCCGACAGCGTTCATCCCACATGGCCACCCGGCACGCGTGTCATTGAGTTTTCCAGCGATGCGGAGGCGATGGCCACACTCGTGCGTGAATGGCGCGCCCATCGTCCTCCGTCCTGCACCGGGCTCATCTGGTATCGGCTGCCGGTCGGGAACGAGCGCAACAACTGGCCGATCCTCACCCTGCGGGCGGTGATGGAAGGCCGGACTCCGCGAACATCTTTTAGCATTCGTATCAACGGCCTTGTGCAACAGAACACGCCGCTATCGCTCGCCGATATTTCGTGGCACAACGACGGAGAAACTGATGATGCTCCCCAAAGAGAAATCATCCTGACTTGGAGCAGCAGCAGTCAGGGCACGGCGGAGGCGCTTCCGGGCTGGAAGGTGCGGTCTGAGCCGGGGCGCGTCAGTTTTTCTCCTGTGGATCACACCAGCATGCGATTGCCGCCGGGTGCGGAGCGTGCTATCGGCTGGCTGCGGCTGGAATCTGCCGCCACCATTCATGTCGAAATTTCCCGCTAGCATTGCACTCTGCATTTTTCTGCTGGGTCATTCACCACAACATGTCATGGCCACGGGATATTACGGTCCCTGGTCAGTGCTGGATGGCGGCGCGAAGCGGGTGCTCATGACACCGGAATTTTTCTGGGAACTGGAGTGCAAACGTCTCGCGCAGGAATTCAAGCCAGCCGAGGTCCGCAACACCGCTGAACGCGCAGTTGTTGAGAATGCCGAGCTCGCTGAAGCCGTGAAGAGCGGATACTTGAAATCGAAGGAAGACACTGCTGGAACTGATTTTGAGAACTATCAAAAGGGCGCGGCGCACAGCATCAGCGGAAACTCTGACGAGGCCCGAGCCGCCTGGGAGGCTCTGCTGAAGCGTCCAGCTGCGGAACGCAAACATCGCAGCGTCTGGGCGGAATATATGCTTGGTAAATTTTATCTCTCCGAGGATAAATTTGACGAAGCCGTGAAGCACTTTCAAAACACCAGGCAACTGGCCAAGGATGGCTTCGTCGATTCTTGGGGTTTGGCAGCGGACAGTTATGGCTGGGAAGCCCGCGCGGAACTGGACGCCGGCCATGCGGAGAATGCGGCCCGGCTTTATCTGACGCAACTTGCACTCGGCGATGTTTCCGCTGTGGTGTCTCTCAAGTCATTGATCCCGGATCGTGATGGAAACAATGAGAATGATCAACCGGACAAGGATGCTCCCACGCCACTTGCCTTGAAGGCTTATTCTGCAAAGACCACCGAGGAAGCTCTGAAAAAAGCGGCCAAGGTTCCGCTGCTGCGCCGTCTGGTCACGCTGCATGTTCTCGCCGCCGGCGTGGAGACAGAATACACCGATGGCACCAGCAAACTAAAACCCACACGTCAGAAACGCTGGCTGGCTGCTGTCGAATCCGCCAACATTAAAGAGACGCCGGACGCGGAACATCTTGGCTGGGTCGCCTACAGTGCCGGTCAATACGCCGATGCCGCACGCTGGTTAAAACTGTCCGCCGGAAAATCCTGCGCCGCGCGCTGGCTCAAAGGCAAGCTCGCCTTGCGCGACGGCAAGTTGAAGGAAAGCGTGGCCCTTTTTGCGGAAGCGGTTCGCGACCTGCCCAAAAGCGAAAACCTGGAGAACAGCCTTAGCGCGGGCGAAGAATGGTTTCCGCACGAATCACTCAACGGCGACCTCGGCACGGTGCATCTCGCGCGTGCCGAGTTCATTCAGGCGCTCAACGCCTTTCTTGCGGCGGACTTGTGGGAAGACGCCGCCTATGTCGCGGAACGCTGCCTCACGACGAAGGAACTGCTGGACTACGTCCGCGCGAATCCGCCAAAGCCGGACGATAAAAAGGAAAAATCAGATGCCGTCGCCGAGTGGCGTAATTACCCCGTCAAGCTGCGCAATCTCGCCGCCCGCCGTCTTGTCAGGGAGGATGACTACAAGACCGCGCATAAGCACTTTAACGAGGAAATGCAGAAAAAACTCGACAGCTACACAACAGCGCTGGCAGAGGGAACTAACGAGAAAGCACCGAAGAGTGAGCGTGCCCGCGCGCTGTTCCACGCCGCCTGGATTGCTCGCAACGATGGAATGGAACTCATGGGCACCGAGGTCGGTCCCGACGGATCGTCCCTAGCTTTTGGCGACGGCGACCTGGCCATGGTGCGCCTCACTGGAAAGCCTCATCTGATTGTAGACACAGATGGCGAAGATAATTCCAAACTGCCCAAGGCATCCTTCGCCCTGCCCGTGAGTGCAGAGGAAAAAAAACGACTGGCCGCCACCAAGATAAATCCGGAACTGCGTTACCATTACCGCCATGTCGCGGCAGGACTAGCTTGGAAAGCCGCAGCCCTGATGCCTGATGAAGCCGAGGAAACCGCTGACGTGCTCAACACTGCCGGCAACTGGATCAAGGCGAAGCATGAGAAGCAGGCTGACCGCTTTTATCAGGCGATCGAGAAGCGCTGTTCCAAAACAACCATCGGCAAGGAGGCTGTGAAAAAGCACTGGTTCGTGGACACCGACGGTCCATGGAGCAGCGCGGAATCTAAACTCCGCAACGCAGAACCGCAATGAGTTGACAGCGTGCAGCCAGAATATAAAACAACTTCGTTCTGAAAGAACATGCGTCACAGCATTGTATTCTCACGTTCCATTTCTCATTCTCACCAAAACATGAAAACCTCCCGCCTCCTGACGCTCGCCTCCTCATTACTCTTATCTTCAGCCATGATGGCGCAGATAGCATCCACCGAGATTACTGCCCCGGCAGGTTTCAAAGTCGAACTGCTCTATACCGTGCCCAAGGCGCAGCAGGGTTCCTGGGTCGCCTTAACCGTGGACAAGAAGGGCCGGATTCTCTGCGGCGACCAATACGGTGCCATCTACCGTCTCACGCCGCCGCCTATCGGCTCATCATCGCCCGCCGTGGTGGAGAAGATGGATGTTCGCATCGGAGGCGCCCACGGTCTGCTCTATGCGCATGACTCGCTTTACGTCATGCTGGACGAAGGCAGCGCGCCTGAGAATAAAGGCATGAAGCAAGGGCTCTACCGCCTCAAGGACAAGGATGGCGACAATTTCGGCGAGCCTGAACTGCTCAGCGCCTGCCCTGGAAGCGGAGAGCACGGGCCGCATTCGATCCAGCTTTCACCCGACGGTAAGAGCATTTTCTTCAATAGCGGCAATCTTACCAAGCTTCCGGAAAATCTCAGCGCCTCCCGCACTGCGATGAACTCCTGGGACGAAGACCACATCCTGCCCCGCATGTGGGACGCGCGCGGCCATGCGCGCGGCACCCTCGCCCCCGGCGGCTACATCTGCAAAATAGATCCCGATGGCAAGAAGGTCGAACTCTTCTGCTCGGGCTTCCGCAACCACTTCGACTTCGCCCTCGACGCCAACGGCGAAATGTTCACCTATGACTCGGACATGGAGTGGGACATCGGCGCACCTTGGTATGTCCCCACCCGCATCAACCATTGCGTGAGCGGTGGCGAATACGGCTGGCGCAGCGGCAGCGGCAGATGGCCCGCCTATTATGAAGACAGCCTGCCCGCCGTCGTGGACATCGGTCCTGGCTCGCCCACCGGCACCACCTTCGGCACCGGCGCGAAGTTCCCCGCGAAATATCAGCGCGCCTTGTTCAGCAATGACTGGACCTACGGCACCATGTATGCCGTCCACTTCGAGCCCAGCGGCGCGGGCTTCAAGGCGGTGAAGGAGGAATTCATCTTCGGCAAGCCGCTCCCGCTCACCGATGTCATCATCAATCCCCACGACGGGGCGATGTATTTCGCCATCGGCGGACGGAAAACACAGAGCGCGGTGTATCGCGCGACTTACGTCGGCAAGGAGAGCACGGAGAAGGCGAAGCCTGCTGTGTTGAGTAATTCTTTCGCAACACGATGGGAACTGGAGCAGCTTCATCAAACTGCGCCGAGTGCCGATGCCACAGCCAAGGCGCTGAAGTTCATCGGTGACAAGGACAGGAACCTGCGCTTCGCCGCTCGCATCGCGCTGGAGCGCCAGCCCGTGGCCACGTGGGCAGAGAAAGCGCTTTCGCTTACAGAGCCACAGGCTCTCATCGAATCCATGATCGCCCTCGCGCGCATGAGCCGCACGGAGAAGCACGTCGAAAATCCTGGTGAGGCAAAAAAGTCTGCGGCTGGAAGTTCCTCGGCAGGCGTGGGGCCGACGAACGAAGCCGATGGCAAATTGCAGGCGCGCATTCTCGCCGCGCTCGACAAGCTCGACTTTAAGTCGCTCAGCCCCGACCTTCAGCTCCAGCTTATCCGCGCCTATCAGCTGGCCTTTACGCGACTCGGCAAACCGGACGCCGCCGCCTGCGCGAAGGCTGCCGCTCATCTTGATCCACTCTATCCTGCCAAGGATTCATCGCTGAACCGCGAGCTATGTCAGCTCTTGATCTTTCTTGATTCCAAGACCGTTGCCGCCAAGACCCTCGGCCTCATGGCCAGCGCGCGTGATGACGACGAAGCCCTCGCCACCGACGCCCTGCTGGAGCGCAACACCGGCTACGGCAACACCGGCTACGGCAAGGCCGCCATGGAAGTCCACCAGAGCCGCCCCAACCGCCTGCAGATTGCCTACATGTTCGCCCTGCGTAACTGCACCGCCGGCTGGACGCCGGAACTGCGGCAGACCTACTTCTCATGGTTCCCCCGCACCAGTTCATGGAAAGGTGGCAACAGCTTCAGGGGCTTCATTGAAAACACACGCAAGGATGCGCTCGCAAAGTTTGCGCCGAAAGACGAACTTGCTCAGCTCGACGCCATTTCCAGCAAAGTGGGAAATGTCATTCCCGCCAATATCACTCCACCCAAGGGACCGGGCCGGGCTTACTCCACCGACGACGTGGTCAAAATCGCCCAGGGCGGCTTGAAAGGCCGTGACTTCGCCAGCGGTAAAAACCTCTTCAGCGCTGTGATGTGCGCCGCTTGCCACAACTTCGCCGGCAGCGGCGGCAGCATCGGCCCCGACGTCACAGGTTCGGGCAACCGTTACACCATCCGCGATCTCGTGGAAAACCTCACCGAGCCCAGCAAGGTCGTCAGCGACCAATACGGATCCCATCAAATCGAAAAGACTGATGGCAGCACCGTTGTCGGCCGCATCATCAGCGAAGAGGGTGGCAAGGTAAACGTCATGACCAACCCCTTCGCGCCTAACTTTACCATCCCGATTGAAGTCAAGGATATCAAAAGCCGCAAGGACTATGCCGTGAGCATGATGCCTCCAGGATTGATCAACTCGCTGAACGAAAATGAACTCAAGGACCTCCTTGCCTACCTCCTCAGCGGCGGGAATGAGAAGGACAAGATGTTCTCCAAGTGAGACGAAAGCGGCCGGAGAATTTTTAACTTGCCGCAGCCCGTGCTCTCACGAGCTGCGGCTGCGAAGTTATACCACGAGCAGTTGAAAACAGGATCATTCTTTCTGCGCGACCCGGAGGGTCGCAAGAACATAGCCGGTGGTGACAACCACCGGCTTATGGTTGGGCCATGTGCGCTCCAGCGGAGCGCGAGAACGATGCTTTCCA
>JANNQW010000080.1:0-1873 GCA_031400955.1 Verrucomicrobiota bacterium
CCACGCACATGCCGCTCGCATTGTGCGCTCGATGATGCTAAGAACAGCGTCCTTGAAACTCCCCCGAATTGTCATTGCTGAAGTTATTGTCGCGCTCGCGGATGTTTTCATTCGTGGACATCATGCGGACAAAGTCATCGAGCGCACTTTCAAGGCGCATAAAAAATGGGGCGCGCGCGACCGGCGTCTCTTTGCCGAGAGTGTTTATGACAATGTTCGCTGGTGGCGCTGGCACTGGCATCTGGCGGGGCTTCCTGATGAAGAATGTCTCAACAAGGAGTCGATCACCGAGATGCGGCTCTGGCAGGTGTGGGGTGCGTATTGGGTCAGCCGCGAAGGTGAATGGGCGCCCTTCGCCGAATGCCGCGCGGTCAGTGTGGCTAGCGTGCGCGCGCAAACGGAGGCTGATGTTTCGCCGGCGGTCCGGGCGGCGTTGCCGGATTGGCTTTATAATTTGGGCGCTCGCGAGATCGGCGCGGCATGGCCGGAGATGGTGCAGGCTCTAAACAAGGCGGCACCGGTGGATTTGCGAGTGAACACGTTGAGGATTTCATTGCGCGATCTTCAGGAAGTCCTGCATCGCGAGACCATCGAGGCCGGGCCCGTGCGCGGGATTCCCGATGCGCTGCGTTTGCGCGAACGCAAAAGCCTGTTCACGACGGCGGCATTCAAAGACGGTTTGTTTGAGCTGCAAGATGCTTCGTCACAATGCATCGCGCCCTTTCTCCAAGTGGCACCGGGCATGCGGGTGATCGACGCCTGCGCAGGTGCGGGCGGCAAGACTCTGCACATCGCCGCGCTGATGCAGAACAAGGGACGGATCATTGCGCTCGACATTCACAATTGGAAACTCGAGGAGCTGCGTCGTCGCGCGCGACGCAATGGAGCGGGCATTGTTGAGGCCCGATTGGTAGAAGATGCAAAATCGATCAAGCGACTTTCCGTCAGTGCGGATCGGGTGCTGCTCGATGTGCCGTGCAGCGGGCTCGGCGTGCTGCGTCGCAATCCCGACACAAAGTGGAAATTGAGTCCGGAAGAACTGGACCGGCTGCGTCTGGTTCAGAGCGAGATTCTACAAAGTCATTCACGCATGGTGAAGCCGGGCGGGAAGCTGGTCTACGCGACGTGCAGCATTCTTCCGGCCGAAAACGAACAGCAGGTGCGGGCCTTTCTGGCCGATCGTGGTGATGAATGGAAGCTGGAAGAAGAACTTCATCTGCAGCCCGGCGAAAATGGCGGCGACGGATTTTATGCGGCGCGTCTGCTGCGGTCGGTCAAAATTTCCGCAGGCGAGAAAGCATCTCCGGTTGATGATGCTGACGGTGAGAAATCTTGATCGTTGACCCGCAGCGTCGAAGTATGGATGCTCCGGCATGATCTATCTTGATGCCAGCGCGACCACGCCGGTGGACCCCCGCGTCGTGGAAGCGATGCTGCCTTTCCTGACGGAGCATTACGCCAATCCTTCGGCGTCTTATGCTGCCGCAAGGTTCGTGAAGAAAGCGCTCGATACGGCGCGGGAACAAGTTGCCGCGCTGATCGATGCCGAGCCGGACGAGATTATTTTTACCAGCGGCGGCACGGAGTCAGACAACGCGGCCATTGGCTCGGCGATCACGATGGAGATGCGTCGTGGACATTTTGTCACTGTGAAAACAGAACACAGCGCGGTTTTGGAGACGGCTCGCCGGTGGATGGAATATGGCCGGCCTGTTTCCGAGGTCGATGTCGACCACGGCGGGCGTGTGTGCCTGGATAATTTGCGCGAGGCGACGCAGTCCGGTCAGACGGCGCTGGTCAGTGTGATGTGGGCCAACAATGAAACGGGAGTCATTGCGCCGATGGAAGAGATTGCGCAGATCGCGCACGAACG
>JANNQW010000081.1:0-2223 GCA_031400955.1 Verrucomicrobiota bacterium
AGTGGTAGTTGCCAGGGAAACTCGACGGGCTGCAAGATCTCGCCCCGACCGCTGGCGTCACAGGTTTTTTCTTGAAGAAAAAACGGCACATCGGATCCCAGTCCCGCTGCCAGATCTTTGAGAGCATGCGCCTGAAGAGGGTGATCGCAGGATTGATTCAAACCACGAAGAACAGCGGCGGCATCACTGCTCCCGCCGCCCAGCCCCGCTCCGTGCGGGATGTTTTTTTGCAAATCGAGGTTCCAGCCACGCCGGATTCCTGTGGTTTCTTCAAATGCCCGCAAGGCCCGAAGCGCCAAGTTGGACTCGTCTGTGGGCACCGTGGGATCGGAGCAGGTCAGCTTGACATTTCCATCCGGTCGCGACTCTAGGCGAACCTCGTCAGCTATTGAAATGGGACACAGCCGCGTCTCCAAATCGTGGAATCCATCGTCTCGCCGTCCCAAAACACGGAGGTGGAGGTTGATTTTGGCTGGCGCGGTCAGGATCATGGCAGGGCGGAATATCGTCCGGGAGGGGGCAGGTCAAGGCTCGAAAGGCTCAAACTTGCGGTTTTCTGAAGAAAAACAGCGAATAGACACGCAAAAAACTTGTCAACAGGGCAGCATCTTTATTAGGGTGGCTAATATCCAGAACTCCGCAACCCCTGGCGGCGCTTTGATAGACTGCTCAATTTTTCCATACTATGAAGAAATCCAAGCGCCCTACACCGAAAAAAGCACCCGCCAAGAAAACCCCTGCCAAAGCCAAGCCCGCTCCCAAAGCGAAAGCAGCGCCCAAGGCCAAGCCTGCTCCCAAGACCAAAGCGAAAGCAGCACCCAAGGCCAAACCGGAACCGAAAGCGAAACCCGCACCCAAAGTAAAAGCAGCGCCTGCTGCCAAAAAGCCACGCACGCTGGCTCCTATCGTGGCCTGGCAGGATGATCCAGAGTCCGGTCTGAAAACTGAGAAGCGACCCGGAGCCACTCTGACGCTGGCGCCGCTCCCCATGCAAATCGAGGGCGCGCAGCCCGCACCGGCAGTTTATTCACCGGGCACGGCAAATTTCCGTTATTGGACAGGAGCCGACGCTTTGCATCGCGCGAAAGAATTCTGGCGTCAGCATCTGCCGGATGGCATGGCCTGGCACGGTGGGAACACCCTGAGCGTCCATCTCGACGCTGGTGAAGATTTGAACGCCTACTATGATCGCCAGTCGCTTTCGTTTTTCCACGGCACCGTCAGCGGTCGAACCATCTACACCGGTGAGAGCGCGGATATCGTCTCTCATGAGTTCGGTCATGCCGTTCTTGATTCGTTACGGCCCGATCTCTGGGACGCCACGCTCGATGAAGTCGCCGCGTTCCACGAATCCTTTGGTGATATCTCGGCCATCCTTTGCGCACTCCAGCTTCCTGAGGTGCGCTCCGCAGTGTTGAAGGAAACTGGTGGCCGCCTCTGGCACACGTCGCTGCTCTCGCGATTCGCCGAGCAGTTCGGCAAGGCGGTTCACTCCATCAATGCCCAGTCCGCTCCTCCTGATTGTTTACGCAATGCGGTGAACAATTTTTTCTATCGCGACCCGATGTATCTTCCGCCCACGGCGCCCGATGACCAACTCTCGTCGGAGCCGCACTCATTCTCCCGCGTATTCACGGCGGGTTTCTTCGAGGCCATGAGCGCCATGCTCAAGATCATCTCACCCAAGCCCAATGAGGCAGACCTGCTCAAGGTCGCCCACGACGCCGGTGCCTTGCTCTCCAAGGCGGCTCAAGCCGCCGCGCTCAGCGCCGCATTTTATAGTGAGGTAGCCGCGCAAATCATCTGGGCTGATGCCGCGACCTTCGAAGGCAAATATGACGACGCCCTTCGCAGTGCCTTCGTGCGCCGGGGCCTGCTCTCACTCGAAGCCGCCCGCTCGCTCAAAGCCGAAGCCGCCCGTGCCGTAGTCGCCAAACCTACTCCAGGCGATGAAATGCCGCGTGGCCGCGACATGATTTTGCGCGCCAGCGCCTTCGGTCTGACCGAAGGAGCCCTGGTGGTGCGCACGGCATCGTTCTCGCGCCGCGGTCTCATCGCGCCCGCCGCGCTGGATACAGGTTCCACCGCTGTGCCCGGCGTCGAGCAGGCCACGCAGTCCTTCCTTGAGACGCTTTTCCGTCGTGGTCGTGTTGACTTCAGCCAGCTTAAGCCCGGCATCAGCGCCGTGGCTCATCCCACGGTGCGGCGCAAGACGCATTACCT